>JBIKYV010000122.1:0-11514 GCA_044355075.1 Prosthecobacter sp.
TTTCGTAGAGGCGAACATCATTCGGGCTGAGTGGCTGGCGCAAGAAGTCGGGACTGATCTTCAACATGCCTCGTGAACAGATGATCGTGCCAAGTTCTCCTTCGAAGGCGATGCCTGAGCCAAAATCTTGCTTATCCGCCACACGCACGATGGTTCCGTCAGCATAGCGGTAGGCAAAGGAGAAGCGTGGGCAGGTGGTGTAAAGACTGCCAGCCTCAGGCCATTCTGCTTTCAGATCGAAAAAAGACACAGGGCCGCTTTCATCCATGTCGAGTGCCCACTGAACGATATCAAGGTGATGGGCGCCAAAGTCGGTTATGTTGCCCCCGGAGTAGTCGTAAAACCATCGCCAATTTGAATGTAGCCTCGCGGGGCAAAAGGCTGCTTCAGGAGCAGGGCCTAACCATAGATCATAATTCAGGCCTTCAGGTACTGGTGCCGAAGCCGTTTGGGCGGCATGGCCATTGTTGTCACGGTTTTCACTTGCTAGGCCGACTCGAATCTGGCGCAGCCTGCCAATGCGACCATTCCGCACGTATTCGCATGCCATGCGAAAGTGGATGTCACTTCTCTGCTGGCTGCCAGTCTGCCAAGTGACACCACTGCGGCGTACGGTGTCGCTCATGAATCGACCTTCAGCCACGGTCAGACTGAGCGGTTTTTCGCAGTAGATGTGCTTGCCGGCATGGGCAGCGGCCACGGCTTGCAGCGCGTGCCAGTGATCGGGGGTGGCAATCTGCACTGCATCCACGTCAGAACTGGCCAGCACTTCACGAAAGTCTTCGTGAGCTCGGCAACCTTGTGTGCCGTAGTTTTGATCAATCAAGCGTCGTGCAGGTTCACGGCCGAGCGTTCCTGCTTTTTTGATGATGCCTTTGTTGTAGCGAGCGGATTCGCGCTCGACATCGCACACAGCGATGACCTGCACGCGCTCGTCTTGAAGAAAACTTTTCAATACATCTGTGCCTCTTCCGCCACAGCCAATAACCGCTAGGGTGGTGCGCTCTGAGGGCGGCGGACGACCGTCTTTTCCCAAAGCTGAGGCAGGAATAATGGATGGAAATGCCAATGCGCTGCTTGCGGTGGTGCATTGTTGAAGGAAGTGACGACGGCTGGGATTTGGTCTCATGGTCGAGAGAAGTTCTGCCTTGCCAACGATGCAGAAGAAGGGGCTATTCTTCGATAACTGTTTTTCCGATTGCTAGTGGCAGCGTGGCATTCAGTCAATGGATGACAAAGTTTCGCCAGTTCCTTGCATCGTCACCTGGGCTTGTTTTGTATGTGGGTGGATGAAATGGCTCCTCTTTTTTCTTAGCTCATTGCTTTTAGGCGGCTCGCTTGCTGGGCAGTCTGTTCGACCCTCCGTTGTATCAGCGACCGTTGAGCCCTGGAATCAGCAATACTTGGATGTGGAGATGGGTTATCTTTGGAAGGTTAGTGGAAGCACCCGCTTGGATTATGGCATGGTGCCAGTGATGCTCCATTGGCGTTCGCCTGAGGTTTTGGGCCTGGATTTTGCCAATGGGTCGAAGCTGTTCATTCGCCATCGTTTGTCGGTTTTGGGACAATGGGTGGAGACGGGGCCAGAAAATCACTACTTTGGCCTTATGGGAGCACCTTCTATAGAATGGTGGAATTCTGCAGGCACTTGGTCGATCTACGCGAGTGTGGGTGGTGGCGCTGGCTGGCTGGATTCGCAAGGCGTTGTTGGTGGGCAGGGGCAGGACTTTACGCTAAATTGGTTTGCGAATGTCGGCGTAGCTCATGCCATTCATGAAACGCTGCAGATGCGTGTGGGTGTGATGTTTCAGCACTTATCGAATGGGGGTGCCACAGATCCAAATCCAGGGATTAATGCGCTGGGTTTTACGGTGGGATTGTCTTGGGGATTTTAAACGGCACCTCATGAGTCGATTTAGCATCGTCGAAGCCATTCGTGAGCGTGCTCAATGCCAGGCCGTGGCGCTGGTGCAAAAAGAGCGCACTCTTCGCTATGATCAACTCTTCGCCGAGTGTGATCGTCTGGCGGCAGAAATTCGTCCTCATCTGGCAGTTACTGCGAGTCGCAAAGATCGTGCGCGCCTTGGGGTGCATTTTCTCAGTTGTCTGGACTATGTGCCTTTGGCCTTAGCTACGTTGGCAACGGGTGCCTGCTTTGTGCCTGTGCCGGATGAGTTGGCCGATGAGGAAAAACGTGAGCTGCTGACGCGAACGGCCTTGGATTTCGTGCTCGTGTTGGAGTCTGCGGCTGGCTGGTTGCCTATGGGCGCAGAAGTGCTCGCTAGCATCGTGGTGGGTGGTCAAAATGTGAAACTCGTGCGTGTGCCAGCTTCTTCGGAGGCTAGTTTTCCGCGCGATGCATTTGAGGAACTGAATCCTGCCTTCATCCGTTTCAGTTCTGGCACCACGGGGAAGTCCAAGGGCGTACTGCTGTCTCACGAATCGCTGCTGGCTCGCATCACTGCGGCGAATGAAGGGCTGCAGATCAGTCCTCTTGATCGGGTGCTTTGGGTGCTGCCCATGGCACATCATTTTGCCGTCTCCATCGTGCTTTATCTGTATCACGGTGCCACGACGATCATTGAGGAGACCCATCTGGGGGAGGATCTGCTGCGCGCGGGTGCCCAGCAGGCGGCGACGGTCATGTATGGCAGTCCTGTGCATTATCGCCAGTTGGTGCAGGCTCCCGAGCTCGCGAACTGGAGCACGCTGCGTCTCGCGGTGGCCACGGCGGCAGCTCTGGATGCTGCGACGGCGCAGAAATTTCATGCACGCTTTGGGCTGCCGCTGGTGCAAGGACTTGGCATCATCGAGCTTGGTCTGCCTGTTCTGAATCTGGACGGCGCTCTGATCGCTCCGGAGGCCATCGGCTTGCCATTGCCCGCCTACCAATGTTTGCTGCGCGATGAGCGGGGAGCTGAGCCCGCCAGCGGTGAGTCTGGAGAGATTTGCCTGCGTGGACCGGGCATGTTTGATGCCTATCTGGATCCCTGGCTACCACGTGCTCAGGTTGTGGATGAGCAGGGCTGGTTCGCTACGGGAGATCTCGGACGCAGAGATGATGGCGGGCGCGTCTTCATTTGTGGTCGTCAAAAGACGTTGATCAATGTAGGTGGCATGAAGGTCTTCCCCGAAGAGGTCGAGGCCATTCTGAACACGCACCCGAAAGTCGAGTGTGCTCTGGTCGAGGCGAGGCTTCACCCGCTTTACGGCGAGGTGCCCGTTTGCCGCTACATCGCCAGCGCCGAGGGAGCTGCCACGGCGCTGGAGCTGCGCAATCACCTGCGTGCTCATTTGGCGGCCTACAAGATTCCGCTGATGTTCAGTGTGGTGCCAGAATTGCCGCTGACAGCTAGCGGTAAACTGAAGCGCGCCTGACCTCAGCTCTGGTGGTCTTGCCTGCTGATTTCCTGGCCTACCATTGCCAAGGCCGCCATCGCAGCGGTCTCGGCGCGCAGGATGAGCGGCCCTAGGGTGATCGGCTGGCAGTGATGTTTCTGGGCGAGTTGCTCCTCGTCCGGCGTGAAGTCACCTTCAGGTCCAATCACGATGCATACGGGGCGTGCTCGCTGTAGGTCCAGTTCGTGAATGCGGCGCGAGTGCTCGCTTAACGCGGGCAGGATGCGCAGGCTATCGGCGGGCATGGCTTGGAGGGCTAATGCGAAGGGCAGGGGAGCATGCAGGTGTGGAACCCATGGCGTGTGACATTGTTTGGCTGCCTCCACCATGTGGCGATGCCATTTGGTTAGCTTCTTCTCCAAATGCTCCCCCTGAAGATGCACGATGGTTCGGCTGGTGATGATGGGTTGAATGCTGGCCGCCCCGAGTTCAGCTGCCTTTTCCAGCAGCCATTCAAAGGGTTCGGTTTTGATCATCGCCGCGTAGAGATGCAATGGGTGCGCGGCAGGTGCATGTGTCTCCACCGAGTCGATGCTGGCCTGCACGGCATTTTTGGACACGGCTGCCAAGGTCGCCTGAGCTACGCGACCTGCGCCGTCGAAGATTTCGATGTGGTCTCCGGGCAGTTTTCTTAACACGCGAGCACAGTGGATGGCCTCATCTCCCTGAAGAGTGAGCTGCTGGGGCTGCCAAGCGTTGGCAGCTAGGTAAAAGCGGCTGAGTGCGGCCATGGGCTGCGCATTTCTACCGAGAGGGCTGTCGCGTCAATCGAGGAAGCGGAACTCGGGAGTGGACCAGAGCACCTGAATGAGTCGAGCGTAGTGGTCGCGTACGTCATGGCCTTCGTCATTGCCAGAACACTGTGCCTCAAGGTAGAGCACGGCTTTGTCCAGCTCTACGGCGCTGGGTTCGCGGCTAAGGCAGCGCTGGTAGGCAAGCCGAACTCGCGCTTTGGCATCTTCAGCTTGGCGAAGTAGCTGTTCCGCAGCCGCTTGTGCCTGCTCGATAACCTGTGGATTGTTCAACAAAAACAACGCCTGAGTCGCCACCGTGCTGGTGGTGCGTTGGCCGATGGGTTGGTTGATGTCAGCAAAGTCAAAAACTTCAAACAGCGGATGGCGCACATTGCGAAAGGCAGCGGTGTAGACGCTCCGCCGCGTGTCGAGGAACTGAAAGCCATACTCCAGGTTTTGCACTTTAGTGTCATTCGCGTCCACCTTGTTACCACCTTGGATGTTTTGCCCACCAAAGGTGCGGTCCAGGGCACCTGCGGCGGCTACCATTGCATCCCGAAGGCATTCCGCATCCAGCCGCTTGCGGTTCATGCGGGAGAGCAGGCGGTTGTCGGGGTCGATCGTGGTGACAACACCTGGGATGATTTCGCTGCTCTGGCGATAGGTCCGGCTCATGACGAGATACTTCACCAGCTTTTTCAGGCTCCAGCCTTCTTGTACAAAAGTGAGTGCCAGATGATCCAACAGTTCAGGGTGAGAGGGAGCCTCTCCTGTGCTGCCAAAGTTATCGGTCGTGCGTACGATGCCTGCACCAAATACCCAATGCCAGACTCGGTTCACTAGCACTCGTGCGGTTAGCGGATTGTCAGCGCGAGTGATCCACTCTGCGAGCTGTAGCCGTCCGCTTTGATCGTTAGCAATGGCCGCCGCTGGGCCACGGCTTGCCACTTGCAGGAAACCACGTGGCACCGCATTGCCTAGGTTCCGAATGCTGCCACGGATGTGAATGCGTGCGTCTTCCGGTTTTTCATCCTCCGCCACGGTCATGGCTTCGGGTCGTGCTGGTGCAGTTTTTTTCAGCTGCTGAATTTGCTTTTCTAGCTCTGCGAGCCGCCCTTTGAGTTCTTTTTCCACCATGGACTGCGTCTGCACAGGCATGTCTGGCATTTCCGTTTCAGCAGGCAGGAATTGCACTGCATCCACCGTCACATAGCCCTCCGCGCCTGCATTCGAGATCATGACAAAGTTCTGCCCACTGGCCTCGAAGCGCCAGGTGCCGAGCGTGGTGAATTGCAGGCCATTGAGGGCTTCCGTGGCTTGATTGCAGTAAACCAAGTCCTCGCCATCAGCATGCAGCACCGTCGCAGCGATCCTAGGGGCACGCCCAGGTCCGCCGCTGAAGGCCAGCCGCACTTCGTAACGTCCAGGGGCGGGTAACTTGGGGGTGAAGGTCAGGGTTTTTTCTCCTTTGCCCAGATTTTCATCATGCAGGTAGCCGCCACCGATGAAGGGCGGGTAACGATTGGACGCCTTCCAATCGCCGACCTTTTGCGCTTCTGAATCATCGACAACTACGCCGGGCAGGTCCTTGGCCAAAATCTGGCGCTTCTTGCGCAGCATCACACTGCCAGCATCGCGCAGTTGATCCTTCAACAGCGCGGTTTCGGCTTGTAGCTTATGCAACACCGTCTCGTGCTTCACCAGCTCCGCCTCTTGGGCGCCATCGAAGGGGAGCGGGGTATCGATCCAGTGGGCGACATTGTCCGTGTAGTTTTTTAGCGTGCGAGTGCTACGCAAAATGCCTGCCAGGGCGTAGTAGTCGCGTGTGGGGATGGGGTCGAATTTATGATCATGGCAGCGCGCACAACCGAGTGTCATGCCCAGGAAGGACTTTCCCAGTGTGTCGAGCTGTTCATCGACAATGTCCATGCGCAGCATGCCTTTGTCTTGCTCTTCATAATTCGTGGGACCGAGCACGAGGAAACCTGTAGCGGTGAGTTGGCGTCGGCGCTGTGCTGCATTCTCGTAGGGCAAAAGATCCCCGGCGATCATCTCGGTGATCATACGGTCCAGTGGCACATCATCGCGCAACGAGTGAAGCAAGTAGTCGCGGAATCGCCATGCATCCTTGAACGGCAGTGAACGCCCACCACCCGAGGATTCCGCAAAGCGCGTCATGTCCATGAAGTGTGAGGCCCAGCGCTCTGCAAAAGCAGGGGAGGCTAGCAGGGCATCCACCTCTGCTTCCCAGGACTGGGGTTGCCCAACTTTTTCTGGGGGTAGGCCCGTGAGATCCATGCTCAAGCGCCGCCGCAGTGTGGTCGCGGCAGCTTCAGGACTCGGTTTCAGGCCCTTTTGCTCCAGTTTGGCCAAAATGAAGTGGTCGATTTGATTCAGCGGCCAGTCAGACTGCCTTAGTTCAGGCAGCGGTTGTTTTTTCGCAGGCTGGAAGGACCAAAAGCTTTCATCGGCCTTGGCGTTGGCAGCATGCGTTTTAGCACCAGGAATCTCTGTCCTCGGATCATAGGCTCCTTGGGCGATCCAGACTTTCAGATCCGCCAGTTCCGCCTCAGACAACTTCTTCTTTGGTGGCATCTTCAGATCGCGGTCGTCGTAGCTCACGGCTCGCCAAAACAGGCTTTCTTCAGTCTTTCCTGGCTGGATCGCAGGCCCTGAATCCCCTCCCTGACGCCAGCCAGCGGCGTGATCTAGGCGCAGATTGCCTTTCTGTTTCTCAGCGCCGTGGCAGCCCAAGCAGTGCTCGTGCAGCAGCGGGCGGATTTTTTTTTCAAAGAACTCAGTGTCAACCACAGCCAACGCACCAGCACTGGTGAGAGCGTGAAGCAGTAGTGGCAGCAAAAGGCAGGTGGAGCGGATCATCGCAGGAAATCGCAGAAGCTCGGGAAATTCGCAGCGTCTGCGGGCGTGAAGGGCAAACGGCTTGGAGAAAAGGCCTCTTTCAGGCCCTCGGCACTGGCACAGCAGCCAAAGGCAGGCTAATCCAACCGGATGGACCAAGAACTTAACCTGGGGGAGCAACCCCTGCATGCCCTACTGCTGGAGCTAGGGCTGAGCAATCATGACCTCGTGAACGCTAGCCCCGAGCCCCTGACACACAAGGCCGTGCAGCGTGCCCGCAAGGGCCGGCGCCTCACCCCCCACATGCGCAGGCGCCTCACCGCGGCACTGAATCGAGCCGTTCAGGCCCAGGTCAATCCCCCTGAACCGCGTGAGTGGAAGGTGGCAGACTTGTTTAATTACTGAGATTGATGCTCACTCATCCACTTCTTCGCGAGTGGAACGTCACTTGACACTGGGAAGCGCCTGCCGTCTGACTTCGACGCTTCCTACCACAACCACTCCCATGATCTCCATTCAGAAGCTTTTTGGTAAAAAAGATGTTTTTTTCGACCTGCTCGCTGCCAGTGCGACCCAGGCAAGAGCTAGCGTCAAAGCCTTGCACCTGCTGCTTTCGAGTCCTGGAGATGCACAGAGCCTGGATGTGTTTGCCGCCTCGCGCCGTGAAGACAAGAAAATCACCCAGCAGATTGACGAAGCTCTGTGCCGAACCTTTGTGACTGAACTGGAGCGCGAGGATATCGAGGCCTTGGCCAATGCCCTCTACAAAATACCCAAGACCGCTGAGAAAATCGCCGAGCGCATCCAGATTACCCGTGATCGGCTGAAAGCGGTGGACTTTAGCCGCCAAATCCGGCTCATGGACAGTGCTGCTGACACGGTGGTCACCATGATTTCTGAATTGCAGAAGCTGCATTTGGAACGTGTGAAGGAATTGAACGAAAAGCTCCAGCAGGTGGAAGGCGAGGCCGACAAATTGATGCTGGAATCTCTGCGCCAGCTCTACAATGGCACACCCGATGCAGTACAGGTCGTCATCTTGAAAGACCTCTACGATCTCATCGAAAAGGTGGTGGATCGCTGCCGTGATGCCGGAAACGTCGTCGCCCACATCGTTCTCAAAAACTCCTGATTCGTCACGCGCATGACCCTCGTCTTGACCGTTGTCTTGGTGGCGTTGATTTTCGAATACATCAACGGCTTCCACGACACTGCGAACTCCATCGCCACCGTCGTCTCCACCAAAGTGCTGACCCCGCGTCAAGCGATCGTGCTGGCGGCCGTCACGAACCTTGTCGGTGCTCTCTTTGGTACTGCGGTGGCCAAAACGATTTCTTCAGGCCTCGTTGATAGCCATTATGTGAACACCATGACCATCACCTGCGCTCTCTCGGGTGGCATTGTGTGGAATCTCATCACCTGGTGGTTTGGATTGCCCTCAAGCTCTAGCCACGCCCTGGTAGGCGGGCTTATTGGTGCCACATTGGGCACCGCCCGTGGCAACTGGGAGGCTCTCATCTGGTCCAAAGCTCCCGAGGCTGGCAAAAGCTGGTATGAAGGCGGCGGTCTGCTTTATAAAGTCGTGCTACCCATGTTCAGCTCGCCGTTAGCAGGCTTTGTCGTCGGCCTCCTGGTTATGAGTCTGCTATACAGCCTGTGTTACTCCTTACGCCCGTTGGTGGTGAGCCGAGTTTTTGGCAAACTACAGATTCTGAGCGCTGGCTTCATGGGATTCAGTCACGGCCAGAACGACGCGCAAAAAACCATGGGCATTATTGCCCTGGCACTGGTCGCTGGCACCAAAGCTGGAGACATGAATCAAATACCCGACTGGCTGAGTTTCCTCCGGATCGAGTCCCTCGGCGAAAAAAGCGATCAAATCCCCGTCTGGATCAAAGTCGTCTGCGCATTGACCATGGCAGCAGGCACCGCGGCTGGCGGCTGGCGTATCATCAAGACCTTGGGCCACAAGATGGTCAAGCTACAGCCCGTGCATGGTTTTGCCGCAGAGACCACGGCAGCGACGGTGCTCTTTGTCGCCGCCAAGCTAGGCATGCCCGTCTCCACCACCCATGCCATCACGACCAGTATCATGGGCGTTGGCGCTGCGAAGAGCTGGAACGCCATTCAATGGCATGTCGTGGGCCGTATCATCTGGGCATGGGTGTTGACCATCCCCGCCACCGCAGGTCTCGGCTATCTGTTCTACAAATTGGTAGGCTCATGAGTAACTAGACAGCAGCTTGGCTTGAACAAAGCCTAGCTGCCACCACTCTCCGGTGGAGCCACGAGGGACCTAGCCGAATCCTGACTGTCGCTGCGTCTACCATTCTCGTTGGCAACGAATCTCTCTCCTGGGCGCGTCACAAAGCCGTGGCCTAGCTGGCCGTGGCCCACCAAAAGCACTAGCTAGGAATCGCTGAAACGCGGGGCGATGAACGGCAGGGGCCGGTATCGCACAGTCGCCTCCGCAAGAGCATCACCGCTGGACGCCTTCTCACACCTGAGGAGATGACCCTTGATCCCGCCGACCGGGGGCGGCTCAATCACATCCCGTTCCTCAACCGTCTGAATGCCTGGTGGGCGCAGATGAAGGAGAACGGCTGGCTCAAGCGGGCCACCCGCGAGCAAAAGGAAACCCTCAAACGCGACCTGAGCATGGTCTTGCGCATCATCCGCGAACTGGATGCCAACTGAACTCACCCAAACCCATCATGGAAACCGACCAACCTCTCCAAGACCAAGCCCTCGAACACGTCCGTGAACTCCTCGCCACGCATTGGCGTGAGGCCAAGGATTCAGCCGACGAGGACGGCAAATTCGCCATCGGCCTGCGCATCAGCGTGCAGAACGGCGCTCCCGCCAAGCTCAAGGTGAAGTGCTCGATCAGCAAAACGATCACCGACGAAATCGAGAGTCAGCTCGTGACCCCGACCAAATGAAGCCAAATGCTTGGGGGTTACACGACATGCATGGCAATGTGTCTGAGTGGTGCGCAGATTGGTTTGAATATAGCGCTCTTAAAGGGGGCACTGATCCGAGCGGGCCATAATCGGGAGATGAGCGAGTGATTCGGGGTGGGGCGTTTACTGACTTTGAGAACGATTGTCGCGCAGCATACCGACGGGGCGAGGACGAAAAAGCAACTTACAATGACATTGGCTTTCGCATTGCTATCGCGCGGATTCAGTCTGAATAAGACATTTACATGCCCGTTCCTTCAATGCGTTGTATCACCAAAACCGAGAAAAGCTCTGCAAGCTCGATACCGCAGCCATGGTGATGATCTGGGCGCACTGGACTGGCAAAATTTAAAGGAAGAGTCTATGGGTCTCGACAATTATCCGCGCACATACCCTTGCGTCACTCAGGGGACAGCAGTTCAAAATCCCTCTCCCTATGATGGCTCAATGGCAATTGATTGTGCTGCAACACATAGCTGTAATGGGTGTCCATGGAAAAAAGATTTGGGGCCCAAGGCTGTGGCCATCCATGGTTATTTTGTAAAGGCGTGCGGATACCGAGGTGAGTTTGGTAACCGAGTGCTAAGAACGAATCTGGGAATCACAGGATGTGACATCGAAGGATGGACGTATGATTTTTTTGGAGATATGGAAGGCCAAAATTATAAAACGCCGGAATCCTGCCTGCGATTAGCCGCCAAAATCGAGCGTGTTTTCAAGGACCAGGGATTACAAAGCATCGAAGGCTTCAGTTCGAAATCCGAAGCAAAGTCCTACGTCAAATACATGATTGCCTGGCTTCGCTGGGTGGCGACTAAATGTGATGGTTCCAATGCTTGGTTTTAGCATCTGCAAATCGATGGCATCGAAAGATGTCAATTAACATATAGCTTTCAAGGGTATTGAACAATCTAGACTCGTGGCATTTGGCGGACCGGGTTCCACAAATACAACCAACGGTGCCTCAGCAGGTTTCCAACCTCCGTGCCCCAGCATAAGATACTATCGAACACCATCCTGACCCTGCAATCGAGCCGCCCAAGCTTCACAAAGAAATGTCAAATTCTAGCGGTGGTTTACTTCGGCAGTTTTTAACTAATATCACAGCTTACCCCCATGTCACTTCGTTTCCTGCATACCGCCGACTGGCAACTCGGTAAACCCTTCGCCGGAATTACCGATTCCACCAAACGTCACGCCGTTCAAGCTGAGCGTATCGCCGTCCTGGATCGCATCGCAACCCTAGCTGCTGAACACCAGGTCGCGTTCGTGCTCGTTGCCGGTGATATTTTTGATTCACCGACGCCCACTCGCTCCCTCGTTTCCCAGTTCTGTGCTGCCGTCGGCCGTATGGGCCGGCCTGTCTTCGTGATACCTGGGAATCACGACCATGGTGGCCCGGGGGGAGTGTGGAACCAGCCCTTCTTTGGACAGGAGGCAGCCGCCCTTGCTCCCAATCTTCAACTCCTCCTGCAGCCCGAACCGGTCATCCTGCCCGAAGCTGTCATTCTGCCCTGTCCGCTTCTCCGTCGACACGAGTCCACCGACCTCACTGCTTG
>JBIKYV010000149.1:0-8992 GCA_044355075.1 Prosthecobacter sp.
GCCGCTCATCTGCCACGCATCGGTTTGGCTCACGGCTCGGTGCTCAATTTTCAGGCCGGTTCCGGCAACTTCTCCGACGATGAGGAACGAATCGCCGCCACCAATCATCTCGATCTCACACGCATACCTTCGGATACGTATGATTACTTTGCCCTCGGCGACTGGCACGGATCCCTCCAGGTCAACAACAAGGCATGGTATGCCGGCACCCCCGAGCCGGACCGTTTTGCTAAAGGCGACACCAACCTGCCTGGCCACACGCTTCTCGTCGAAGTCGTTCGAGGCACGGCGCCTGTTGTCACCCGCATAAATACTGCCCGCCTCGGCTGGCATGAGGTGGCGTTCACTTTCCGTGAAGGGCTGGGTCTCGAAGCCTTGCGTGCGATTCTCGACCCGCTGCTAGGCCAGCGCACGAGTCTTGATCTCCTCCGGCTTCGCCTCGATGGTACTCTAGGTCTCAACGATCACGCCGCGCTTGCTATTTATCGTGAAACGCTCGAAGCCCGCCTCCTGCGGCTGAAAGAGGACTTCGCCGTTGCCGTCGAGCCAAGCGAGTCCGAGACGATCGCACTCACCCAGCGCACCGGCGATCCGCTCACCGTCGACGTTGCCACTAACCTCGTCAAACAGACGGCCGATCCTGACCCGGTTCGCGTCGCTGTGGCACGCGCCGCGTTGCGCGCCCTTCACCTTGCCCTTCAGCCCTCTCTCTAAGCCTCGCGCCATAGGTCCGCGTCCAAGCCTCCGCCATGCAATTTCTTTCCATCACTCTGCAAAACTACCGCGCCCACCGCAACCTGCCGGTGGAGTTTAACCGCGAACTCACCCTCATTGGTGGACCCAATGAGTCGGGCAAGAGCACCCTGGTTGAGGCTCTCCATCGCGTTCTGTTCCTTCGGGCCAAAGGTAACAGCAAAGAACATGATGCCATGCGTTCACACTCCCCCGGTGCAGGTCATCCGTCCGTCACGCTCCGCTTTCTAGCTCAAGGGTGTGAGTGGACGCTCCAAAAAAACTTTAGAGGTCAAAATGGCACCGTCAGTCTCTCCACTCCGGGTGAGCGCGCGCTGAACGGTGATGAGGCTGACGCCCGGCTCGCCTCTCTTCTTGGCGTCGACGGCCCTGCCTCCGGCCGCCAACTTTCGCTGCAGTGGGCCCACCTTTGGCTCTGGCAGGGCACGGCTTCCACAGATCCCACCGAATCCGATAAAATCCCTGTCAACCGCCTCACCCCGCGCCTTCAAAACCACAACGGAGCCGCCGATTTACTCACGTCCCCTCTTGATCGGCGCCTCCTCGCTCATTTCGAAGAAGTCAGCGCTCGCTACTTCACGTCCAATGGCAAAACCGCCGCCAACGGACCCCTTGGACGAGTTGAAGAAGCCTTGGCCGAAGCTCGCACGCGCCACAACACCGCGACCCAGCGTGTGCAACGCTACGAACGGGCTCTCGCCGATCACGATGATGCCATCGCTGGCCTCGCCGAACTCGATCAAGCCATCGCTCAGCTTGAACAGGAAAGCGCCCGCCTCAAAGATCAGGCCGTTTCACTGCAGGGCCTGCGTGAGCAGGAACGCGACGAGGACGCGGAAACCGAACGCCTCGCTGAAAGCCACACCCGGCTGCGCGAAGTCCACGAGAAAATAGCCGAAAAGTATAGCCGACACATCCAGCTCGCTGAGAAATTGGCCCCGTTATCCGCTCGAACCGTCGAGTTAGAGCAAAGGGAGACCGCTGCCCACGCTGAGTTCAGCAGCGCCGAAAATGAGCGTGAACGAGCCTCCGTATCCGCCGGCCTTGCCCGAGCCAAGCACGACCTGCTGTCTGCCGCCTCCGCCCATCACCAGATTGCCCTGACACTCGCCCGGCTCGAAGAACGAGCCACCTTGCGCGCCCAAAGAAAAATAGAACTCGATACACTCCGCTCCGATTTCTTCCGCCTACCCGCCATTGACGACAAGGTTCTCAAACAACTCGCCAAGCTGGAAACTGAGGTCACCAAGGCGGAGGCCGCCCTCGGCTCCCTCGCCACCGGCATTGATCTGCTCGCAGCGGATGCATTGGTTCATCTCGGCGAAAAAGCCCTTTCTATCGGCGACTCCCAGGTCATTACGGAGGACACAGAAATCCACCTTGCTGATGGGCGTGCCCGTTTGCGCATCCGCCCCGGGGGAGGCACATCGCTGGCCGACGCGCGTATCGCCACCGAGCGCGCTCGCTCAGCACTTGCCAGGGCTCTGGCGGAACATGAACTGCCCGACCTCGAATCCGCCCAAACCGCTTGCTCTGAGCGCTCACTCATCGCTGAACGCATCGCACAGGCGGAACGCGATTTGGCCGCCACCGACTTTGCCCGGCTTGACACTGATCTAACCGACGCCCGCGATGAGCTTGCCAAAACCGAAGGCCGTATCCAGCGCCTGCGCGAATCAGCTCCTACTCTCGACTTGCCCGGGGACGCAATTGCGCTTCATGTCGCTCTGGAGCACGCCACCACGGAGAAGGAAGCCGCCGCCTCGCATGAGACGGAGGCCGCTGGCAAAGCTGCCGCTGCCAATCGACTCGCTATCAAAGCCCGCAAGGAGCTCGATGAACATAGACAGCTCGTCACGTCTCAGGCCGACGAGTTGCGCGCTCTCGCTGCACAGCTCGCCCTTCTCCGCCAAACCCATGGCGAAGATGTCCCCCGGGCAGCCCGCTTGGCAGAAGCCGCAGCAGCAGCTAATAACGCGGCTACCCGACTCGACCAAACCCGTCGTGCCATCGACGAGCTTCAACCTGATCTGCTCGAACGCAGCCGAACCCGAATCGACCGGTCCCGCGAAAACGCCGCAAAGGATCGCTCGGCTCAGGAGGAACGCCGCATCACAGCTCTCGCAACTCTGCGTTCAGATGGTGTGGATGATCCTGTGCGTGCCGCCGAGGAAAGCGCCGCCGCCCTGGTGCGTGCGGAGGCTAGTTTCACCGCTGTGCAACGCGACGCTGAGGCCGTTCGTCTCGTTCGCGACCTCTACCACAAAGCCCAGCAAGCCTTGGCTGACCGCTTCACCCGCCCGCTGGTAGATCGCATCGGCAATTACCTCAGCTGCATCTTTGGACCTTCAACTCGTGTCAGCCTAAGTCATACAAACGAAGGGTTCAAGGATCTCGCCCTATCCCGAGACCAAGGCCCCTCCGTGGAATTCCTGGCACTGAGCATGGGGGCCCGCGAACAAGTCGCCGCCGCCGTCCGACTCGCCGCTGCCGAGTTCCTTGCTGCGGATTATGACGGCTGCCTGCCCGTGGTTTTCGACGACGCGTTTGCCTATGCCGATCCCGAGCGCGTGAGGTCTCTCCAGAGCATGCTCGATCTCGCCGCTGCGCGTGGCCTGCAAATCATCGTGCTCTCCTGCAACCCCGCCGACTATGCTAGTCTTGGAGCGCAATCCACCTTCTTGCCTCGTCCTTCGACCGACGGCCATGTAAACAACCCAGAAAATAGCGAATCACTTGGCAGCACTCGCCAAAGCCACGAAGAATCCCTAAGGAGCACATTCTTCGTTGAACCAGCGACCTACGGTGATCTCACAAAACGCTTCATCGGCGTGCTGACCGACGCATGCGCCGCCGGCGAACCACTCGTATCCTCCTCGGAGTTACGCAGGATCCTTGGCTGCGAACGTGAGACCTTTACCGCTATTCGTGAAGCTCTGCTTGCCGATGGCCAGATCGTGATTGATGGACGCAGTCAGCGACTCGCCGAATGATACGCCGTGCTATAATTTGCATTTGAAAGTTCCATTATAGAAATTATGAGGCCTAGGATTGAGCGTCAAACTTCATGAGCTAAGTCTGAGGCGGCCGGAATCCCTCATGGAACTACCATCCCGGTATCAATCTATCTTATTCCAGATGTGTAGCCCGCAGGAGAAGGGAAAATACAATGGCATGCTTCACTTCGGCCTACGGCCTGAGATCTAGAAGCCGTATGACCGTGCCATTGGCCTCCACACAAATTCACTTCAGTACTTATTACTATGCCTGGACTATAAACTGGAAGGGAGCCAAACTCATTTTTCAAATTCCTACCCGCTGTAATTTCATTCCGAATCTAGCAAGTTAACCGAACATGAGTAAAGAAAGAACATTTCCGGATACTGCTGTTCTGGTAGGGGCTGCCAAAATGCGGGATTTGCTGGTTGCGGGCGCGAACATCAATGAGCGTGATTCAAAAGGTCGGACAGCCCTGTTTCGCACTTGTCGTTTGGGACAACTAGACAAAGCGCTGATATTAATCGCAGCGGGATCTGATCCTAACGCGCTTGATAACAAAGGTGAGGCACCTCTCCAATGTGCCGCCCGGTATGGGCATATTGAATGTGTTGACGCCCTGCTAAAAGCCGGAGCTAACATAGACTATTGCCCACCTACATTGATCACTGAATACAGCGAGTCTGCCCTTTGCAGCGCGGTTCGCAAATGCCCGGAGGCAGCTAGACTGCTTCTTGCGAATGGTGCCGATCCAAATGCAGCGACCGATGCCATGATTTATCCTTTGCTTACTGCAATCAGCTGGGGTCGCTCAGAACTTGTCACTTTGCTCCTACAGCACAAAGCATCTGTGAAAGTATGCAACAGGGAAGGTCAAACAGCTCTTCATTTGGCCGTTTCTGAAGGGAATGCGGATATCGTTAGGGTACTCATCAATGCAGGCGCGAATATCAACGCTAGGGATGCGCGCGGTGAAACTCCAATATATAGCGGAGTAGACGCTGAGCACGATGCACTCTCTGCTATTGTGGAATTGCTGAAAGATCAACCTGATTTGACGATACCCAGCACCGTTTTTGAAATGACCCCTCTGGAACGTGCCATCTACGTCGACAAACATAAGATTGTGGATGTATTGCTTGGTGCAGGCGCTCCGCCGCCAAGGCAAGGCACCTTGCTTGATGAAAATGAGAAAATCGTGATCACGGTCGAGCTGACTGAAGCGGAATTGGAGGAGGAAGAGGAGGAGCAGGATTGGCGTTATCTGGTGGACCCCATAGACCAAGAGGCGCTTAACCCAACACAGGAAGAGCAAGAATGGGCGAGGGAGACCGATCGTGAGTTGCCCTCCTTGGTGAGCGTCTATGGGTATAGCGTCTCAAAAAGCCATTGGAGCCTGTTGGCGCATGCCAATCAACCAATGGCACTTATACGCATGGCCTATTTTGCACGAGGATATCTAAATGCACCCGTCGGTCTAGAATTCGAAGATGAAATCGAGGTGCTGGGTGAAACCTACGAGAGCGCAGCTGAGCGATTTGTGGCCTTGGGACTTCTTCGCAGAGTCGAGGGCTCGCGCGCAATCCTGCTCGCCTTCACGCAAGCGGAGCTTTGTGCGATAGCGAAACGGAATCGGATCAAAACCACCGGGACGAAGAGCGAACTCGCGGAAAGGTTATTCTCCGCTTTGGGTGACACCGTTTTTGCAGAACGCTTGCGTGCTCATGGCGGGTATTTCGAGCTGACACCATCTGGTTGCGAGTACGCCGACAGATTTGAAGAAAATCAGGACCGGCTTGAGTCGAAAAAACGACAAGAGGTTGTGGAAGCACTTATGCAGCATGATTTACATCGTGCCGTAAAAGGAGCTCGGACTCTGAAT
This sequence comes from Prosthecobacter sp., assembly GCA_044355075.1. Classification (GTDB taxonomy): domain Bacteria; phylum Verrucomicrobiota; class Verrucomicrobiia; order Verrucomicrobiales; family Verrucomicrobiaceae; genus Prosthecobacter. Next base: position 5,633 of record JBIKYV010000149.1, read on the forward strand.
TTGTTAAAGGATAACAATCGAATTCGAACCCAACGGGAAACTAAAGCCAGTAGCATCTCACACGCTCGATTTATTCGTGGGTGCACGATGCCTCAGGGACTTCAATACACTGTCGGCTCCGAGGCTCGCTATATGAGTATTGCTGCCGCCCATGTGCTGTTTGGCGCTTTTAATGACGACTGGCACTCGTGGGACGTATCGCTTAAGCCTCCCGAAACAATACAGGGTGAGCCCGTTCGACTTAATGTATTCTGCGATGCACTGAGGGGGAGTCTAAGTTAAGTCTAAATCGTATTCTACTGAAAAATATTTACCTTGGTCGCCGCCAATAAAAATGTCCGGGTACAGTGAAGGGCAAAGGTAACCGCAAGCTCGTGATCTGCCTCCCTAAATCTAGAAGGGCTTGAATGAGAGAAAAGGGGGACACCTAGAGCAATCAACCAAGTTGATGCTAAGAAGAGTAGATCATCTCAATCCTGAAGCTGGCCTAGACTTGAGCCACTGCCCAATTCACCTCTCACAAACCCTGTCCTCCTCTGGCTCTTGCCATTCTCACTAGAGGGCTCCGCCTTCGCCTTCCTGGCCTTTGCCATCTCCGCCTCGATCATCGCTGCGTTCACCAGCCACCGCTCGGGGTTCGGATCGGTGCTTCCCGCGTAGAACGCATTCAGGCGGACGTCGAGAATGTCCCCGCCTCTGAGGCTCTTGGAAAAGCTCCGTGAGAACCACGTCGTCCGCAGGCATTAGGTCTGGATTGGGTAGATGGAGGGTAAACTACTCCCGGCGAATGGAGGCTTTGAGAACAGGGAACGCGATGTGACCTTGGATGCGCCGCAGTAGCGCCGGGTCATCGTTTTCAAAGCGTTCTTGGTAACACCATTCAGCTTCTTTGATCTTCGTTGGTGATGGGCTTGAAGGCGACGTGTTTTGGCCTTCACGTGAGTCGTCCTGACTCGTGTTTTTTGGTGTGCTTGTCGTTTTCCAGGTGGTGAAGCTATGATTTTTCAGCTCTCGATCATGGTAAAAGTCGGGTGCATGTTCCGCCTGTCATTTTCTCCGTTAGTTAGCCGACCTAGATGTCGCCTTTGATAAAAAAACCCGTCATCCACTCAAGGATGACGGGTTTTAGAAAAGGAAGGCAATGACCTTCAGGCTCGAGTCATTAGCTCACGTGTTGGCTGACATACTTCGCCAGCTCAAACATGGTTGCGGAACTCTTGCCACCGAAAAGAGCTTTGAGCTTGTCGTCGGCATTGATGTTACGCTTGTTCTTCGCGTCTTGGAGACCATGCTTCTTGATGTGGTCCCAGATGCGCTTGGTGATTTCACTGCGGGGTTGGGCAGTGGATCCCACGATGGCAGACAGAACTGCGTCGGGTTGTACTGGTTTCAGGAGAGCTGGGTTTGCTTTACGTGTTGATGCTTTTTTGGCCATAGGAACTGAATGCTGGCAGTTTCCCGTGCCGGGGTCAATAGGACTTCACAGCCTTTTTGATGTTGTGGATCATTTTTTTAGATGCGGAGATCTGGCTGCCTCGTTCGCTCATGAGCGAAGATTTTGAAAGCCCCCCCGGCACCGTGGGGATCGACCATTGGCCCTGAGGCACCGGGAAGTTGGCGGGTAATGAAGTCGGCTTGAGTTCCTGACCATACGCAACTCAGGCCTGCACTCTCCATCCATGCCTGATAATCCGTGAAGTTGATGTCTGCGGTCAAGTCCTGGCGTCCAGGGCGCTCGTAGATTTCTAAACCTTCTAGACGCTGGTGCATGAAGTAAGCTCTCAAGCTGCCTCGTGGACGGCGATGATAGATGGCTGGGAAAATATCGCCGTAGTCGATCGTTAAGAGGCTGCCAGAATGCCAGCGGGGTAGCCAGTCGTTTAGCCAATCGTAAAGGGATTCGTGAATTTCGCAACGTTGGTTAGCTGTGGGAGGGTGCCAGGCTAGGGCAGAGAAGTGTAATTGCTTCTCTGGTGTCATGTCTAGTGGACGGAGTAGCTCCTTATAACCTTTGGTATCCTCAGCTACATAAACTTCCTGCCAAGCTCCATCATGATGCTGGATTAATCGCACAGGAAAAGCATCTAGCAGTTCATTGTGATAAATCCAAGCGTGTCCGCCGCAGGCGGTCAGAGCCTGCTCCACCTGGTCATACCAAAAAACATGTTTGCCCAAACGCTGCCTTTGCTGCTCTCGCAATACCGGTGAGGTTTCCACGATATGCCATCTGAAGCGACGTCGCTGCCACCAACCGAGGCAACGTTGAATCTCGGCCATTAGCATGCCATTCCCTGCGCCGATTTCGATGACGTCACAGATGGATGGGGATTGAACGGAACCAGCTTTCAACCAGCGGGAGATCGCTTGACCTAACTGGGGAGAAAGCGTTGCGGAGGTTGCGAAATCTCCCCGAGCGCCACCTACTGCGCGGATCTGCCGCGCATAGTAACCGCGCACGGGATCATGCAGTGCTCTTGCCATGAAGGAGGCGAACGACTCAGTCATTGTGGGTTGAGCGTTCGCCTCAGCTTCCTCGTTTTTACTTCAACTCTTTGATGCGTAAGTTGCGGAATTTGTAGGTCGCACCTTTTTCACCGTGATGCTGGATAGCAACCACGCCGGAGGCATCGGTGGCGTCTTCGACATCAGTGGTGACCACGCCATTGACTTCGATCTTCAGCTTTTTGCCATGGCAGGTGATTCGGTAGGTGTTCCAATCATTGCGCTTGAATGCATTCCCGGCGCGGTTGCGGAAGGCTTCTTCACTGGCCTTATCGCCCTTGATGGGGCTGATGAACCACATGCGCCGTCCTTCATCATAAAGTCCTCCTGACCATTTTCTTTTTTCGTCGCCATCGACCTCAGCTTGATAGCCAAACACTTTATTGGGTTGGACGTGGGCGCGGAACATAAATCCGCTGTTGGCCTTGCCGGGAGGTAGCAGGATTTCTCCTTCAAAGATGAAATCGCTGTAGGTCTTTTCCGTGATCACGAAAAATTTCTTTTCTCCAGTCAGATGAATTTCTCCGTTTTTGACCTCGATTGTTCCCCAATCATACGGGTTTTTCCATCCTGTCATGGTCTTGCCATCAAAGAGCGGCGTGAATCCATCTTGAGCAGAGGAGTTTGAGATGAAAAGAAGAAGGGCACTGGCGAGGGCGAGACGGCGGTTGATCATGGTTGTGGAGATTGTCGGATTATTCCTCTCCGTTCTTTTTTGCAAACAAAAAGGCCGGGACGTTGCCGCCCCGGCCTATAACTAGAGGGTGAATTACAAGCGATTAGTGCTCGTAACCGGTTTCGCCGTGTTCAGCAAGGTCAAGGCCGACGGCCTCCACTTCCTCACTTGGGCGCAAGCCA
>JBIKYV010000194.1:0-6248 GCA_044355075.1 Prosthecobacter sp.
TGCCTGGCTTTGATATGTTACTCTTTGGGGCTGGAGATTATAGCCACCGAATTGGCAAGCTAGGACAAGCCACACACCCTGAGGTCGTTGCTGCGCGAAAAAAGGTTGCCGAAGCAGCTTTGAGACATGGTAAGTATCCTGCCGTCGCTTCGCTTTATGGGCAAAAAGAAGAGGTGATCGCTGAAGGCACACGCGTCTTTACCCTCGGAGCAGATGTCTTAGAGCTAGGATCCGCATTTCAGAAACTCGTATGTGACTTTGGTGGGTCGTCCTCAGGTCAGTTGAGTGATTCCATCTATCGATCAAAATAATTCTCCTGAACATTGGTACGATGAGATTGAAGCTTCCTGGCCTTAATCAATCCGTGCAGCTTTGATGGGAGTCGGTGTCTTCGGCTGCCGCTGGCGCACTGCTTCAAATAGGCACACACCTGTAGCAACCGAGACGTTCAGACAAGGCACATGACTTCCCTTCCCCATGGGAATTCTCGCCAAAAAATCACACAATTCGCCGGTAAGACGGCGCATCCCCTCTCCCTCAGCCCCCATGACGATGGCAATCGGACCTTTGAGGTCGATATCATAAAGAGATTGCTTGGACTCATCGGCCGTGCCGACAATCCAGACACCGAGTTCCTTGAGGCGCTCCATGGCGCGTGCCAAATTTGTCACGCGAACCAAAGGCACACTATGCGCGCCACCGCACGAAACACGCACCACAGTCTCGCTGATCGGCGCCGTTTTGTCTTTGGGCATGACCACACAGGCACAGCCTGCTGCATCTGCCGTTCGCAAACAAGCTCCAAGGTTATGCGGGTCCTGGATGCAATCGAGAATCAGCACCAGCGGATCCGTCTGATCTGCCAAAAGCGCAGGAAGGTCATCCTCCTCATGAATCTGAGGCATCCCGGCGGTGGGAGAAACATGGCGATTCTGGCGTGCTTGCGGGGGTGGCTTCGGCATAAAATGAGTAGCATGTGAAGTCGGCGGATGGGGATGCTCCATCAAGAAGAAATTTACCCCAAGGGGTTGAGTAGGCATGAACTGGAAAACTTCTTCACACCTTGAAGAATTATTCACAGCAATAAGAATGCAAAAAATCCCATATCTTGTTTAAGATAAATTAAACATATACAAGATATGGGAAATTTAAGCCTTAGCACTTGCCCTCTTTGTTCGGAATTGAGTCATTGCTAGGATCGTCGTTCTAGCTTTTCCCGGCCATGTATCTTAAAACCCTCACCATCCACGGCTTCAAATCTTTCGCGGACAAGACGAATTTTGAGTTTCACAAAGGTGTGACTGGCATTGTCGGCCCCAACGGATGTGGGAAATCTAATGTCGTCGATGCAATTCGCTGGGTGCTGGGGGAAACCTCTGCCAAGGCCCTGCGTGGCGAAGAGATGGCCGACGTCATCTTCAATGGTACGGATAAGCGCAAACCTGTTGGCATGGCCGAGGTGACCTTAGTCATGGCTGACTGCGAGCAATCTCTGAACGTGGACTACAATGAAGTCGCCATCTGCCGGCGTGTCTTTCGCGATGGCCGTAGTGAATATCGCCTGAATGGCACGGTTTGCCGGCTCAAAGACATTCATGATCTCTTCGCTGGCACTGGCGTAGGGCGCGCAGCCTACTCCATCATGGCTCAAGGTCAGATCGACATGCTATTGAGCTCGAAGCCAGAAGACCGGCGCACTGTGTTCGAAGAAGCGGCTGGCATTACCAAATTCAAAGGCCAGAAGCGCGAAGCGCTACGCAAACTAGACTACACTGAAGCCAACCTGCTACGCGTGCAGGACGTCATCGCTGAGGTGAAGCGCCAGATGGGCTCGCTACAAAGGCAGGCTGCCAAGGCACGTCGCTACCAGGTGCTACTGGACGACTCGCGGATGCTCGACACGCACTTAGCGCACAAGCACTACGCCGATTTCAGCGCAGAAAAATCTGAGGCAGAAAACCACGTCCGAATGATCACTGATCAGTTGGATTCGGTGCAAAATCGCCTGCAAGTAGCTGAACACGAAGCGCTAGAGACTCGTGAAGCCTACCACAGCATCGAATCCCAGATTAACCAACTGCGCGGCCAGATGCAGGAGCTGCGGAGCCAATTACAGAGTGCTGAAGGACGCATCGGCTTCAATAACGAGCGGAATGAAGAGCTGCAGATGCGTATCCGCCAAAATGAAGAGCAGATCGAGCAAGGACGAGAAACCCTGGAACAGCAACGCCGCGAGCTACTCAGCGCCGATGAGCAGATGGACATCCTGCGCTCCACCATCGAAACTCGCCAGCATGCACTGAACGAGCATCTCACGCTCCACAACAGCATCGTACCCGACCGTGGACGCTTGGATGAAGACCGCCGTGCCGTGCGTGAGATGATCCGCCAGTTTGAGGGACAAATCGCTGCATCCGAGTCACGTGTGCAAAGCCTCAATGGGCAAATTTCTAACGACCGTCAGCGCCATGAAACGCTAGCGCACGATCTCCAAAACGCCGCCCAAGCCAAAGCATCCAGCCAAGTAGAATTCGATCACCTGCAGCAAATGATCGCAGAGCTGGAGCATAATCGAAATGATTTAGACGAGCGCGCCAAGACCTGCGCTCGCGATATCTTGGAAAAACGTCGCCAGAGGGATGAACTCATGGAGCGGCTGAACGAACTCCAGCGTGCCGTGACCCAACGTCGCAGCCGCCTTGAGATCATCGAACAACTGCTGCAAAAGGGGGAGGGCTTGGCCGAAGGCACCCAGCAGGTTCTTAAAGGGTTAGATCGTCCCGAAGTATTCTCCGTCGGCATTCGTGGCATCCTCGCTTCATCCATCGAAGTCGAGCCGCAGTTTATCGCGCCTATTGAGGCCGCCCTACACGATCATTTACAAGCTGTGCTACTGACCGACAGCGAATTAGCTGGGCAGATTCTAGATCGACTAGCCGAACAAAAGTTAGGTAAAGCCGCCATCCTACCTGCGGATTTCCTAACCATGAAGCCCCAGCCCGACCGCCAGCTTGTGCCAGAGGGCTGTATCGCCTGGGCCATCGACAAAGTGCGTGCCAAGCCAGGTGTGCAGGAGATTACTGATCGATTGCTGGGTAATGTGCTCATCGTCGAAGATCTGCACACCGCGCTGCGCATGAAGCGCATACTAAGAGATGTTTCAGTCGCCACCCTCAAAGGAGAATTCATCGGTGCAGATGGCATCATCCACGGTGGTGCCACCAAGGAAGAAGGAGCCTCAACGCTACGTCGTGAGGCAGAGGTGCGCACGCTGAAAGCTGAGCTCGAGGGTCTAGAATACCAGCTCCTGGAAAAAGAAGAGGCTGCTGAAACCCTACGACATCAGCTGGAAGACATGCAGCGGGAAGAAGTGACCATTCGTGAGCAATCGCAGCGCTCACGCGAGGAATTTTCCCAGCTCAGTGGTCAAGTCACAGTCGTGCAGCGTGCGCTTCAGCAAGCAGTCACAAAGCTGGAAAGCGTGGAGTGGGATCAAAACCAGATCGCCAATCGCATCCAAGCGGCCGAGGCTCAGATCCAATGGCAGCAAGAAGAAGCCAAAGTCGCCCGCGAGCAGCTCGAGGGGGCCCGTGAGCATGAGCAGCAGCTCGAAGTCGAGATGGAAGCCTTCCTGCGCCGTGAACTAGAATCTCAAGAGCGCCTCAGCGAACTTCGTAACTCACTGGCTCTGGAGCAAAACAGCCTGCACTCGATCGAACGCCAAAAGGCACCCATGGCTAGTCGCCTGCATGAGCTTGAGAATAGCATTCATCGTTTTGAAAACGAGATCGCCGCTTGGCGTGGGCGTATCGAGCAGAGCTTGTCCGAAAACGCCCGCTTTTCCGAGCAGGTGGAAGGCCAGCGCGCAGCCGTCGCAGCAATTGAAGATCACCTCCAGGGCCGCACCGAAGAACGCGCTGCTGCCTTTGAGCGCGTGAATGCCTTGGAAAGCCAGCTTGTGCAGCTGCGTCAGCAAAGCCAGGGCCTCACCGAAAGCAGAAATCGCATTGAGGTGCAACTGACGCGCGTCGATTTGCGACTGGAGAATCTAGTGAACCAAGTTCAGGAGCGGTACAACTTTCACATTAGTGCCTTTGAGCCTGATTACCATGCGCTCATGCTCACCATTGACGAGCAGAAACGAAACCGAAGCCGTGGCAGGAAATCTGAGCTTACTGCCGCCTCCGGTGATGTTACAGATTCGTCAGAAACGTCCAATGCATCGGAGCTGACAGCGCCGCTCGATAAAGACGATGTTGATCTCGATGATGCCATCCCCCTACCCGGTGAGGAAGGTCAACCCGACTGGGATTTTGTCACTGAGATCGTCGGCGAACTGCGCCAGAAGCTCGAAAGTATCGGCCCCGTCAATCTTGATGCCATCCAGGAATTCGAAGAGTTAGAGGAGCGGCACAACTTCCTCGAAAACCAATACAACGACCTGGTGAAGTCAAAGGAAGAGCTGCTCGAAGTCATTGCCAAGATCAATGAGACAACGAAGACCATGTTCTCTGAGACCTTCCAGCAAGTTCGAATCAACTTTCAAAACAATTTTCGCGAACTTTTCGGCCCCACTGCCAAGGCAGACCTTATGCTCATCGACGAAGGCGATCCGCTCGAGTCAGGCATCGACATCATCGCCAAGCCGCCGGGCAAAAAGCTCCAGACCATCACCCTACTCTCGGGTGGCGAACGCAGCATGACCGCCGTTGCCCTGCTCTTCTCCATCTATCAGGTAAAGCCTAGCCCCTTCTGCGTGCTAGACGAGCTGGATGCACCACTGGACGAGTCGAACATCTCTCGATTCCTCAAGATGCTGGACAACTTCATCGACAACTCCCAGTTCATCATTGTCACTCACAACAAACGCACCATGGGCCGTGCCGATGTCATCTACGGCGTCACCATGCAGGAGTTCGGCGTGTCCAAGCCCGTCGGCGTGCGCATGACCAATGAGGATGGAAGCGAACCGCGGCGGAAAAAAGCCACACCAGCAGCGTCCGAGGATCTACAATTGGAAGCCGAAGTCGCTGCCGAAGAAGCACATCACGCCGGAGACGAACCATCGCCACCCGATGAAGCTCCAGAAGCTCCGGCTCTTGCCTCATGAATCGGAGACCATCATGCTAATCACAAAACGCATCTGAGGCCAGAATAGGGCTGCCATGACCTTTGGTGTCGGCAGGTAGGATGCACTGCTTTGCCTACTTGGTTCAGGCTTTTAACTCTTCGATTGTAGCTGACTCCTCTCTTCATGTTGATGTCCTGAGTTGTTGGCCCAGACAAAAATGAGTTATGCCTTTATAGCTCAGGGGGCTTCGGCATCACAAAAGACTCTATTTTTACTCTTGGCACCTGTGGAGGTCATGAAATCTCAGATGCCTTAAACTCCATGGAGAGGGTCGTTGGGATTGTTGCACCCATGACCAGAATTTATATCTTAATAAGAACAGCTTGGCTTCACGCCAGTAGCTTTGTCACGAGTTCACCATGCACATTGGTGAGGCGCATGTCGAGACCTTGAAACTTCACGGCGAGCTTTGTATGATCAAAACCCAACAGGTGCAGCAGGGTAGCATGCAGGTCGTGGACGTGGACGGGGTCTTGAGTAACGTTAAAGCCGAACTCATCGCTCTCACCGAGGCTGATCCCCGGCTTCATGCCGCCACCAGCGAACCACATGGTGAAGGCATTGGGGTGATGGTCACGCCCGTCACTGCCGCCCTGTACCATGGGCGTGCGGCCAAACTCGCCCCCCCAGATGACAAGAGTGTCCTCCAGCAGGCCACGCTGCTTCAAATCGCGAACAAGAGCGGCGCAGGCCTGATCAGTGAGAGCACACTGCTGCTTTAGACCACCGACGAGACCGCCGTGATGATCCCAGGCTTCGTGAAAGAGCTGCACGAAGCGGACGCCGCGCTCCAGTAGGCGGCGGGCCAGAAGGCAGTTGTTGGCAAAGGAGGCCTGGCCAGGCTTTGCTCCATAAAGGTCAAGGATATGCTGTGGCTCCTGAGAAATGTCCATGATCTCGGGGGCAGTGTGCTGCATTCGGTAGGCGAGTTCGAAGCTATTGATACGAGCAGCGATTTCAGGATCACCGATCACGGAGAGCCGCTCTTCATTGAGCTGCTTGAGTGCATCAAGCGTCTGCCGCTGGGCCTGAGCTGTAACCCCCTTGGGATTATTGAGATAAAGTACGGGCTCGCCACTACTGCGAAAGGGCACGCCTTGATAGACGGTGGGCAGGA
>JBIKYV010000195.1:0-6218 GCA_044355075.1 Prosthecobacter sp.
GCCAAGGCTGCGAGGTCACTAGCCACCGAACTTGCAGGGCCGAAAGGCATCGACAGCGCGCTCAATCGGCACGCTTTGGATGCTTTGATCTGCCCAACGAATGATCCTGCAGGTCTTTTGGATCTGGCCAAGGGAGATGCAAACACGCGTGTTGTCTCCAGTCCCGCAGCTGTGGCTGGTTATCCGCACTTAACTATGCCGATGGGGCAGGCTGAAGGCATGCCCATTGGTTTTTCATTCATGGGTAGAGCCTGGAGTGAACCGCAGCTGCTTGCCATGGGAGATGCCCTAGAAGCCAAAATGCGCTTCCAGAGCTGAAGCTGATAGATCAGAGGCTTTTTTCTCCCAGGAGAACACTACTGCTCGGCACAGGATCATGGCGCAGACCGAACTGATGCACGGCGCGCTCATTCAGGTGGGCCACCGCTTCCTCCACACTATCTGTCCAACAGATCAAATCGATATCCTCAGGGCTGATGGTCGCGCCCTTTTGCATATGATCGACCAAGTCACGCATCTCTTTCCAAAACTCCATTCCCATCACCACGACCGGGAAATTTTTCACTTTTTTGGTCTGGATTAGGGTCAGGGCTTCGAACATCTCATCCAGTGTCCCAAAACCACCGGGCATGATGACAAAACCATAGCTATACTTCATCAGCAAGACCTTGCGCACAAAGAAGTATTTCATGGTCACCCAACGATCGAGCCATGGATTGTGTTTCTGCTCAAAAGGTAGCTGAATGTTGCAACCGATACTACGCCCAGCGACATCTTTGGCACCGCGATTGGCCGCCTCCATGATGCCAGGGCCACCGCCTGTCATTACGGTAAAGCCCATTTTGGCGATCTCTGCCCCCATGCGGCGAGCTAGCTGGTAATAGCGGTGGTTTTCATCAAAACGCGCTGAACCAAAGACCGTGATGCAAGGCCCCACGAAATGCAGGGCGCGAAATCCTTTGAGGAACTCCCAAGCAACATCGAAGATCAGAAATAGCTCCTTCAATCGACGATTGGGACCGTGCAACAGTGAGCGATCCACAAGTTGACGACTGAATATCTCTTCCTCCTTTCTTTCTTCTGGCGTCACGGAGGGTTGATCCGAGACAACAGGCAGAGGTCCCGTCAACACGTCTTTCTCTTTCCTCTGCAGAGGAGTAGTGGGTGTAATCATGGTTGTATTCTCTGACAAAGAGGCCCGGGATAGATTCAAAATCTGATGCAATGCCCTCGCCGATTTTTGCACAGCACCCAAAGCAGTTGCCATGCATCCTTGGCACGCCAGGGTGGCTCAAACTCACATCATAAAGCTTCCCTGCATGTCCCACGAAAACGTTGCCCCCCTTCGCCTGCATGTCGATGTCGATCTAGGCCCTCGTAGCTACCGGGTAGATGTGGGACCTGGTTTGCTTCATGAGATTGGACGAATCGCCCATGAGCGCTTCGCAGGCAAAAAACGCTGCGCCATCCTCACCGATTCCATTGTCGGTCCTTTGTATGCCGAAGTAGCTCTGCATAGCCTACAGGCTGTGGGTTGCCAAGTCACCCTCATCACGGTGCCCTCGGGTGAATCGAGCAAATCTCTTCTCAGTGCTGAAATCGTGTGCAGTCAAATGGCCCGCGCAGGCTTGGATCGAAAAAGCTTTCTTGTCGCGCTCGGTGGCGGTGTCATCGGCGACTTAGGTGGCTTTTGTGCCTCGATGTATCAGCGTGGCATTCCCTATCTTCAATGCCCGACCACGGTACTCAGTCAGGTGGACAGCAGCGTCGGTGGCAAAACAGGGGTCAACCTGCCCGATGCCAAAAACATGGTGGGTGCTTTTCACCAACCCGCCCATGTCATCGCGGATACTCACACCCTTTCCACCCTACACGCACGAGAATGGAATGAAGGTTTTGCAGAGATCATCAAGCACGCCTGCATCCGCGATGCAGCCATGCTTCCGCTAATCGAAAAAGCAGCCAACCGCAGCGATGATGTTTTGATGACAGAGCTAATTCGGCGAAACATCGCCATCAAAGCTCGCATCGTCGAGGCTGATGAATTCGAAACCCAAGGACTGCGTGCTTTGCTGAATTTTGGCCACACTTTAGGTCACGCGATTGAGGCTTCCGCGGGTTATGGCACACTTTTGCATGGCGAGGCCATCGCTCTCGGCTTGCGTGCCGCAGCTTGGATGTCGGCACGTCTTTCGACGCTCCCGTCCGCTGATGCGGAAGCCATCACACAGCTACTGAAGCGTTACAGTCTTCCGACGACTCTTGGCTCTGAATTTGAAACCGAAGAGATCTTGCAGATCGCTCGAATGGATAAAAAATTCGAACACGGCAAGGTGCGTTTTGTCCTGCTGCCGCACTTGGGAGATGCCTTGGTTAGCCAAGATGTGACGGAGAATGACCTCCGCGCAGCTTTGGCGGAACTCAGGCATTAGGCCTGATCCATGCCCGCGAACTTGAGGCTTTCTTTTTTCTGTAAAAAAGTCTGTTACCTAGCATCCCGGTTTCCCCAGGAAGAAGGCATGAGCCCAGACTCACCTCCATCTCCTTGCCCCCAGTGCGGGCTTCCCTTGCCACCTGATGCACCTCAGGGACTGTGTCCATCATGCCTACTCGCCGTAGCCGCTCTACCCACTGATGGCGAAGCGGAAACTCAGCGCATGGCACATGCAGATCTTCCTTCGCTAGACGAAATCGCCGCCGCGTTTCCGGATCTCGAGATCTTGGCGCTCATTGGCCACGGCGGCATGAGCGCGGTCTTTAAAGCACGACAACCCAAACTCGACCGCATCGTCGCGCTCAAGGTTTTGCCGAAGTCACTCGCAGCCACACCAGGCTTCGCCGAACGCTTTAATCGCGAAGGCCGCGTACTGGCACGGCTCAGCCACCCGAGCATCGTAGCCGTGCATGATTTTGGCGAGAGCGGTGGCTTCGCGTACCTCGTCATGGAGTTCATCAATGGCGTAAACCTCCGACAGGCCATGCGGGCGAACCGCTTCACCCCGGAGCAGGCTTTGAAAATCATCCCGGCCATTTGCGATGCGCTTCAATTCGCCCACACGCAGGGCGTTTTGCATCGTGACATCAAACCGGAGAACATCCTACTAGATACCAGCGGCAGGGTGAAGATTGCCGATTTTGGTATCGCGAAGATTCTCAATGAAAAAAGCGGCGACATCCTGCTGACTCAAAGCGGCGTGAAGCTCGGCACCGCGCCCTACATGGCTCCAGAGCAGATCGAGCAACCATCGACTGTCGATCATCGCGCAGACATCTACAGCCTCGGTGTGGTCTTTTACGAGATGCTGACCGGCGAGCTACCACTGGGCCGTTTCGCCGCACCTTCGGAAAAATCAAAGGTCGGCGGACACATCGACGAGATCGTGTTCCGAGCTTTAGAGAAGGAGCGCACGCGACGGCAGCAGAGCGTGGATGAATTCAAAACACAGGTGCAAGGCGCTGCTGTTTCAGAAACAAGCGCGCCAATCGTTGATTCATCACAAACAAACGCACACATTCTAAGACTGAGCCTTGCTGCCGCTGGCGCCATCTTTGTGGCGGCAAATGTCATTCTTCTGCGCCATTTTTTTCAAAACTCGTCTCAGAACTCACTAGCATTAGTGTTACCTGCCGCCTTGCTAAACATCGGATGTTTTTTGTTATTCCTGAACTTGGCGCTTTGGCTACGACTCGTGCCGATTAACCGTATTTACGGTGTACAATCATCCTGCACGCTTGCCTGCCCGCAGCGTTGGTATGCGGTGAACGCCTATTTTGGCAAACAAGCGTTCGGGTGGTCACTCGCCATCTTTGGCCTGGGGATTGTGGGCTTTTATCAACTACCACGCCATCAGGCTGCCTATCCTTGGGCTGCCATCATGCTCGTGCTGGTCGCCTTCGTTTCGACGATCGTATCTACGCTTTGGTGGATGCACCAGCATCCTGTCGATGCACCGGCACGAAAGAAGAACCGTCTGATGTCATGGAGCGGGCAAGCCGTCGTCGGCGTAGTGATCGCCATATTCATCAAATCCTTTATTGTGGGTGCCTACCGCGTAGCCTCCGGCGGCGAACCAGGCGTCGCCAATGGCAGCCAATGGCTAGTCTCACATCTCGACACAGGTTTCAGCAAAGGAAACCTCGTCATCTTCCAGCATGAGAGCGGGCAGTATTGGATCGCCCGCGTCGTGGCAAGAGAGGAAAAGGGCCTGTGGCTCAAGCGGGGCGGCGCGGAAGAGAATTTCTTCATGCCGTGGGACAAAATTGCGGGCAAAATGCTCTTCGCACACTTTTCGCCGGACAGCCAATCCACACGATGACTTCTTCCTTCCAGGACACGCGCTGGACACTCGTCTCGCGCTCGCGAGGCAATGATGAACAGGGACATTCTGCGCTGAGCGAGCTATGTGAGGCCTACTACGCTCCGGTGGTGTTTTTTTTGCGGCGAGAGGGACGTGATGAAGATCAGGCAAGAGATCTCGCCCATGATTTCTTTGCCAAACTGCTCGCTGGCGGAGCCATTGAAGGAGCAAAACCCGAGCGAGGTCGCTTTCGCAGCTACCTGCTAGGGGCGTTGAAGCACTTCGCCGCCAATCAGCGTGAGAAAAACATGGCAGCGAAACGTGGTGGAGGGCTCGACGCCACGGAAGTGGATCATGAACTGGCCGACACGGGCACTGGCATGCCAGATGCAGAATTTGACCGTCAATGGGCTTTGACCTTGTTGGATGGGGCGCTAGTGGATCTAGAATGCGAAATGGCCCAAGAGGGAAAAAGCCTGCTGTTTGATCTGCTCAAACCTTCACTGACAGGATTGGCCAATCAAGCGGGACAAGAAACCCTGGCGCAAGAAGCGGGCCTGAGTGTCGATGCCCTAAAAATGTCTCTTCACCGCATGAGAAAACGTTTCCGCGCTGGGGTAAAGCGCCGGATCGCCGATACCGTGGGGAGTCCCGAACAGGCCGAAGAAGAACTGCAACACCTGTTTGCTGCGCTGCGTGGCTAAAGCCGGAAGTGAGAGCCTGAATTCTTGATCAAGCAGCGCGATGCCTACTTTGGGATGACAAGACTCCTGGCCTAACTCAACACGCCTACCGCAGATTCACCCAAGCGTCAGTGAACAGGCTGGAGTCGCCTTTGCCTTGCTGCTTCAAAAAGCATCACCGCACCTGCGGCAGCCACATTAAGCGACTCGACTCCATGAGCCATCGGAATAAAAAGACTGCTGTGACAATCAGCCAGCAGTGCGGGGCTGACCCCATTTCCTTCGTTGCCGAGCAATAACACCGACGGTTGGCACCAATCGTGAGCCACATAATCCATCGTTCCGCCACCCGCTGCAGCAGCTAGATGAAGCCCGTGAGACTCACAAAGAGGCAGCAGTTCTGTCGCTGACACTCCATGGAGCACAGGCAGGCGAAAGGCTGACCCCATGGCACTGCGCAGGACTTTAGGAGAAAAAAGGTCCACGCATCCTGACAGAGCGATCACGCCGGACGCTCCGGCTGCCTCAGCAGACCTCAGCAGGGTTCCCATGTTCCCAGGGTCCTGAAGACGATCGAGAGCTAGGTAGAGCCCGTGCTTGTTTTGAAAAAATCGGCTTAAATCGAGCACTGGACGTCGCGCTATTAGCACGAGTCCCTGACTCTGCATGGTAGCACTCAGGCTTTCGAGAACTTGAGGTTGCGTCCAAAAAACAGGGCGGTCAGCCAAGCTTTGCACGAAAGCCTGAAGCCGCTCATCGGTGCTGCCGGACGCTGCAAAAGCGCACTCAACCGTGAGACCAGAGCGCAGGGCCTCCTCTGCCAAACGCAATCCCTCCAGAAAAATCAGCTCAGACTCACGTCCATCTCTCACGCGCCGAGCGTGCTTGATGCGTTCATTGGAGCTGCTGGAGATTTGAGGCTGCATCCGCCAATCTATGGCCACAGAGAATGGACCACGTCAGTTTTTTTTCTGTCCCATAAACACATCCACCTGCTGGCCGACATACAGTCGTCCACCTGAACCTTGGGGCGGAGTTAGACGGTAAATCACCTGAAGCACCCGCGTATCGACCCGCTCCGTGCTCGCCCCCGTCAGGGATTGCTTCGGGATCACAAAGGGCTCAATTCGCTCAAAATCTAACTTATAAGCAGTCGCGCTATCGCTTTTCAGATAGGCTGAGGCCACCATGCCATTGCGCACACTGGCGGCATTTTGTTCATCCACATCGACCCGCA
>JBIKYV010000200.1:0-5840 GCA_044355075.1 Prosthecobacter sp.
GGCTTTGAAGGACTTTTTCAAAGGCTGCTGGAATGATAAGGCCCTGCCGAAGTGGCCAGACTTGGAAAAGGTGGATCGAAAGAAGGCCTACGCTGCCCTGGTGAAAGCCACCGCTAACTGTGGCGAGCGCCAATACGCCAAGGGCAAGGTGTCCTTTGAATTGCTCAAGGTGATCGACCCGGCCGTGATCGAAGAGACCTTCCCATCGGCGAAAGCTTTGCTCAAACGACTCAGACAAGCCTGAAGCATGCCATCCCAAACCAACGAAGCCGCCCTGGAAGCCTGCATTGAACGCGCCCTGACCGGCGGTGTGACGGTGACGGCGAAGGACGCGGTCATTCAAGAGCCGACACCTGACATTGGTGGCAATGGCTGGAGGCGCGGGAAGCCCTCCGACTTCAATGCGGAGTTCGCGGTGGATGAGGCGATGCTGTGGCAGTTCCTGGAGAGCACGCAGGCGAAGGAGCTAGAGAAGCTGCATCATAAGCCGGACTGGAAGCGGCAGGTGCTGGAGCGGCTGCACCGCAAGCTGAAGAAGGACGGCATTCTGACCGTGCTGAAGAAGGGACTGGAGGTGGACAACGCGCACCTGACGCTGCTTTACCGACTGCCCTACAACGACCTGAACCCGGACGTGAAGGCCCGCTTTGAGAGCAATCGCTTCTCCGTGACGAGGCAGGTGCATTACTCCCTGGCTGATCCGCTGAAGTCGGTGGACATGGTTCTCTTCATCAACGGCCTGGCCCTGGCGACGCTGGAACTCAAGAACCCGTGGACCGGTCAGAACGTGAACCACGCGAAGAAGCAGTATCGCGAGGACCGCGACCCGAATGAGACGCTCTTCCACTTCCGCCGCTGCCTCGTCCACTTTGCCGTGGATCCCGATGAGGTCTGGATGACCACGAAGGTGGATGGCGCGGGCACTTACTTCCTGCCCTTCAACCAAGGTCAGCCGAACGGTGCCGGGAAAGGCAACCCGGTGAACCCTCACGGCCCGAAGTCGGCCTATCTCTGGCAGGATGTCCTCACCCGGCAGAGCCTGTGCAACATCATCGAGCACTTCGCCAAGGTGGTGGAGGAGGTGGACAAGGAGGCGAAGAAGACCTCCATCATTCTCTACTTCCCGCGCTACCATCAACTGCAAGTCGTGCGGAAGCTCCTGCGGCTGGTGCAGAGTGAAGGCGTGGGCGGTCGCTACCTGATCCAGCACAGCGCGGGCTCCGGCAAAAGCCACAGCATCACCTGGCTGGCCTACCAGCTCATCGAACTCTATGAGACCACCGGCCAGACGAACCTCTTCGACTCCGTGATCGTGGTCACCGACCGCCGTGTGCTGGACAAGCAGATCGACGGCAACATCAAGCAGTTCTCCGAGGTGAAGGACCTCATCGCCCACGCTGAAAGCGCCGCCGACCTGCGCAGCCACCTGGAGAAGGGCAAGAAGCTCATCACCACCACGATCCAGAAGTTTCCCTTCATCGTGGATGGCATCGCCAACATGAGCGACAAGCGCTTTGCCGTGATCATCGACGAAGCGCACAGCAGCCAGGGAGGCGTGGCCGCCGACAAGCTGAACCAAGCCATCGGTGCCACCGAGGACAAGGAAGAGCCGGAAGACTGGCAGGACCTGATGCTGGAAGCCATGGGCAAGCGCAAGATGGGCAAGAACGCCAGCTTCTTCGCCTTCACCGCCACACCCAAGCCCGCGACGCTGGAGAAGTTCGGCAAACCGAACACGGCGGGCGGCTTTGATCCGCATGACCTGTATTCCATGAAGCAAGCCATCGAGGAAGATTTCATCCTCGACGTGCTGGCCAACTACACGACCTACAAGAGCTACTACGAGGTGCAGAAGTCCATCGAGGACAATCCGCGCTTCGAGAACGCCAAAGCCCAGAAGAAGCTCCGCGCCTATGTGGAGGCGCACAAGCAGACCATCGGCACCAAGGCTGCCCTGATGGTGAACCACTTCATGGACCATGTGGTGAAGCCCAAGCTGCTGAAAGGTCAGGCACGCGGCATGGTGGTGACGCGGAACATCGAGTGCGCCATCCGCTACTACCAAGCGATCCGCAAAGAGCTGGAAAAAGCCAACGCCGACTTCCTGCCGATCATCGCCTTCTCCGGTAAGAAGGTGGTGGATGGCATCGAGCACACCGAGGACAGCCTGAATGGCTTCCCCGAGAAGGAAATCCGTGACCGTCTCTCCGGCAAATACGCCCGGATGCGTCCGCAGGAGAAAGTGCCGCCCTACCGCCTGCTGGTGGTGGCGAACAAGTTCCTCACCGGCTTCGACGAGCCGCTGCTGCACACGATGTATGTGGACAAGAAGCTGCAAGGCGTGCTGGCCGTGCAGACGCTCTCCCGCCTGAACCGGTGCAATCCGAAGATGGCGAAGCAGAACACCTTCATCCTCGATTTCTACAACACGGCCCAGGAGATCAAGGATGCCTTCGATCCCTTCTACACGGCTACCAGCCTGAGTGAGCCGACGGACATCAACGTCCTGCACGACCTGAAGGACGAGCTGGATGAAGCCGAAGTCTATAACCAGGACGACGTGGATCGCTTTAACGAAGCCTTCTTCAAGAAAGCCCCGCCGGAACAACTCCACCCGCTCATTGATCCGAGTGTGGCTCGTTTTGACATGATTGAGGACGAGGAGGACAAGATCGACTTCAAGATCAAGGCCAAGCAGTTCGTGAAGATCTACGGCCAACTCGCCTGCATCATCGACTTTGAAAAGATCGAGTGGGAGAAGCTCCACTGGTTCCTGAAGTTCCTCATCCCCAAGCTAAAGGTGAAGGACAAAGACAAGGACGATCTGGATGCCCTGCTGGAAAGCGTGGACCTCAGCACCTACGCCCTCGAACGCGTGAAGCTGAACGAGCACATCGGTCTGGATGCCGCACCTACCGCGCTCGATCCGCAAAACCCCAACGTGCGCGGCCACCACGGCGGCGAAGAAGAGCGTGAACCGCTCGATGACATCATCGCCGCCTTCAATGAACGCTGGTTCAGTGCCTGGAGCGCCACCCCGGAGGAGCAGCGTGTGAAGCTGGTGAACATTGTCGAGCGTGTGAAGCAAAGCGCCGACTACGAGAAGCAAGTCGTCAACAACCCCGACGAACAGAACCGCCGCCTCGCCCTCGAAGCCCTCATCAACCAAGCCGTTCTGGCCCAGCGCAAAACCGACATGGAGCTTTACACACTCCGTCAGGACGAAGCCTTCAAGCAGGCCTTCAACGAGACCATCATGCGCATCCTGGCGGTGCAAGAGGCGAAGAAGGTGGCGTGATTTTCCAAGATTCTGCAAGCCTTCCTCGCATCAACGTGCGCTGATCATTCATGCAAGTCCGTCAATCAAAACGCTCTTTGGAAACCATCATCTCCAGCCAAGATGACGCTTGAGAAAAGCAAAAGTGCCGAGGCTGTGAATTTGGTGGCCAGCGTTGAAGTGTTCGATTTCGGTTCGGTCAGGGATGCCCAGTTTGGCGTAGAGACAGCGCACCTTAGCATACTCGTAATTGACCCAGGCATCCGTGCCGACGCCATCATCGTGACCTCGTTCGACCATGAAGGGACGCGGAGCAATGAGGGCTGCCATCTCGGCGTAGTTGAAAGTTCGGCCGAGGTTCCATTCCCAGATTTCGTATTCCCCGGTGTAAAGGTAGCTCATGGGCAGGTCAGTGCTGGCACACTTGCGCACCCATTCATTGAAGTCACCACTGCAAATGCTGAGCGCATAGTCAGACAGAATGGCAGGGATGCGCATGGCAGATTTACCACCATAGCTGAGGCCGTAAAAGGCGATGTTGTTTGCCTGCGTGAAAGGTTGTGCTTTTAGCCATTCCAACAAGCGCTGATGCTGACCGATGATGACGCTGAAGAGAGTGAGGCCCAAAGGGTTCAGCTTTCGCTGAAGCGTGCGAAATGCGTCCTTACCTCGGTAGGGATGATGTGGCGCGAAGGTCACAAAACCTTGTTCGGCCAGTTTCAAAGCAAAGGCTTGGTAGGCCGTGTAAGCGCGCTGTGTCGGGTCAGTGGTGAAGGTGTCTTCGGGCAATCCCTCCAAACCATGCTGGCAAACCACCACAGGCCGCCGAGCGCCGGGCGAGAGGTCTTTGGGAAGGCAAAGCCAGCCCCACACGAAAACATCCTGCCAAACATCTAGGGTGACTTCATAAATCCTGACGCTTTCAGTTTCACGCACCAGCCGACTTTTCGCATTCACGGGCTGATCGGGATCAGGCAATCGCCCGATGACATCATGCCAGAATCGCTCACGCTCCGTGAGTCCATGCTTTGCGTAGGTTTGCAGAGAAGTGAGCGGTAAGGCTTTCCAAAACGTGGCTTCTCTCTCGGCTTCGCCTTGTGCCAGGAGACGTTGCGTGAAGCTTTGCATTTCTTGGACTTGGCGCTTTTGCCGAGTCTCATCGATGGGAAGTTTGTTCGGCCAGCTGTGTCGTTCTTGGGCGGTAAGCATGGCTTCCGCTGTTGTGATTGAAAAAAGATGCTGAAGTAGGGTTCGCATCGGAGTCTGAGCCTTCGAGATCAGCAACCGGCTCGTGGGCTGAAGTCGTTGGGCACGCTCGGCTTCAGCCAAGAAGGAGGCCTCAGTGGGCTGGCTCAATTTACCTGGAGCAGGCTGAGCTTTGCGGCCTGGCTGAGGCGCCGTCTCGATCTCAAGTTCTGGGTAGTGTGCATTCTCCAAAAGAACAGGACGTGGAGCGATCAATGCCACGATTTCAGCATCACCTAGATCCCGCAGCCATCCAAAGAGGTTTCGCTCCAGAGGCTCCTGCCACATGCCTTCGCGTGGGGCGAAGTAACCTGATGAGCTGACAGAATAAACACGATCTTCCAAAGCGGCGGCACACAAAGCGAGCATGCCTCCTTCTCCCTGACCGGCGAGATGAATCGGCGTCGATGATGCGTTGGCGTGAAAGTGATCGATCAAAGCAAGCACCTTCTGAACTTCATAACCTATGAGATGGCGACCCTGCACAAAGCTTTGACGATGGATCCATTCTCGATGCGATAGATGGGTCTGGATACCCAAGCTTTCGCTTGTGCTAAACTCTTCCCCTCGACTGATCAGGCATGGAATCACCAGCTCGCAGCCTGCATACATGCGAAGCGTCGCGAGAGCTTGTTCAGGCGGTGTGTCTGCATCCGGCAGATAAATGACGCGTGCCAGAGGCTTGGCCTTGGTTTGAAGATACAAACCTTCGCCCGTTAGGCCGTCGAGAACGGGCCAGCGAACCCGAAAGACTCGCCAGTCTGCCGTTTCATCCAGCAGGGCAGGGCGCTCGACGGAGCCGACGAGTTCGAATGAACGGAAGCTCAGGCGGTGATCCACGAGGCCAAGCGCGGCTTTCAGCTTGTCTCGCGATGGCTGACGCTGCGCGGGTGAGGCATCCAGCAAACGTAAAGCCATGCGGTCGATACCAGCGACCATTTGCTCAGAAAAGTCAGGCTTTGGTGTGAGTAGCGCCGTGCCCGGCCATTGTGCCCAGGCGTAACTCATCGTGAGGATAAGGAGGCAGATGAGTTGGGTAGGCATAGAACGTTTGGGTTCGAGATGGTTCGTGATCGAACTGGCCCGAAATACACTCCAGGATCATGCATTCGGGTATAGAAATGATACCGTTAAGCGTTCGGTGCAGGGGTGCGATGATTGCAGGATCGGGTTTACGCAAAAACCCGCACCCTGGATGGAGTGCGGGTTTGAGATGAGCTCAAGTGCAGTGGAGATCAGTTTTTGCCAATGATGAAGAGCATGGTGTCACCTTTGCGCCAGATATTCAGCAGTACATTCTTGCTGTTTTCCTTCGCCA
>JBIKYV010000196.1:0-6167 GCA_044355075.1 Prosthecobacter sp.
ATGGCGTGACGGCGGGTGGCATCGACGGCCACGCGGACGCTGGAGCCGACGGCGGGTGCGTCTTCGCCTTCGATGAAGTGCAGCCAGGTGTTGCCGACCTTCGTCGTGCTGGAGATGGGGAAGGCGTTCGCGCCGATGATGATTTGGCCGCTGTCGCCGATCTGGCCACCCATTTCGGCGTAGCAAACGCTGGAGTCGAGCACCACCGCCGTCTTGTCCTTCATGGCGACGACTTCGAGCACCTTGGCATCGGCTTCGAGCGCGTCGTAACCGAGGAACTTGGTGGCGTCCTTGGTTTCGATCTCGCTGACGGAGACGACCTGCTTGTTCTTCTGTCCGGCTTCGCGAGCGCGTTGCTTCTGCTCGTCCATGAGCTTGTCAAAGCCTGCGGTGTCAACGGTCAAGCCGCGTTCGCGGGCGAGGAGCTCGGTGAGGTCGAGAGGGAAGCCGAAGGTGTCGTAGAGCTGGAAGGCATCGCCGCCAGGAAATGGCGCGACCTCAGCAAGACTCCAATCTGCTTTGAATGATTTGATAGCGCTAATAATTGAGTCTGGGTCACTAGGATCAGCTATCTTCGCTAAGGCAATGTTACGACTAAGATCACCTTCTAATGTATCATCAGAAGGATTGATGCTCCGTGTCATAAGGTAAAAAACCTTGTCGTTAAAGATCTCAATCCCCTTATCCAGCGTCCGGTTAAACGCCTCCTCCTCCAGCTTCAGCACGGCTTTGACCTGCTCTTTCTTCACGCGGAGTTCGGGGAAGACATCGCCCATGTGCGCGGCGAGGACATCGACGAGCTTGTAGAAGAAGGGCTCTTTAAACTCCAGCGTGCGGCCATACTTCACGGCGCGACGGAGGATGCGGCGGAGGGTGTAGTTGCGGTCGCTGTTGCCGGGCTGGATGCCGTCGGCGATGGAGAAGCTGAGGGTGCGCAGGTGATCGGCGATGACGCGGAAGGCGACGTCGATCTTTTCCTGCTCGGTGACGGGGATGACGTGGCCCTGCTCGTTCGCCTTTGGCAGCGTGCTTTGGTAGTGCTTGCCGCTGAGCTTCGTCAGCTCATCAAAGATGGGTTTGAAGACATCCGTGTCGTAGTTGCTGATCTTCGCGTTCTCGAAGTCGGTGAAGTTTTTCGTGCCCTGGATGATGCTGGTGAGGCGCTCGAAGCCCATGCCAGTATCGACATGCTGCGCAGGCAGCGGGGTGAAGGTGCCGTCGGGGTTGGCGTTGTATTGGATGAAGACGTTGTTCCAGATCTCGATGCAGCTGGCGTCGCTGCCATTGACGAGCTTTGCGCCTTCGCGCTGGCGGTCTTCGCTCAGCTCGATGGGGCCGGGGGTGAGGTCGATGTGAATCTCCGTGCAGGGGCCGCAGGGGCCGGTGTCGGCCATCATCCAGAAGTTGTCCTTCTTGTTGCCGTTGACGATGTGGATATCGGGATCGAGGCCGACGGAGCGGAATTTTTCAGCCCAGAGGTTCCAGCTTTCTTCGTCACGCTCGGCGGGGTCGCCTTTTTCTTTGTTCGGCTGATAGATGGTGGCAAAGACGCGGCTCGGGGGGAATTTGAAGCGCTCGACGATGAGCTCCCAGGACCACGAGATGGCTTCTTTTTTGAAGTAGTCGCCGAAGGACCAGTTCCCGAGCATCTCGAAGAAGGTGTGGTGGTAGGTGTCGAGGCCCACGTCTTCGAGGTCGTTGTGCTTGCCGCCAGCGCGGATGCACTTCTGCGTGTCGGCCGCACGGGTGGGCAGGCCTTTGGCCAAAACGCCGGGCCAGGTGTCCACGTCCGCGCTGCGCTCACCAAGGAAGATGGGGACGAACTGGTTCATGCCTGCATTGGTGAAGATGCGTGCGCCGTCGCGGCTGGTGTAGCCCACGTTGTCACTGGGGACGATGGTGTGCTGCTTCGACTTGAAGAAGTCGAGGAAGGTCTGGCGGATCTGGGCGGCGGTAGGGACGGCGGACATGGGCAAACGAGAAAGAGGGCGCGGAGAATGGCGAGGGAGCACCAAGGGTCAAGAAGTCAAGGCTGCCCGATCATCGAGCTGAGGCCGATAGAGAAAGGGCGCAAAGACATTCCCTGTTCGATCTGGCTCCGACCCATGGATTTTAGCTCAAGCGCATCGAAGGAGATGGCTAGAAAAGAGCCGTTTGTTGCGTTTAAGCTTTTCCCTGACTAGCCAACGGCGTAGAGGGAAAAAGCAACGTCCCCCCATGCTGGAGAAAAAAATAAGGCTCGAACATAGCCACCGGATCCTATTCACCCGGGATGCCTTTGTGCCCACAAACCACGCTATCCGAGATTTGCTGACGCTGGATCGGCCCAACAAAGTGCCGCGTGTGCTGGTCTTTGCGGACGATCAGGTCATCAACGCCATGCCTAACCTGCAGGATAACCTACGGGCCTATGCACACACCCATGCGGAGGCACTGGATTTGGCCGGTGACCTGATCGTGTTGCCCGGCGGCGAGTCCTGCAAGAACGACTTTACCCTCGTGCAGCAGGGATGGCAGGCCATCCACGAAGCGGGGCTGGATCGCCACAGTTACGTCTTCGTGATTGGCGGCGGCGCGGTGCTGGATCTGGTCTGCTTTGCAGCCTCGACCGCACACCGTGGTATTCGCCACGTGCGTTTTCCCACAACAACGCTGAGCCAGGGTGATGGCGGGGTGGGCGTAAAAAATGGGGTGAACTACTTTGGTAAAAAAAACTGGGTGGGCAGCTTCGCGGTGCCTTACGCAGTGGTGAATGATTTTGCTTTTCTAGAAAGCCTGCCTTCTCGAGGGCGACGCAATGGCATCATTGAAGCGATCAAGGTTTCGCTGATCCGAGACCAAGCCTTTTTTGAAGAAATCGAGCTCATGGCTGATGGCCTAGCTGCCCTGGAGCCGAGGGCTCTGGAGCGTGTGGTGCAGCGCAGTGCTGAGCTGCATGTGGAGCACATTGCCACTGGCGGTGATCCCTTCGAACTGGGTAGTGCGAGGCCGCTGGATTTTGGCCACTGGGCCGCTCACAAGTTGGAGCAGATCACCCAATTCGAAGTCACCCATGGTGAGGCGGTGGCCATCGGCATGGCGGTGGATCTAGTGTATTCTGTGCGAAAGGGCATCCTGGAGGCAGCCACAGCCCAGAGGGTGCTGGCGCTGGTCGAGCGCATCGGCTTTGAGACCTATCACCCCAGCCTTCTTTCGAAGGGGCGGAGTGGCGAACCTGCCATCCTTGAAGGGTTGGAGGAATTCCGCGAACACCTAGGTGGTGAATTAACGGTGACCTTGGTGCCCCAAATAGGTCAAAAAGTAGAAGTCCATGACATGGACCGCCAGAGCTTGCTGGATGCAATGGCAGAGCTACGCGACCGCACACGAATCACTGCTTGATCTCAGGTTGACATGTTAGGTCAAAGGCGCGCGTAAAAAGGTATCATGCATCGCCTTTGCACCTTTGCTTTCCTGCTGACTCTCCTGATCTCCAACCTTGCTCCAGCAGCAGATTGGCCACGCTGGCGAGGCCCAACAGGCGATGGCCATTGGCATCCTGCGGAATTGCCTGTGGACTTTGCCCATCAAGAGCCAAAGCAGCTCTGGAAAGTGGAAGTCGGTGGGGGCTATGGCGGGGTGACGGTCGCTAACGGACGCGTCTATCTGATGGACCGCCCCAAGTCAGCCCCGGACCGGGAACGCGTGCTTTGCTTTGACCTGGAAACTGGACGCTCGCTTTGGTCTCAGGACTGGCAGGCAGACTATGGCGACATGGACTACGCCAATGGCCCACGATCCACGGTGACAGTGCTGGATGGCCGCGCTTACACGCTAGGGGCTAGGGGGATGGCGATGTGCCTAGAGGCCAAGACAGGGCAACCAATCTGGCAAGTGGACATGGTCACTGCACACCAGGCAAAGGTACCGACCTGGGGCTTTGCAGCATCCCCCTTGATTGATGGTCCACGCATACTGCTGCATGTAGGCGCAGAAGGCGGTGGCAGCGTTCTGGCACTAGACCGCGATAGCGGCAGACTCATCTGGCGGGGCGGCGCTGACCCAGCCGGGTACTGCACACCTGAGATTATCCAGCATGAGGGACAAAGGCAGCTCATCGTGTGGGGGCCTGAGCACATCCAAAGCCTTGATCCTGAAACGGGCGCGACCTTTTGGCGATGGCCTTACAAGATCACCTACGGCGTCAGTATCGCCCAGCCACTCTATCGCGATGGGCTGTTGCTGGTCTCTGGTTACTGGCACGGCACGCGCACTCTGCGACTAGGGCATGAGCCGACCCAGGTAGAACTGGCCTGGAGTGAGGAAAAAGCCATGTGCGGCCTCATGTCCGCGCCACTTTTCAAGGACGGCATCGTCTATCTGCTGGATAAAAACCGAGGACTACAGGCAGTGGAGCTGAGCACTGGAAAAATCCTATGGAGCGATGACAACACCCTAACCCCGAAGGATCGAAATCCACAAATGAGTCTCGTCTGGCTACGCAGCGCAGACGGGTTGGCCAGTCTGCTGAATGCGAACGGCGAGCTGGTGCATGTGAAGCTGAGCCCCAAAGGCTTTGAGGAGCTTGCGCGGCACCAATTGATTGGCAAAACCTGGGCGCATCCGGCCTTTGTAGATGGCCAAGTTCTAGCGAGGTCAGACACAGAATTGGTAGCTTGGCAGCTATGGAAGTCTGGCAGACGCAGCCCCTAACTACGTTTGATGCCAATCTGGATCAATCCGACACCGAGGCTACGAGCAACTGATCGGAAGACTGCGCCAAGGTATGGGTGAAGGGATTACTGGCTGCTAGATTGTATTGGCGGATGGCTGTGGCCCAAAACGGCGCGAGGTCGGAATCGCGTGCGGACCAGAGCCGGTAATGCATGTCGGTCATGGTCTCGGTGTCGTGGATCATTGCCTTCATTTCCTGGGCACTGAGCGCATTGGGCCCCTGCTTGATTAGGCGATTCGCGATCTGATCGAGGTAGGATCGGGAGACATTGATGCTCTTACGACGACGCAAGAGAGAGACGTGCAGGCTGTTCACGTAAGGGTCGAGGCAAACCTGGAGCAGGCCGTGATGCTTCTCGAGCTCAGACGGGAGGTGGATGCGTCCTTTGATCTCCGCCAGATTCTTGTTCATGATGTCGAGCACACCAGGCGGCTCGGTCTCCTCAGGCGTCAAAAAGAGCCCAAAACGCAGGCCTGAGCGCCTACCCGAAACCAGAATCCCCATCGGAATGGCCAAGAGCAGCGCGAACAGGATGGGGCTGATCCAGAGCAAGAAATTATGCGATACCATCCAGGCGATGACCGCCCAGACGACGCCGATCGCAGTCACAGGCCAGAGATTGAAAAACACCTCTGCCCAATCGACTCCACCATCTAGCTTCCGGCGCTGAGTGACCCAGCGCACGCCTTTGCCAAGCACTGTGTAAACAACGAACTGAGAGTGGAAGACCATGAGCACCGGAGCCATCAGCGTGAAGACAAAGGTGTCGGCCATGCTGCTAATGAAGGTGAAAAGGCGGCCTTTCAGCGGCTTGTGCAGACGACCCGTGATGATTTCATCCAGTAAGATGGCGAACTTCGGCAGAAAGATGAGCATACCCGTCAGGCCTAACAAGATACGCATAGCCAGCATGGCCTGCTCGCTACCTAGGGCGACGGGAGTAGCGGCGAGGAAGGTAGAAAAGACAAGGAAAAGCAGCCAGAGTAAGCTGCTAGCATAGCTTAGGATGCCATGAGCGAAGTTAATGCGGCTCATCGGATGCCAGCCTTTGGCAAAGAGTAGCCAGAAGTGCTGCATGTTCCCCTGACACCAACGGCGGTCGCGCTTCAGCATGTCGACAAGTGTGGGGGGGCCCTCTTCGTAGCTACCACGATTCGTGGGCAGCAGACGCACGGCGTAGCCAGCTTTGCGCATGAGGGCAGCCTCAACGAAGTCGTGGCTAAGGATATGGCCACCAAAGGGTTCCTTGCCGGGCAGCGGCGGCAGCGCGCAGTATTTGATGAATGGCTCCAGACGGATGATGGCATTGTGCCCCCAGAAATTCGCCTCGCCACACTGCCAGTAGTCTAGGCCATCCATAAAGGGTAGACCGTAAAGCGCCTGGGCGAACTGCATGACACGGCCGAGCAGCGTCTCCGCGCCAATCTGCTTGGGGAAGGTCTGGAGGATGCCG
>JBIKYV010000197.1:0-6089 GCA_044355075.1 Prosthecobacter sp.
CAACCAGTCCACCACCTTTGCGGTTTTGGGCACTAACGGTGCCTTGGCAGGCATCGAGGCAACGTTTCGTGATGGCGAGGCCAAGGCCACTTCCGCCAGTCATTCGGCCGCGAGCAGCTTCGGGGCGGAAGAAGGGTTCGAAGAGTCTAGCGATCGCGTCTTCAGGCACGCCTGGGCCACGGTCCGTGATTTTGAGGGTGACTTGATCATGATCTGCATGGGCGAAGATTTCAATTTCATGGGCATAGCGCAGAGCATTTCGCACCACATTGCTCAGGCCTCGATCCAGGGCGTTCCGTAGCGTATGAAGCTCTATCTTGGGAATGTTGACTTGGATAGTCTCGTCAGGGGCTTCACGAGCGAGAACTGACTGCACTAACTCCGCTAGGTGGAAGGTCTCCGGCGCTTCGTGATCAGGCAGTGCATCGGCCTTTGAGAAAGTCAGCACTTCTTCGACAAGTTTCGCCATGTGTTGCAGCTCGCGGTCGAGTTTTTGTAGATAGATGGACTGCTCAGGCGTGCTGCGCTGTTCGACGACACCGAGGGCCATCTGCATGCGGGCGATGGGGCTACACAACTCGTGAGCGACATCGGCGGTGATGCGTTTTTGCTCACGCATGTAGTCGCCGAGCTGGGCTGCCATGGTGTTCACCGAGGTGGAGAGCTCCCCGAGTTCGTCGCCACGTTGCTGTACGATGCGTTCATCGAATTTACCATGTGCGATGCGGCCTGCTGCGGTGTTCAGCGTGCCAATGAAGCCGGTGATGCCGCGCACGAAGGGCATCCACAAGAGCGCGGAAAGTACGAGCGCGGCAGCGGCGAGGCTAAGCCAGGGCCAGAGGTCGAAAAAGAGACCGCCACCGCTGATGCTGTCTGAAACCATGACGAGCGTGAGTGGACGCCCGCCTTGGGGGACAAGGTCAAGATGCACGCCAGCCCAGTAGCGAGCAGGTTTGCCGGCGCGGAGCATGAAGCGCGGCTTCGGCGGCGCGTCGGCAGGGCGTTTGGAGACGGGGCCGGGCTGGCGGCGGTTGAGTTGCTCGCCGGGCGGACGACGGTCGATGAGCCGTGGCATGACCTCAGCTGGCGGGGTGATGTTTTTACCAAAGACCTGCTTACCCTGGTTATTGAAAAGGCCAAAGGTGACGCCGTGCTTTTGATCATATGTGCTTAAACGGGCTGGCCATTCGTTTTCCGCAAGGCGGGAGAATTCGAAGGTCACGCTCTCACCGATGGCGGAGATGCGATCGCCCGGCTCACCGGAGAGCATCCAATCGAGTCCTAGCTTGAACTGGGCCTTCAGGAAGAAAAAGAAGAGCAACGCTAGTACGGCGAGGTTGAGGGCAAACCATGAGAGGATCTTGCCGTAAAGGGGGAGGCGTATGCGTCTCATCGTCCTGGAGTCACGAGTTGATAGCCGTAACCGCGCACGGTTTTGATAAAGCGCGGTTCCTTGGGGTCATCGCCGAGTTTTTTGCGCAGAGTGGAGATGTGCATGTCGATGGCGCGGTCAAAGACATCCCATTCCCGGTCGGCGACCTCCTCAATGAGCTGCTCACGCGTCTTCACGCGGCCATGAGCTTTGGCGAGCGAGAGCAGCAAGCCAAACTCGGCAGGAGTGAGCTGCAAGGCCTCGGCCCCAAGCACAACGGCATGTGTTTCGGGATTGATGCGCAGCTCTCCGATGACCAATTCTTTGATGGGAGCCTGAGGGGCTGTCTCGGCAATCCATCCGGTGCGGCGAAGTAGGGCGCGGAGGCGGGCGAGGAGCTCGCGCGAGGAAAAGGTCTTCGGTAGGTAATCGTCGGCACCCAGCTCGAGGCCGACGATACGGTCCACCTCCTCGCCGCGGCCCGTGAGCATCATGACGGGCACTTTGGACTTCGCACGGATGCGGCGCAGCACTTCGAAGCCATCGCAGCCTGGCATCATGACATCAAGGATGATAGCGGCCCACATCTCGGAGGTGGCACGTTCGGCTCCGAGTTCGCCGTCGTGTTCCATTTCGACCTCGAAACCCATGGGCTTGAGGTAATCGGCCACGAGCTGGCAAAGCTCGGTGTCGTCGTCGATGATGAGAAGGCGCATGGCGGCAATGATGACGGCTTTCGAGCCAGTGGCCAACATCTAGACGCAATCCTGACAAAAAACGCCGCTTAAAACGCGCTGACTAATGCCGTAGTGTACGGATGACGGTCTGGCTTTTAAGCATGCGTTTGTTCTTCATGCTGATCATATCCATCTCTGGGTTCGGCTTCTCGCTGCTCTTGGGGCCTTACACGGCGATTCATGCCGAGCCAATCAGCCTCATCGACCGACGCGTGATCTTCAAACACACGCACACCGATGCCAAGGCACCTGACAACACCTCCGGCTACAATCTCGGGCCGAGTGTCGCGGTCCTGCCGGATGGGCGGGTGATGGCGGTTTGGTTCTCCGCACCGAGCGAAGGAGCCGCGTCACAGCGGATCATGCAGGCGTTTTCATCGGATCAAGGCCGCACCTGGGGCGCGGCGAGCGTGTTGCAGGACTTCGAGGGCCGACCCGACTTCGATCCGGTGTTGCTGGTGGCGGGCAAGGAGACGTTTTTGTTCTTCTCGTCGTTCGATCCGCAGCTCGACATCTATGTGCGCCGCAGTCATGACTCGGGCGTGAGCTGGTCAGAGTCGCAGAAGCTGAATCAACCGAATCACACCACGCGCTCCAACGGCATCCAGCTCTCCGCCGGCGAGCTGCTCGTGCCGTTGCATCTGCGCGGCACCAAGGCCGGCGGCGTGATGAAATCGAGCGATGGCGGCACCACCTGGAAGCGCTTTGGCCAGGTCGCGAATCCCGAAGGTCAAGGCGGCGAGCCCACCATCGCCGAGATGCCCTCGGGAGCCGTTCACATGCTTTTGCGCACCAAAGACGGCCAGCTCTGGCGCTCGATCAGTCGCGACAAAGGCGAGACGTGGAGCGCTGCGGAGAAGACCGGCCTCACCGCCACCTCCAGCGCCTCTCATCTTCTCTGCACACGCTCCGGCACGCTCATCGTCACGCACAATCCCGGCCCCGTGCCCCTGCGCTTCCCCCTGCACCTACGCCTGTCACGAGACGAAGGCATCACGTGGAGCGAACCCATCCTGCTGGCCGACCGCCCCACCAAAACCCCCGGCTGGTCGATCTGTTATCCCACCCTCACCGAACTGCCCGATGGCACCGTCCTCGCCATCTGGGCCCAAGTAAAGGGTACCTCCACCGAGTTGTATGGCGACATTCATTTGGCGCGGTTGAAGCTGTAGGTGGCTGGGGCTGGATGCTTTGCTGAAGCAAGCCTCAAGAATTGCGTTCGCCTTCCGCCACTTCACACGGGTGAGGGAATGTCGGCGGGTGAGGTTCATCAGCGCGGCATGAACCAAACGCCGCGAGGCCCGATTCCCTTCGTTTTGGAGATGCGATGGTTTCTAACAAAGGGTGAAACGGAAACTCCTGGGCCACGTTTCAGCGCCCTCATGCACCATCTGTTGTTCTTTCTCTTGGCCCTGTGCACTTCGCTTTTCGCGGCGGCCAAGCCCAACGTCATCTTCATCCTAGCAGACGATCTCGGCATTGGGAATGTCGGCTGCTACGGCTCAGACCACTACCAGACGCCGCACATCGACAAGCTGGCGGCGGAGGGCACGCGGTTCACGCAGTGCTTCACGGCGGCACTTTGCGGGCCCTCGCGGGCGCTGATCATGAGCGGGCGTTATGCGTTTCGGAATGGAGCGACGAATCAGGACGCCTGCACGAACCTAGATCCGAAGGAGATCGTGCTACCGCGTCTGTTCAAGGCCGCAGGTTATGCCACAGCTTGCGTGGGCAAATGGGGGCAGCTTCCCGGCGAGCCAGGCGATCATGGTTTCGATGACTGGATGCGCTTCAGCGGTAGCGGTGTGTATCGCAATGCCAAGGACGGCAAGCCAGAGCGCTACAGCATCAATGGCGACGAAAAGAAGCTCGCCGATGGCGAATACATGCCGGACATGTGCCACGACCGCGTGGTGAAGTTTGTGCGGCAGCATCGCGACGAGCCGTTCTTTGTGTATTACCCGATGTCGCACGTGCACGGCGAGCTGCTGCCCACGCCGGACAGTGCGCCTGGTAGCGACGACCTCATGGCGGACAATATCGCGTACATGGATAAGCTCGTCGGCCAGCTTATCGCTGAACTCGACACGCTGAAGCTACGTGAGAAGACGCTCGTCATTTTTATGGGCGACAACGGCACCGGCAAAGGCATGGCAGATCGTGCCACGATCGGCGGTAAGATGCTGTCTGGGATGAAGGGCACGATGCTCGAGTGTGGCGGCCTTGTGCCGATGATCGCCT
This sequence comes from Prosthecobacter sp., assembly GCA_044355075.1. GTDB lineage: Bacteria > Verrucomicrobiota > Verrucomicrobiia > Verrucomicrobiales > Verrucomicrobiaceae > Prosthecobacter. The sequence continues at coordinate 4,351 of JBIKYV010000197.1, forward strand.
GCTGGCCTGGTCAAACACCCGAAGGTCGTGTGAGTGCTGATTTGATCGATTCAACGGACTTCATCGCGACGTTCGCCGCGCTCACCGGAAGCGATTTGCCCTTCGGTGTGGAGTTCGATGGTCAAAGTATTGCGCCGCAGCTTCTCGGGCAGCCTGCGAAGCCACGAGCGTGGGTCTTCAACCAACTCGCTCGCATGTGGTATGTACGTGATGCACAATGGAAGCTGAACGAGAAGGGCGAGCTTTATGACATGAGCGGCGCACCTTTCTCTGAAAAAATCGTCACCGGCCCGCACGAGGCTCGCGCGCACCTTGAGGCTGTTTTGGTCAAGCTGAACCCCGCCGGCGGCATCCTCGACCAAGGCGATGGCAGCGGTCGCCACGCGAACAAATTGAAAAAGAAGACGAGGGATTGATTTGGGCTGCCTTGACGCAATCCTGACAAATCTCCCTGCTAGCGGCGAAGGTGACCTGACATGAATTTTCCATTCTGGGGAAACCATGAAACGGTATCTTGCCTTCACCTGCCTTCTGCCGCTCGCTCTGCAAGCCCATACTTTGCCCACTAACGACAAGGAAGCGCTGCGGGCTCACATCCTGGAGGAATTCATGCAGAAGTCGGGGCCGAAGAAGGTGAAGCCGTTGGAGGCTCCGATCCCCAAGACGCTGAAAAAGCCGGTGACAGTGGCGGGGTTGTCTGGGTTTGATCTATCGTCGTTTTTGACGAGCGGGTCGGCGTTGCCGCCGGCGGGGAACGGGCTGCTGATGGCGGCTTCGTTTGCGCCGTTCAAGCCGAAGGTGCGCTACAATTGGGATGGGACGACCTTTTTCCTGGAGTCGGACAACACGCCGGAAGGGATGCCGAACAAGATGTTTGGCATCACGACCTGGCAGCAGCAGGTGCCGATTCCAGCGGCGTATTTTGCGCACTCGACAAGCAATGAGAACAATGCGGGCTCGCTCGGCTATCAGCAGCCGAATGTGTGGCGCATCCCGCTGGTGCCGGTGCCTTCGGCATCGCCCATCGTGATCTACAATCCACCGGCTCCGCCGACGAACTTCCTGCGCGGGGCGGTGGCGCTGGCGTCGAATGGCATTGCGATCTTCAATCCGTCGAACAATGGCGGGAATGTGTCGTATGAAATCGGCGAGCTGGACTACTACGGCGGTCACTGCGGTCTGGCGGACGATTACCATTACCACATCGCACCCACGCACTTGAACACGCGCTTCGGCGGGCCGTTGGGCGATGACAAACCCATCGCTTGGGCGCTCGATGGCTATCCGATGTATGGCTTCCTGGAGCCGGATGGCTCGCCACGGCAAGCGCTGGATGCGGAAGGCGGTCACGATCATGGCGGCGGCTGGGGTTATCACTACCACGCGATGGGCACGACGACGGTGGACGCGACACATCCGTATGGCACGCCGCAGTCGCCTTACCTGATGAAGGCCTTCCACGGCACGGTGGTGAATTTTGGCAATCAAGTCGATGGCCAGCCAGCGGTGGGAAATCTACGTGCGGATGGCACCGGCGGTTACAATGCGAAGGCGGTGGCCGGTGCCTACATCGTGGCGCAAATGAATCCTGCGCCGCTGGTGACAGATGGCAGCGGGCATCTCAATCTCGTCGCGGGTGTGAATCTCACCGGATGTGCGACGACTTACGGCAGCACGACGGTGACGTGTGCGAGCACGACGGGGCTCACGACGGGCCTGGCGGTGGTGGGTTACGGCGT
>JBIKYV010000058.1:0-19892 GCA_044355075.1 Prosthecobacter sp.
AGCTTGGTCGCTGGTCGCGACAGGAGCTGGAGCGTAATCCGAAAGGTCAGGAAGGCGTTTGGTCCAGCTTGCGCCTGGCATAGTGTTGTCCACTACGGTTTCATTGAGGCTTCCAACCATGCTAGGTTTCGTGTCGCGCACCAAGCGACGGAGCAGACCGCCAAAGATACCGCGAGTCGTGTTTTCCATCGTGTCTGAATAGACGGACATGACACCGCCGACAGCGGTGCCGCCCGTGTGAAGGACACGCTCTGCGCCATGAGTTGCCAGGCCAGTGTAGGCTATGGATTCGTCATGCAGGATCTGGGTGCCTTGATCACCGACATCATAAACTGTCTCCGCGTAGCGATTCCCCTCTTTGCGAACGATATGGCTGCCACGGCTGGTGGAGCGCACGCCGATATTGGTGAGGTTGCGTACTTGGCGGGTGCCGAAACCGCTGGCCAATCCAGCGCTATCTTCGGTCACGTCCAAAGAAGAAGTCGCGCTTTGATCGACGACGCGTGTTGGGTAGCTCATGCCTTCATTCAGCTTCGCTTCGGTGAATTCTGCTGCATCCTGCGAAGGGCGTTTGGAGATGTCCGATAGCTTTAATGTGCCTGGGGTCGTGGAGCAGGAAACAACGAGCAATGGGAGAGCCGCTAGGGCGATGTATTTTTTCATAAAAGCGTGATGAGGATGTCGAATTGCCGTAGAGATGTCAAAAATAAAGTCTTGCCGCTGAAAGAAAGCCTACATCGTTTGCTCAAGTGCAGCGAGCCTATGCGGGAAACGGCTTCTAGCCTTCGGTCAAAGGTGTTTCTTTAGATGTAGGCTTTGTGCTATCAGGCAAGTCGTCCTTAGTGCACGTTAGTGGTTTGCTTTTGGCCTTGTTTAACTGCAGAAATTTGGGTGTTGAAAAATAGAGGTTTTCTCCGCTGCATTGACCTGACCAGCGACCTGCTGACTGCTGGTTTTTAAAAGGGCGGGGTGCGCGATTGTTTTGCTTCTGACTTCTCATGCCAGTTCGCTTTTGCCCCGAATTTACCAAGAGGCAACCTTTCGTCATAGGAACCCATTTTTCATTCAATGCTGCCAGCACGCGCTTTTCTAAAGGTGCGGATATTCCTTATTCGAAGGAAGTGGGCTCTAGCTTGCAGCTTGGCATATTACGTGCGCAGGTGACGGAAACCTATCTTTCCATGACCTCAGGAGCCCATCTCTCGTTGTTCGCGGCTAGTGTGATCGCGTCATTTGTTGCCTTGGCCACCTCATCTTCAGCAGCAGAAGGTATCCGATCTCCCGAGCTTGCGGCCTTGCCGCCGACCATGCCTCCAGAAGAAGTTCCCGAAGATGTTCATGTGGGGGTGCGATTGGCGAAAGTTACCTTTGATCGCGAGTTCGATTCTCCTGTCATGCTGGCCACTTTGCCAGGAGGGCAGGGGGAACAGGTGCTAGCAACCCAGCGCGGCGAATTTTGGAGCGTAAGGATCGAGCAGGCGACATGGCGACCTTTCTTGGACTTTCGCGAGCGGATGAAGGACATCCTGCTCTTCGAAGAAGGTGTTCACGGTATTGCTTTTCACCCCCAATTCCAAAGCAATCGCTGCTTTTATCTCAGCTACACGCAGAACCATCCACGCCGCACAGTGATCAGTGAAATGAAGGCCACGGAGGGAGCTAACCCTACGGCTCGGCCAGAGACGGAGCGTATCCTTTTGGAGGTGCAGCAACCTCTCGCGGATCACTGGGGCGGCCACTTGACCTTTGGTCCGGACGGCATGCTTTATATCGCGCTGGGAGATGGTGGGTTAAGAAACGACCCTTACGCGCTCGCGCAAAATCCCTGGGTTCTGCATGGCAAAGTGTTGCGGATAGATGTGCAGAGGCGCTCGGGAGATTTACCCTATGGCATTCCGCCAGATAATCCTTTCGCTCACGAGCAAGTCGTTCGGGGGGAAATCTACGCTCTAGGTCTGCGCAACCCTTGGGGACTCTCCTTTGATCATAAAACAGCCCGTCTTTGGTGCGCTGATGTTGGGCAGGATCTGTGGGAAGAGATCAATCTGATCAAGGCTGGGGCCAACTATGGCTGGAGTCATCGTGAGGGGCCGCTTTCAACTCAATTTCATCCCGAGCCACTTCTGTCAGGCACCATTAATACCGATCCTGTGCATTCTTACTCACGTCTGAAAGGGGAGGGTATCTGCATTGTCGGCGGCTACGTCTATCGCGGTCGCAAGTTGCATGGCTTGAATGGAGCCTATCTTTTCGCGGACTGGGGTTATGGGCATGTGTGGGCGCTTGAGATGGATGATGAAGCCCATCCCCAACGCCGCTGGATACTGCATCGCGGCCCTGCCTCGCATAAGTTCAACCCTACGCTCGTGGTTGAGGATGTCGAAGGTGAGCCAGTCGTGCTTTCTCAAGAGGGTGGCATTTATCGCCTAGAGCCGGAAACAGCAGACTGAATCGCGGCTCTCGCTTGAGCGGGGGCATTGCCTCAATGGCTCACGGCTTTTTCGGCTCCCAAGCCGGTGTGTGCGCGCACGGTAAGTTCGGCAAACTTTGCCTCAGCCACTTCATCTCGCGCCGTCATGATAGTGCCAAGCCAAGCTGCTATGAAGCCGAGCGGGATGCTGACGATACCTGGATTTTCGAGAGGGAAGATGGCTCCTGCTTTGCCGAAAAGACCGTTTGGACTGAGTAGGATAAGCACGATGGATGAAAATAGCCCGATGCTGAGCCCTGCAACAGCTCCCGTGGTGTTGAAGCGTTTCCAGAACACGCTTAATATGATCACAGGTAGATTGGCAGAAGCTGCTACGGCAAAAGCGAGTCCGACTAGAAAGGCAGCATTTACACTTGGCCCCAAATAAATGGCGATACTGATGCTTACCGCTCCAACTACAAAAGCCGTGATGCGAGCGACCTTTACCTCTTGGCCTGGTCGGGTCTCTTTGCCGTGGTGGATGACGTTGGTGTAAAAATCATGCGCAAAGCTCGCACTCGCGCTCATTGTCAGGCCTGCCACGACGGCTAAGATGGTGGCAAAGGCTACCGCGCTGATGAAAGCAAAGAATAGCTCGCCGCCCAAGTGTTGGGCCAGTGCCGGAGCAACCATGTTGGGGTTTGCTTTACCGTCAGAAAGGATCTGGCTTTTCTCCAAGATGGTCGCTGCACCAAAGCCAAAGAAGGTGGTGAGGATGTAGAAAAGACCAATGATTGCCATGGCCCACACCACACTGGAGCGTGCAGTTTTGGCATCGGGCACGGTGTAAAAGCGCACCAAGATGTGCGGCAGACCCGCGGTTCCCAGCACAAGAGCTAGGCTGAGCGAAAGGAAGTCCATTGGACCCCATGGACCCTTGACCGCCACGCCATATTGCAGGCCGGGCTCAAGTAGGTTTTTCGGAGCCTCTGTGCCCGCATACGTAGCAGCTGTGACCGCATCAAAAAAAGCGCCTAAGCTGTAGCCATGATGCTTGAGAACCAGCATGCTCAGCATGAAGGCACCAATCATCAGCAAGATGGCCTTGATGATCTGCACCCAGGTCGTGGCCAGCATCCCACCGAACACGACATAGACGAGCATCAGGATGCCAACGCCGATCACTGCTGTGTGAAAAGAGGCACCAATGAGCTTTTCTATGATCACCCCAGCACCAACCATCTGCGCAATCATGTAAAAGGTGGATACGGTTAGCGTGCTCAGCGAAGCCATCGCGCGCACCGGTCTCGGGCTTAGGCGGTAGGCCAGCAAATCGGCCATGGTGTATTTTCCCGCGTTCCGCAGTGGCTCAGCCACAATGAGCAAAACTGTGATGTAGGCGACCAGAAAGCCCACGGAATACATGAAGCCATCGTAGCCATTTAGACAGATCGCGCCGGATATGCCCAGGAAGCTGGCTGCGCTCATGTAATCGCCGGCGACGGCTAGGCCGTTTTGCCAGCCCGTGATGCTGCGCCCGGCTGCGAAGTAGGCGCTAGCGCCCGTGTTTTTCCGGGCAGCCCAGAAAGTGATAAGAAGCGTCAGCGCCACAAAGCCGACGAACATGGAGAGAGCAATAGACATGAAAGAAAAGGTCGAAGGAAGAGTGCTGAGTAAAGAATTGGCTTTTAGTGCTGATCTTGGATGACGGCGGCGGCCTCTTTGTCCCATGTGGCAGCTTTGCGCACGTAGATGAAGGCGATGATCCAGGCCATGATGAACTGGGACAGCGCGAAGATGTAGGCGATGTTTACTTTGCCCAAGATCTGTGTCTTCATCAGGTCAGGAAACCAGCCCACCAGCACGGGCAAAGTCAGGTAGTAAGCCATGAAAAACACCGTCGTGCTGATGATAAAGCGCGCTTTGCGACTCAGCAGGCTGCGGAATTCGGGTTTGGCTTCGAGTGCGTCCCAGTTCACGGGGGATTTTTGTTCAGACATGAACGCGAAGGCTAGGGACTGGCTGGAGAAGTGGCAAGCGCTGAAATTCAGCAAAAAACCGTTCATGCTTGAAAGAACATGGCAACTCCTGCTTTCCGACGCGCGGTAATTTTTGGCTTGGCATTCCAGGCCCATCTCGCCTTCTTCCGCCCCCCTATGTCCAGCGAGCAGCGCAAAGCCTTCCCTTTCTCCGAGTTTGAACCGAAATGGCAGGGCGAGTGGGAGGCGAAAAAGGCCTTCCGCACGCCCAACCCCGGTGATGCCGACTTCGATGCCTCGAAGCCGAAGTACTTCGTGCTCGACATGTTCCCCTATCCCAGCGGCAACGGCCTCCACGTCGGCCACCCGGAGGGCTACACCGCCACGGACATCATCGGTCGCTTCAAGAAGATGTCCGGCTTTAATGTGCTGCACCCCATGGGCTGGGACGCTTTCGGCCTGCCCGCCGAGCAGTATGCCATCAAAACCGGCACGCATCCGCGCGTGACCACTGAGGCGAACGTCGCGAACTTCACCAAGCAGCTCAAATCCCTTGGCTTTGCCTACGACTGGGATCGCGAGGTCAACACCACCGACCCCGGCTACTTCAAATGGACGCAGTGGATCTTCCTGAAGCTCTACAACTCCTACGTCGGCGACGACGGCAAGGCTCATCCCGTCAGCGAACTCGAAGCGCAGGGCCTCTCGCGTGAGGAAATCGACCATCGCCGCCTCGCCTACGTCAGCGAGGCTCCGGTGAACTGGTGCCCGCAGCTCGGCACCGTGCTGGCGAACGAGGAAGTCGTGGACGGCAAAAGCGAAGTCGGCGGCTTTCCTGTCGAGCGCCGTCCCATGCGCCAGTGGATGCTGCGCATCACCGCCTACGCCCAGCGCCTCATCGACGAACTCGATGGCCTCGACTGGCCGGAAAGCATCAAGCTGCTCCAACGGAACTGGATTGGCCGCAGCGAGGGGGCGCATGTCCGCTTCGCGATTTCAAATCCCAAATCTCAAATTTCAAATCCTGAGATCACCGTCTTCACGACACGGCCCGACACGCTGTTTGGAGCCACTTACATGGTCCTCGCCCCCGAGCATCGCCTCGTCGACGAAATCACGACGGAGGAGCAACTCGCCGCCGTCGAGGAATACCGTGAAAAGACCGCGCGGAAGAGCGATCTGGAGCGCACTGAACTCGCCAAGGAAAAGTCTGGCGTCTTCACCGGCGCTTACGCCATCAATCCCGTCAACAACGAGCGCATCCCCATCTGGATCGCCGACTACGTCCTCATGGGCTACGGCACCGGTGCCATCATGGCCGTGCCCGCGCATGACGAGCGTGACTTTGAGTTCGCGAAGAAGTTCGAGCTGCCGATCAAACAAGTCGTGCAGCCGCCGGAAGGCAAAGACTGGCAAGGATTCACGGACAATGGCATCGCGATTAACAGCGGCTTCCTCGACGGCTTGACCACTCTTGACGCGAAGCACCGCATCGCCGCCTGGCTCGAAGAAAAAGGCCTCGGCAAAGGCACCACCAATTTCAAACTTCGCGACTGGCTCTTCAGCCGTCAGCGCTACTGGGGCGAGCCTTTTCCCATTGTGTGGGAGAACGGCCAGCATCGCTGCATCCCGGAAAGCGAGCTGCCGCTGCTGCCGCCGACCTTGGAAGACTTCAAACCCACCGGCACGCCCGAGCCACCGCTCTCCAAAGCCACCGATTGGGTGCAATACTCCGCCACTGCGAAGCGCGAGCTCAACACCATGCCGCAGTGGGCGGGTTCGTGCTGGTATTACCTGCGTTACTGCGATGCGCGGAACAGTGAGCGCTTTGTTGGCGAAGCGGCCGAGAATTACTGGATGGGCGGCGGTAAGCCTGGCGGCGTCGATCTCTACGTCGGCGGCACCGAGCACGCGGTGCTGCACCTGCTTTATGCCCGTTTCTGGCACAAGGTGCTCTTTGATCTCGGCTACGTCAGTACGCCGGAGCCCTTCCAGCGTCTGGTGAACCAAGGCCTCATCCTCGGTGAGGACGGTCAAAAAATGTCGAAGTCCCGTGGCAACGTCGTGAACCCCGATGACGTCGTGCGTGAATATGGCGCCGATGCGCTGCGCCTGTATGAGATGTTCATGGGCCCGCTCGAGCAGGTGAAACCCTGGAGCATGAAGGGCGTCGAGGGCGTGTATCGCTTCCTCGCCCGCGTGTGGCGTCTCGTCATGGAAGTCGATGACGAAGGCGTATGGAGCATCTCCAAGGCCCTGCAAGACGTGCCTGCGAACAAGCAACTCACCAAGGCGCTGCATGAAACCATCAAGAAGTGCGGTGAGGACATCGAGAAGCTCAGTTTCAACACCGCCATCAGCCAGATGATGGTCTGCACCAATACCTTCACCGGTGCCGAAGTGAAGCCTGCGGGAGCCATCGTGACCTTCCTCAAGGTCTTGAGTCCCTTCGCGCCGCATCTCGCCGAGGAGCTGAATGCGATCCTCCGCTCCAAATTCCCCGCTTTGGCCGCTCCCGGCTTCCTCAGCGATGACACCTGGCCGACATACGATCCCGCCGCCCTCATTGAGGACGAGGTGGAGATTGTCTTCCAGGTGAACGGCAAGCTGCGCGACAAAGTGCGTGTGCCGATCAAAGCCACCAAAGAAGAGATTGAAGCGCTCGCCCTTGGCAGTGCCCGCGTGCAGGAATTCATGGAGGGCAAGCCCGCCAAGAAGGTTATCGTTGTGCCCGGTAAGCTGGTGAACGTGGTTGTTTGAGCTGCGGGATCTGTAGGCAAAACTCACAAAGGAAGAGTTCCAAAGTTCCAGGTTACTGGAAATCTTTGGAACTCTTAGAGTCTTTGCTGTCAAAGACGGCTAAGTCAGCCTAGCCAAGCTTTTGGGTGGATTTCGTGTTCTTCTTGCCCCGCTTTCTAGCGGGCTTAGGAAGCGCCTTCAGTTCTTCTTTTCCAAGCTCTTGATGGTGTAGTTCTTGGCATAGGTGCCGAGCGCTTCCGTCGCAGTCTCTTTGGTGATAGCGGCGCTGCCTGCGACGATGATGAGCTTTTTATCTTCAGCGTCCGGTTTTTCACCAGGCTTCACTTCCACGCTGATCACATCCGGCAGTCTTTGTTTTAAAGCACCCGTGACGTGTTCCTTGCAGGAGGCACAAACCACCCCGCTGATTTTGCCCTCGTAGGTGACCGTTTTGCCTTCATCAGCCGCGCGCAGGGTAGGGAGGGTGAAGCAGAGCAGGAGGTAAGGGAGGAGGAGTTTCATTGCGAAAGTGTTACGCAGAAAGAAAAAGCCGGGATGTGGAACTTGTCCAGCATCCCGGCTCTGAGACGGAAGGAATTACTTCGCTGCTTCGGTGTTTTCACCTGCTTTCTTCCAGCCGGAGATGCCGGCGGAGAGGTGCTTCACGTTGGTATAGCCGAGTTCAGCGGCCTTATTGGCGGCTCTCTTGTAAGCAGAGCAGCTAGGGCCACCGCAGTAAGCGACGACGAGGGCATTTTTGTCTGAAGGAAGGACGCTGGCGAGGTCTGCGCCTTTGGAGGCAAAATCGATGGCGCCTGGAACGTGAGCTGAAGCATAAGAGGAGGAGCCATTGACGTCGATGACGGTGACTTTCTTCTCGGCGATAGCGGATTTAAGATCAGCGATGCTGATGTCTGGATACTCAGCAGCGAAGCTGGAGGCTGCGACGAGCGAGAGAGCAAGAGCGAGGAGTTTCTTCATGGGTGTGTGGTTTGTGGGTTGGGTTCGTGAGTTCTGTGGCCGCAGCAGGGCTATCGACACGCAGATTCGTCTCCAGTACGGCTGTCTGCGTTGAATCGTTCACGTAAAAAAGCATTCTGCCGATCTAGAGCGCTGTTTCGGCAGCTCACTTGGGCAGGATTTGATAGCCGTCTTTGCTGTCTTTGATCAGCCATCCTAGGCTTTCCAGCTCCTTTCGCAGGCTATCTGCGGTGGGCCAATCCTTAGCATTTTTCGCCTGCCAACGCCGTTCGGCCAGATCGGCGATTTCGTCAGGAACCTCGGCAGCTGTGTCTTGACTAAGCACCGGTAGCTTCAGCCCAAGGGACGCTAACATGAAGTGGAGCCCGGACTGCACCTTGAATGCTTCTTCTAGAGATAAAGTGGAAGGTTTAGTTTTGTTGAGCGTGGCGAAGATGGCCCCCAGAGCACCTGGTACGTTGAGGTCATCGTTCAGGATTTGCCAAGCTTCAGCAAAGGCGTCTGGCGTGAGGTTTTGAGCAGTAGGCTGGGCCGGGCAGCCGCGTTCCTGAAGCGCTTTGTCGAATTTGGCCAGCTTTTGCAGGGCCTGACGCGCAGCGTCTAGGGAGTGGAAGGTAAAGTTCAGCGGTGCTCGATAATGCCCGCTAATCAATACGTAGCGAACTTCAGGAGCACTGTAGCCGCGCTTTTCAAGATCAGCCAGCGTGTAGAGATTGCCCAGGCTTTTGCTCATTTTGCCGCCATCGACCATCAGGTGAGTGACATGAAACCAGTGGCGCGCAAAATGGCCGTGGGTGGAGCAGCAGCTCTGTGCGATCTCGTTTTCGTGGTGAGGAAAGATAAGGTCAATACCACCACTGTGTACATCAAAATCTTCGCCCAAATATTCGAGCGCCATTGCGCTGCACTCGAGGTGCCAGCCAGGTCTTCCTTCCCCCCAAGGGCTCGGCCAGTAGTTCGGTCCATCCTCAGATCGACGCCCCTTCCATAGAGCGAAGTCGGCTAGCGAATCCTTTTCATATTCATCGTGATCCACCGCACCCGCTGAGGCTGAGGCACCTAACTTAAGTTCACGATCCTCTAGGTGAGAAAGGCGTCCGTAGTCCGCAAAGGAAGTGACTTTGAAATAAACGCTGCCATCCGCGGCGGCGTAGGCATGGCCCCTCTCGATGAGCGTCTCGATCATCCGAATCTGATGCGGGATGTGAGCCACGGCGCTGGGCTCGACATGCGGGGGCAGGAGGTTCAGGGACTCGCAGTCGGCGTGAAATTTCTCGGTCCAAAAGCGAGTGAATTCAGTCAGGGATTGACCCGCCTTTTGCGAATCGCGAATGGTCTTGTCATCGACATCTGTGAGGTTGCGAATGTGCCGTGTGGGAGTTCCACCCATCTCGAGAACACGGCGGAAGACGTCCTGTGCCACGAAGGTGCGGAAATTTCCAATGTGAGCCGGGCCATAGACCGTAGGACCACAGCAATAAAAGCGCAGTGTCTGAGCATCCATGGGAAGGATGGCTTTGGACTGTCGGCTCAGGGTGTCGTGCAGGATCAGGGGCATGTCAGGTCAATCTGCGAAACGGGCTCAATCCTCGTCATCCAGGTCGGTATCACCGGCTTTCTTGCCGCGCAATTTGGCTTCAATGAAGGCATCAAGATCGCCATCCATCACGCCAGAGATGTCGCTGGTTTTTTCTCCAGTGCGCAGGTCTTTCACCATTTGATAGGGCTGAAAGACATAGCTGCGGATCTGGCTGCCCCAGCCGATGTCCATCTTCTCACCATATTGGCGCGCGACTTCAGCCTGTCGTTTGTCCTCTTCGATTTGGTAAAGCTTGGCCTTCAGCATGGATAGGGCTTTGGCCCTATTCTTAGGCTGGCTGCGCTCCACTTGGCAGGCGACGATCACGCCGCTCGGAATGTGAGTGATGCGCACGGCGGTTTCCACCTTGTTGACGTTTTGGCCGCCTTTGCCACCGGAGCGATAGGTGTCCACCTTGAGATCTTCGTCACGAATCTCGATGTTGATGTCTTCTTCGTTGTCAGGCGTGACGTCGATCGAGGCAAAGGAGGTGTGGCGCTTCTTCGCGGCATCGAAGGGGGAAATGCGCACGAGGCGGTGTACGCCACGCTCACACTTCAAGAAGCCAAAGGCATTCTCTCCCTGAATTTCCAGGGTGGCAGAGCGGGTGCCGACGTCATCACCCTCTTGGTGGTCGATGATTTGCACCTTGCAGCCATGGCGCTCTGCCCAGCGCACATACATACGCATCAGCATGTCAGCCCAGTCACAGGCCTCCGTACCGCCTGCTCCCGCATGAACGGTCATGAAAGCGCTCCCTCGGTCAAGCGGACCCGAAAGGAGCAAATCCAGCTCATAGCGGGCGATGGCTTTTTCGATGTTAGCGAACTCGATTTCGACTTCCTTGATGCTCTGCACGTCTCCCTGCTCTTTGGCGAGTTCGACGAGGACAGGAAACTCTTCTACACGCTGTTCGAGTCCGCCCAGTGGCTCGATCTGTTTCTTGATGATGTTGGCGCGGTCAATGACCTTCTTGGCGGCATTCTGACTATCCCAGAAACCTGGTGCGGTCATTTTGTGCTCAAGGGCATTGAGCTCTTCGGTTAATTTAGGTACGTCAAAGATACCTCCGGAGCTCGATCAGGCGGCCTTTAAGGCTCGCCACGTCGAACGCCTGGAGGTCAGTCAGGACGGACTTTTGTGTCGTTTCCATGAGAGCGCGTGGCTTAGAACAGCCACCAGGGGGATGCAAGGGGAGAAAAGTGATGGGCGTGAATCCGCTCTTGATTCGCCACAGGAAGGTGTCACTCTGGTGGCCCACTTTTTACAAAATCAACCCGCAACCAACACTCCTCCGACATGGGACAGCAGCTCAATAAAATCATCAAACGTCGTCGCCGCAAAGCCTACATTGCCCGCAAGAATGCATTGGCTAAGTCCGGTGCTATCCGCAAAGCTGCGGCAAGCCAGCCCAAGGTCGCCCGCAAAGTGGCCAAAAAAGCACCTGCTAAAAAAGCAGCCAAGCCTGCGGAAGCCTCAGCTCCTGCCGCTGAGTAATTCACTACTTGGGAGAGTAATGATTCAAGATCAGATGCCCGCAGCCATGCTGCAGCAATCCTGAAAATCCCTGAAATACGGCTTGATTTCATGCATTTCGCTCCCACTCTCCCTGCCCTCGAATTCCATTAAGATTTTAACATGGCTGTTGTTCTTCGTCTCCGTCAAGAAGGTGCCCACGGGCATCGCGTGTATCGTGTAGTAGCTGCTGACAAGCGCTTTAAGCGCGATGGCCGTTTCCTTGAAATCCTCGGCAGCTATGATCCTGCTGTGGAAAAAGGTAATGCACAGCTCGATCTCGCTAAAGTGGACGCCTGGATCTCTAAAGGAGCCCAGCCAACGGACACGGTGAAAAGCTTGATCAAGAAAGCCAGGATCGCTTCCGCGAAGTAATTCTGACTGTTTCATTTTCGAAGCCGCTGGTTGACGATTCTACCAGCGGCTTTTCTTTGTCGGTGTTCTTACCCCACTCTGCTCATGGATGCTCCTGAAGCCCTTCGCGAATTTCTTGCCTACGTGGTCGCTAATCTCATCGATCATCCTCAGCAGGCCACCATCGCCATCGGTCGCAATGTAAGCGGGGCGATTGTCTATCGTATCCAGCTGGCTCCGCAGGATGTGCGGCACGTCATTGGCAAGAATGGCATGACGTCGAGTTCGATTCGTTCGCTGCTGAATACGGCGGCGGAAAAGCATGGTCTGAAGGTTAGCTTGAGGATCGGTGCTGCACGTGATCTTGAGGCAGAAGAAACGCCTGAACAAGAAAAGGAACGAGAAGAGCGCATCGCAGCGGCACAGGCTTGATCTTTGACCTGGGGCTTAGACGCGTGCATTGTCCCGGTCTCATGCTTGAAACCGTCAGCCAGATTCTAGCTTCCGAGTCTCCCCGCTCATCCATCACCGTACGTGGTTGGGTTCGCACCAAAAGAGACTCTAAATCCTGCTCTTTTCTCGAGCTCACCGATGGTTCGTGCTTCAGGGGGCTGCAAGTCGTGGTGGATGCTGGACTGCCTTGCGCAGAACTTCTTCCCCGTATTCTCACAGGAGCTTCGGTTCAGGTCGGGGGTGCCTTAATCGCTTCACCAGCTCAAGGTCAAAAATGGGAGCTTCAGGTGACTGATTTGAAGATTTTTGGGGAAGCGGACGCTAGCTATCCTTTGCAGAAGAAGGGACACACGCCGGAGTTTCTGCGCACGATCGCGCATCTGCGACCTCGCACAAATTTGTTCGGTAGTGTCTTCCGTGTACGCAGCAAGATGGCTTTTGCCGTTCATCGTTTTTTCCAGGAACGTGGTTTTTTTCATGTGCATACGCCCATCATCACCAGCAGTGATTGTGAAGGTGCTGGGGAGATGTTCCGTGTCACGACGCAGAAGCCGAATATTCCCGCCAAGCCAGAGGAAGACTTCTTTGGCCGGCCAACTTATCTGACCGTGAGCGGTCAGCTACAGGGAGAAGCCTTTGCCTGTGCCATGGGGAATATTTATACCTTCGGCCCGACCTTCCGCGCGGAAAACAGCAATACAGCGCGTCATGCGGCTGAGTTCTGGATGATCGAGCCCGAGATGGCCTTTTACGACCTCTTTGCCGACATGACCCTGGCAGAGGAAAATGTGCGTTATCTTGTTCAAGCGATGATGACGGAGTGCCCTGACGAACTAGAATTCTTTAACAAATTCGTGGACAAAGCTCTGATCGCAAGGTTGCAGCAGACGCTGGATAAGCCCTTCGAGCGCATCAGCTACACGGAGGCGGTGGAGCTGCTTTTGAAAGCTGGCCGCGCCTTTGAGCATCCCGTGGTTTGGGGGGAAGGCCTCCAGACTGAACATGAGCGGTTCTTGGCTGAAGAGCACGTCCAAGGTCCTGTCACGATTTACAATTACCCCAAGACCATTAAGCCCTTTTACATGCGGCAGAATGATGATGACCGCACGGTCGCTGCGATGGATCTGCTCGTGCCTGGCATCGGGGAAATCATCGGTGGTAGTCAGCGTGAAGAACGCCTGGATCGGCTGACGGCGGCTATGAATGCACAGGGTCTAGATGAAGAGACCTACCGTTGGTATGTGGATCTACGTCGTTACGGATCGGTTCCGCATGCAGGCTATGGCATGGGATTCGAGCGGCTTTTGATGTTCGTTACTGGCGTCAGCAATATCCGCGATGTGGTCGCTTTCGCTCGCACGCCTGGTCATGCTCCTTATTGAGCTGAAAATGGCTCGAAACGCCTGACGGACAATAGTGAGCCGGTTTTTACGACTTTTCGGGATGATTTAAAACGGCGCTTGCTCACGGAGAATCTGCGCATTAGATGAGATCATATATGATCGACCTTATTTCTGATCCGACGGACCTCACGCCTACGACCCGCTGGTCCGATACGATTTGGGCGCACACAGCGGAGGAAGATCTGGTGAATCATACGACCAAAGCACGGCTTTGTGTGGCGACTCTGCTGCCCTTCAAAGCGAGTAAGCCGGACTGGGAGGGATTTTCCCGAAGTGTACGCTGGATGCAGCAGTGCGGGGATTACTATGGGGTGGAGATGGTTTTCGTATTGAATGCGGACACAGGTTACATTTTCGATCTGTCTGATGAGCTTTACGCGGAGGTCCTGCAGCGTTTTCGGGCGGATTTCCCGGATGCCAAATTCATCGCTGGGGTGACTGCCCGTGGTGCGCAAAATGATGAGGTTTTCAAGGCTGAGCGCTACTTGCCCTTGCTAGATATTGCCCAAAGTCATTCGAATGCGGAGGTCATGATCATGACCTCGCGGCTTCTCAATCTATTGGAGCCTGAGGCCAGGCGAGATGCTTACTTTGAAATCGCGGAGCATATCACGCATCCAGCCATCGCACATGCCTTGGAGCCTTCCTTTGTGCCCTGGGCCACGCCTTATGAGCCGTGGCTGCTGCACCAGATCGCCCTACACCCGAAGTATGTGGGGGGGAAAATCAGCACTCTGGATGAACCACATTTCCTCTACTGGGCAGCCATGTGCCGCTCCCTGAATCTGCCTTTCGCGCCTCACAGCGGCGATGATTACGGCATTCCGACTGCGATCCGTCTTGGCCTGCCGCTGCTGATCGGGGCAGGGGTCAGTGCCTGCCCATTGATCTGTGCGGCTCGTGATATGTGGCTGCTGGATGATGTGGTGGAAAAGAAGTTCAAGACAGGCTCGGGCCGCTTCGATACCCGTGTTTACAAGCTCTTTGAAGCCTTTCAGTCGTTCGAGGATCTGGTCTTCCGGTTGGATGAGCGTATGAGCGCTTCCCCCTACAAGCACAGCACTGCCCATGTATTGCATCATTTGGGATTGATCGACTCACCTGAGGCGCACCCAGACTGCAAAGACCTGCGCGGTGCAGATGAGGCTAAGCGGATGGCTGAGGCTTTGAGACGCCCCCAGCGGATGGCTCAGCGTTTGGGAATCCCCTTTTTTGATCGCCAATAACTTAAGTGCCCCATAGGGGCGGGGATCGTGGCGCTCAGAAGCCATGGGTGATGTGGCTGAAGTTTAACTCGGGGGCAGGGAGTTGAGCACGGCTTCTGCCGCACGGCGACCGCTGAGCAGGGCACCATTGATAGAGACATCTTCCACGTAGTCGCCACAACGGAACAGCCCGGGAGCGATCATCGCGGGTCGTGGACCATCTCCAGGGTGGAGTTGTCTGCCTTCGGGCTGGGCCTGGCGGATCTGGTAGGTGCGCAGGTGGCGCCAGCGTCTTGCCATTGGGCCAAACCAGCGCGCCATCTGTTCACGCACCACTTCCTCTAGCTCAGCGCTTGAAGGTGTTCCGATGATGCTCGCGCTGATCAAATGCTGTCCTTGAGGAGCTCTCTCGGGAGCCGCATGTGTTAGCACACAGGCATTGTTTACCGGACCTCGGTTTTCTCCATCAAGGCATAAGACGGATCGACCTGGGAGAGGATCGCTTGTGGCAAAGTAAAGGCAAGTCGTGCTACGAGGGGGTTTGGGTCTTTCGCCCACTGATTCAGGCAGCAGGTGAAAGGCAGCCTCTTCGCTTACGGCCAGGATGATTTGGCTAGCCTCGATAGTTTCGCCCGATTTCAGCGTCACGCGGCCAGGTTCAATGGCGGCCACGGGGCTATTCAGACGCAGGCTTTCAGGCGGCAATGCGACAGCGAGCTGTTCAGGGATCGCCTGAATCCCATGTGCCGGGATTGAGGCCCCGCCTTTCTGAAACATGGAGTAAAGGAAAAGGAACATCCTCGCAGAGGTGCGGAGGTCTTTTTCCAGAAAAACACCGCCAAAAAACGGGCGAAAAAAGCGGTCGATGGCCTCATCGCTGAATCCAAAGTCCTTGAGGTAATCTTCCGTCTCCATTTCTGGCAGGCGACGTTCTACCGCTCGGATGCCCGAAGTCTCTTTGCAAAGCATCAGCATTTGCCACTTGTCCATCCAGGGGATCAGGCCATCGGGCAGGCTTTTTAGGGCATCAATCGGGTGGTGAAAGGGATCCGCGAGTCGGTGGCGACTACCTTGGAAAAAAACATCTGCACCTCGGTAGAGGGGGCGCAGATTCAGTCCCTCGAAATCCAGCAGCTGTTTTGCCTCTGGGTAAGCCGTCAGCAAGACCTGAAAGCCACGATCTAGCGTGAAACCGTCCACACGATCAGAGCGCAATCTGCCCCCCACGGCATCTCCAGCCTCAAAAATCCGAAAAGCCTGCCCTGCACGAGCCAGATGCCGCGCGCAGGCTAAGCCGGCTAGACCGGCGCCAATGATGGCGATGGATGGCTGGGTCATGGATGGGTTCAAAGCTTGGATTCACGATCTCCTCCAGGCAGTGCGCATGTGCCTGTGATGCAAGATGAATGCCAGGAAAGGGATTGCAAGTGATGGAGCCATCGACAAGGCAACCATGTTATGTCTCAGGAAAGAAAAATACTGATCACCGGCACAACTGGACGGCTCGGAGGTGCTTTGTGCCAGCACTACCGTGCGCGACATTCGCTTTTGACGCCTACGCGAGCTGAGCTTGATCTTTCTCAGCCTGCCGAGATCTGCACCTTTTTGGATCGTCTTGATTTCGATTTACTCATCCATGCTGCCGCCATGGGTAGCCCTGATGCCTGCGAGCGCCAGCCCGAACTCGCTAGCCGAGTGAATGCCGAGTCAAGCCAGCAGCTCGCGCTTCACTGCGAGTCTCGCGGCATTCCTATGATCTACATCAGCACCGATTACGTTTTCGGTGGGCACCAAGATATCACCCTGACAGAAAGTAGTATTGCTGAACCCGTTTGCCACTATGGACGCACGAAAAGAGCCGCAGAGATTGCCGTGCTGGAGACTTGTTCTCGCGCGCTCGTGGCTCGAGTTTCATGGCTATTCGGCACCGCTGGTAGTTTTCCAGACCAAATCTTGAGCGAAGCCAAAGCGGGCCAAACTGTCGGTGGTATCGGCGACAAATGGAGCGTGCCGACGAGTGTTCATGACATTGCTCATTGGTTGGAGCAGCTCTGGCTTTTGGAAGCTTGGGATGAAAAAATCCTGCATCTGTGCAACAGCGGCCGAGCGTCTTGGCAGACCTACGCTCAGGAGGTGTGTGACCAAGCTTGGCGAGCTGGCCTTTTGTCAGAACCAGTATGCGTGCAGGGGAGTCAGCTCGATGATTTCACCGGTTTCATCGCCCAACGTCCACGCTACACCACCATGTCCAACGCACGTCTCGCGCATCGTCTGAGTGTGCCCATTCGGTCTTGGCAAAGTGCGCTACAGCAGTGGCTGCACGGTCTTGTGTCGGTCAAGAATGCCAGATGACTTTGTCGGCAATCGGGCGGCGGGTGCTCCGGGGCCAGGCTAGGTCGGATTTGGGCCAGCCGAGGTAGATGAGGCCGAGGCAGCGGTCTTCATGCTTCAGGCCTAGCCAATGTTTGAAGTCGGGAGCATCGACAACGGGGGGCGATGACCAGTAGCCAGCGAGGCCAGCGGCGGTGGCGCTGATTTGCAAGTTTTGTAGGGCGGAGGCTACGGCTTCGATTTCCTCAATCTCGGGGATTTTGCCACCCGCTCCTTGCCTTTTCATGATGGCTGCGATGACGACCGGGGCTTGGCGTGGGTTTTCTCCCATTTTGGCGAACTTGTCCTGACGAAATTCGCTGGTTGGGGTGATGTCTCGATAGGCTTGCTGGAGTTTTTCGGCGAGTTCGTGGCGTGAGGTACCCTGAAAGATGTGAAACAACCACGGCTCTGTCATGCCATGATTGGGTGCCCAGGTGGCATCTTCGAGCACTTGGGTAAGCAGCTCAGTTTCGACCATGCGCTGCGGATCGAGGTCGGTTGGCTTGATGGAGCGTCGATGGCGGATGAGGGTAGAGACTTGGCCGTGAGAAGGAAGTGTCATGGAGGAATCCTGGCGAAGAAAGGGTTTAGCCAAGGCTGGCACAGCGAACCTGCTCAATGAAGCTGCTCACGAGTTTCAGATCCTTGATGCCGGGGGCTGACTCGACACCGCTGGCTACATCGACCGCTGCGGGCTGAGTCGCTTCAATAGCTTCGCGGACATTGGCAGGGGTCAGTCCGCCGGAGAGAATGAAGCGCTTGTCGGGAAAGAGCTCTTGAGCCAGCCCAGCGAGTTCCCAGGGAAAAGTTTCCCCGGTGCCGCCGTAGAGACCAGGATTGTAGGCATCCAGCAGGATGGTCTCGCATGGATAGTCGCCGATCTGTGTCAGTGAGGCGCGGTCTCTCACCGCTAGGGCTTTGATGACCTGGGCACCTCGCTCTTGCAGGGCCGCTACCTGGGCAGGGGTCTCATCGCCGTGGAGTTGCAGGATGTGGACGAGGCCTTCAGCCAGTAGGGTGTCCAGCGTACGTGGATCTGCATTCACAAGTACAGCGACTAGGGTAGTGCTGCCATGCAGCTCAGGCAGCCAGTCGGTCTGATCCAGCGGAAGATATCGCTTGGATTTAGGCCAGAAATTGATCCCCAGAGCATCGGCACCAAGAGCCACGATGTCATGCGCCTGCTGACGCTGGGTAATGCCACAGATTTTAACGGCAGGGAGAGTTGTGGAGCTATCGGGAAACACGGGAAGGCGGGGCGAGGGGGCTTTGGGGAAGACGTTCTGGCAGCAGACCTACAGTCAGTGGCAGCAAGATATCTAGCCGGGGTGGATAGGTAACGGCACCACGGCGGCGAGCATTGCGTTGGTCTTGTGTGAGTTCGCTATTGTGTTTGTTTTGGGTCAAAAAAATGACGGGCGGGGCAGTGTGGCTGCCAGGATGGGCTAGGGGGTAGGCACGGGCGATTAGGCGATCGAGCATGACACCGCTCATGTCCGGAAGGGAGACGGCCACGATGAGCAGTTGGTAAGGACAGTGTAGTGCCATCTCAAAAGCACGTTCTGCGAGAGGACAGTCATCAACCTCACAAAGGCGAAAGCTAGTGAGAGCCTCGCGGATGACGCGTCGGTAGGGCAGGCTTTCCTCCACGAGAAGGACGCGGGCTCGTTCAGGAACGCTGGAGACAGTGGGGTGCAAAATGTTTGGCTCCGTGTAAGATGAGGGCTAGACTTGTGGCGTTTCTTGGAATTTTAATCAAGAGGCATCCCTCATGCTCTTGGTAGGGGGGCATGGCAGGCGCTTGGCTGCTTTGCTAGCTGATTTTAAAATCCCTTTTTTTGCAGATTATGACCGAACTCATCTCCAAAGGCGGCCCGCTGGTTTGGCTGCTGATGGCGTGCCTTGCATTTTCCTTGGCGATCTTTTTTGAGAGGCTGGCCTATTACCACCGGGCCAGCATGAATGTTGGCGAATTTCTCGCAGGTCTCGCAGCTCTCATCCGTCGGCGTCATTTTGCAGAAGCTCTCCAGGAATGTGTGGCTACGCGCGTTCCTGCTGGGCGGGTGATCCATGCAGCTATCCTACGCCAGCACGCATCGCGTGAGCAGTTGAAGGAGATTGTTCAAGAGGCAGGCCAGCTTGAGGTGCCGCGCCTAGAGCGCTATTTGCCGATTTTGAACGCCATTGCCCATGCTGGGCCGCTGATCGGTCTGTTGGGCACGGTTATCGGTCTGTTGGATAGCTTCACCAATCTTTCTAGTACGAATGGCTTTACGACACCGGCTGAGGTAGCTCGAGGTGTTTACCAGAGTTTGATTACCTCAGCTTTGGGCCTTGTGGTGGCGATTCCGGCTTACTTGTTTTATGCCTTTCTTAGCGCGAGAGCACGCTCGATCATGCATGACATGGAGCGTGCCGGGGTGGAGATTGTCAATCTTATCGAAGATGCCCGTGCTGCTGATAACATCGTCGAGTTCCGCCAGCCGCTCGAAGATTCTCCCGCTAATAAGGCGCGCTCCCGGAAGGCGCAGCCGTGATCCTACCCCTTCCGCTTCATGAAGCTTGAGAGTCATCTGCCCAGGCAGAGTCCCTGGATCTACGTCACGCCTCTGCTGAATGCGATCCTGCTTCTGCTGGTCTGTTTTCTCTTTAGCAGCGGTTTTGTGGAGCAGTCCGGAATCAAGGTGGAAAAGCCAAGATCGAGCAGTCGTCTGACTGGATTCGATCGCGCGCACATCGTCACCCTTGCTGGCGGAGATGGCACGCCGATGTATTTTGATGGCAAAAAGGTCACCTGGGAACAATTGCGCACTGAATTGCAGCAGGGTCGTAGTGGTGAGCGCATGCTGCTACTGCACACCGACCGCCAGGCACCGGCGGGACGTTTTGCTGAGGTCGGGA
>JBIKYV010000198.1:0-6017 GCA_044355075.1 Prosthecobacter sp.
GATTGGTCGATATCTTGGCTAAATCCAACAGCACCAATGCCGAAATTCACCTTCCACGGCGCTGTGGAATTGATGGTCATGGTTGGCAGTGTCGAAGCAGGATTGGAAACGTAAAGCTGGCCGATCGACGAGATACCACCCAGATCCGAATTCACCGTCACTTGACCCGAATTCACGTTCGTGGGTGAGGACAGAACAATGTAGGAACCAGGGTTGATCGTAATGCTGTTGCTGTTACCAAATGGACGATCCAGAGAAGAGGAAGCGTAAGACACGAGACCACCTGCGTAGGCGGTGATGTTGCCGGTGTAGGAGGAAGAATCACCCGCAACGATCAAACGGTCATTCATGAACTTGTCGAGATTCCCAGAACCTGTCAGCCCGCCATTGATCTGAAGGGGATGCACAACCGAAAGCTGCGCCGGCCCGGCAAGATTGAATGAACCATTCACCGTCGTTCCACTACCTCCGGCAGTGGCTTGAACCCAGACGACAACAGGGGCAGTGCTGCCAGAGCGAGGCTGAACCGTCAGGTTGTTGAAAATGGCGTTTCCAACGTTGTCGTTACTAAGACGTGCATCGTTGTAAACATTGACGTTGTTGTTGTAGCGGCTGTTCGCTAAACCAAAGTAAAGCGCTCCCCCCCAGAGGTTAATCTCCGTGGGTGTACCACTGACAGGTCCTGCTGCGGTTACACTCGCGAGACGAACGTTACCCGCGTTGATCGTCAGAGGACCTCCAAAATCATTCGTGCCGCCCAAGCGTAGGCTACCATCGCCAAAGGTCGTCAAACCATTCGTGCCAGTGATATTGCCATTAAGACGCACAACACTGCTTCCGCCCGTGGTAGAGGTGTAAATGAGACCCTCCTGACCCGCAGAGAAGGTGATCGGCGTTGTGTGAGTGACTTCGTTATCCGGTGTGTGGACGAGGAAGAGACCTGCACCCTGCCCCGCACCCGCTGCAGCACCTAGAGTAAGGCTACCACCTGTCAGAGTTTGGGTATTGACCGTCGAACGAAAACGCAAAGCCTGGACGCTTTGCGTGCCCGCGGCGACCGCTGCGCCGTTCAGATCAACAATGGAAGAAGTGGTGGTGCCGGTGAAAGCCGTATGAGTGAAGGTCGCCGCCTGGAAACCATTGGTTGCATCATAAGTGGCAAAAAGGGGCAAGGTCGCATCCTGCATATTCGCACCCCCGAAAAGCGCAATGTTAGCACCCACCATCCCATTGGTTGGAGTAGGAGCACCGGCACTGACCAAAATACGCGAAGTCGCAGAAGCTGTGCCGAGTGTAGCAGCTTGCCCATCAATCTGGCGTAGCATTAGGGTTCCACGAGCAGCCGTTGTCGTAGAACGAGTCAGCCCGCCCAGAATCAAATCCAACCGGGAACCAGCTGTAGTACCATCACGGCCAATGTTGATGGTGCTTCCGCCAGCATAGATGAGTGAAGCAAGATTCTGAGTGGAAATACCGGCAGCACCGCCATCACTGGCGAGGTTCAACGAAGATGCAGTCAAAGCAACAGACGTATTCGAAAGTAAGCGCCGGTCCGTGTTGTTGCCAGCAACGGCACGGTTATCGAGAAGGAGCGTGCTACCGCCGTAGAGCCTGAAGTCAGTGTTACCAAACTGCGCCGCAGAAGTGGCATCCGTGCTGATGACACCTCCAAGACCCGTGACAACGCCGGCACCAACCGGTGTCGTGACAGCGCCATTGATGTTCAGAGTGACACCACGGTTGACGGTGACAGAACCCAGGGTATTAGCATTATTGACCCGCACAGAAACTGTGCCACCACCCGAGAACGTGCCACCTGAGGTGGCGGCATTCACGTTTTGCATATTGGTTGACGTGAAAAGGATGGCATTTCCGTGATCGAGGCCGAAAATGAGATTATTGGTGGCACCTGCACCCCCGAGAAGGTTTGCGGTGGTGTCCAGAATCAAATTGTTGGTAGGTGAAAGCAAACGAAGGTCACCCGATGAACCGTTGGTCAGAGTACCACGGTAAGTGCGGTCAAAACCAAGCACGTTACTCAACCAGACACGATTGCTACCATTGCCTACGGCAGAAAGATCAATGTTAGCCGTGTTGATGCTGGTGGTGCCAGTGACTCCATCAATGCCAAGAATAGCACCCCCTATAGGTGCGTTGAAATTCAAAGGATTGGAGCCATCGATATTCGTTGAACCCGAATAACCCACGACTGGAAGCGCATAGCGTGTAGTGCCAAGTTGGGTCACAAGCCTGAGGCCACCTGCGGTGGAGGAGACTGCATCGAGTGTTGCGGTATTAGGAACACTCAGAACACCCCCATTGATGATGACGCCACCTGCCCCGACGTTAGCACCCGCTCCGAGCTGAAGAACACCGTCTTTAACAGCCGTCACTCCATCGTAAGTATTGGCAGTACTGGAGATCGTCATACGACCCACACCCTCTTTGATCAAATTGCTGCTAAGCACGCCATCATTGATAGCGCCCGATAGCGTTATATTTGCCAAAGTTGCCGCACCGTTAGCCTGAGGATCAAAAACATTGGTCTGCCCCAGAAGCGTCGTGGCACCAGCAAAGGTAAGGCGATGGCTATTGCCACTGGTAACCCGCAAAAGACCACCATTGAAGGTGAGGTTATTCAACTGATGATTGACACGATCATTGGCACCCGTGTCAAAGTTACGATCCACGTTAATGGCCGCGCCCCCTGAAAAGATCACATTGTTATTTCCGCTGTACACCACTGTGCCATCACTAGCAGGGCCGTTGCTGCGCAGACCCAGAATCACCAAGTCCTGACGTCCACTACCCAACAAAGAAATGCCACCTGTGCCAGTTCCAAGCTGAGCCGAAGTCGCTCCACTCGCGCCTGAGAAATTCAGCGTGCCGTAATTCAGAATAAAGTTACCCGCAAATCCACTAGTATTCCGGAATGTAAGGGCACCAGCACCATTTTTGATGATGTTCTTAGTGCCTGTCACAGCTGAGTTCACATCTAAACCGCCCGCGAAGATGTTAAAATCGGTAGCCGATGCCAGCGAAAGACCACCCGAAGTGTTAATTATATCTGTAGCACTACCAAACCTGCTGATGAATGCATTACCAACCGAGGCACTCATGGTCAATGCGGACGCTCCACCGAAGGTGAAAACGCTACCCCCATAAAGATCACCTGACTTCAATCCGCCTAAGGTGATTGGCGCATTCAAAGTCACGGTACGACCCGCGGCTATGTCATTGCGGAAAATGGCAATGTCATCAATCGCGTTTGGAACGGTGCCAGACTGCCAGTTAGCGGGCGTGCCAGTCCAGTTACCTGCGTTATCAAGAGTCCAAATGCCTGTCACCCCTTGAACTTGGGTGCTCCAGAGGCCGAATTGCGCCAGCAAGATCGAAGACACTACTTTTTTGCAAAGCGGCAGGCGCAATGTGCGCGTCAATCGCTCAGGCAGAGAAGTTTGGGTTGGGCGTGTAATCATGGCAGGTATTTTGCTAAATTAGCTTTGCTGAACTGTGAGTGACAGGTCAGGCACGAATAAATTGGAATAATTCAAACAGAAGAAAAACTCGATCGCATCTGTTGCAATCGAGTCGTTGTTTTCGCGCGATAAATGGCGGTTGAGTTCCATTACAAGTCTTTGATAATCAACTAACAAGGCCAAAGTCCATAACAAGACTCTTGGTTAGTCAGGTGATCGTTAAGGAATGGGCAGATCAAGGTTGAAGGTTGAAAACTGATTTTTTGGCATTTGAACTAATTGCACAGAAAACACAAAGACCTTCATTCTGCCAAGAAAAAAATAATGCACTTGAGTGGCTGAGTCGCAAATTTATCAATCCATGATCGAATTCGCCAAATCCCTGATTTCTAGCATTTTGAGGTTCCCCAACAAAGCATTGCTTGAAATTTTTGTTTAGTATTTATTACTGTTTTCCGGATTTAATTTTACTAAACAAAGAAATTTAGTTTTTCTAAATTTAGTCATAAACCCCGACTGACCGCTGCGCGCTTTTTAAAGCAATTCAAACCTCTAGCAGAGGCCGTGCTAGCGCCATGTCGGCTAAGACCTGGTTTTGTAATTCCTGAATGTCTCGGAATTTTTTTTCTGGGCGGATGAAATCGGCTAAAAAAACTTCTAAAGATTCGCCATAGAGGTCACCTGACCAGTCAAAAAGGTGAACTTCTAAGCTGGGCTCTACCCATCCGTCCTCAATGGTGGGGCGAACTCCCAGGTTCGCAATCGCGGGGATGATGAGGTCTCCAAACTTTACCCGAGCGGCATAAACACCCAGTGGCGGAAGCAATTCAGCCTCGGGTTTTAGGTTGGCCGTGGGAAAACCGAGCTGGCTAGCGAGCTGCCGCCCACGTTGAACCTTGCCATAAAGTGCATAATTTCTTCCTAACAGACGCGAAGCTGCAGGAAGATCGCCCGACAGCACTGCCTCACGGATGAGGGTACTACTCACCACCGCACCATCGACCCGCACTGGTGGCACGCCATAAACGGCAAACCCCTGGCGTTCCCCTGCCTCCATGAGGCGGTGGATGTTTCCCGCCCGATTTTTTCCAAAAGTCCATCCATAGCCCACGGAAATGCAGCCCAAGGGGCGACAATCACGCACCAAGATATCCATAAACAGCTCAGCAGGCGTGGCGGCCGTGTTTTCATCGAAGGGACAGAGCAGCATGCAGTCGATGCCAAGGCGCTCGAGCAAAACCTGACGATAAGCGTGCCCACAGAGCAGTGGTGGCACTGACTCAGGACGCAGCACTGCGAGTGGATGCGGTTCAAAGCTCATGACCACTGCCGTGCCGTCGTGCTGCCGTGCATGCTCCTGAGCAGCTCGTATCACTTCTTGGTGACCCAGATGCAGGCCATCAAAGACGCCGATAGCTAGGGCCACTGGCCCACGCACGGACGAAAGTGCATCTAAAGATTGAAGGACGGTCATGAAAAAAGAAGGAGGCGAGAGCTTGAGGTTCTTGGTTGCAGAAAGAGCCTGACTGTCTTCCCATACGACCATGGCACTGATCATCAATGGTGAAGAGATCGACGACGAGGTCATCGAATCTGAATTCCGCAACGTCAAAGGGCACTACGAGCGCCAGCTTCAAGTCGCCTGCTGCGAGCGCGACCCTGAATTCCGCGGTTATGCCAAGGACAACATCCTATCTCGTGTTCTCCTCAATCAAGAGGCCCTGCGTCGAGTCCCGAACGTCGCCGAGGAGGACATCACCGCAAGACTCGCACGTCTGATCGACGAGGCGGGTGGGGAAACGGAGTTCTACATGCGCATTGGCATGCCCTACAAAGACGAAGCCGTCGTGCGTGAAAATGTCGCCAACGGGGTTCGCCTGGACCAAATGCTAGCCGAGATCTACGGCCCTGATCCTGATCCCACGGAGGAAGAGCTACGCTCTTTCTATAGCTCCCACCTGGAGGACTACATGAGCGAGGAAAGTATCCACGCAGCCCACATCACGAAAAGCCTCCAGGGTGCAAAAAGCAGAAAAGACGTCTTCGATACGATGCGCGGCGTCCGCCAGGAATTGCTCGCTGGGGAAGACTTCATGAAGCTCGCCGAGCAACATCGCCTAGATGAGCAGCAAATGATCGACCTCGGCTGGTTCAAGCGCGGCGAATTCATGGAGGAGTTCGAGACCATCGCCTTCTCCATGCGCGAGGGTGAGATCAGTCCCGTCTTTACCACCCAGCTGGGCTTCCACGTCTGCACCATCCTTGGACGCCGCCCCCCAGAACCTCTTGCTTTTGATGAGATCAAAAATGCCGTCCGCCAGCGGATGATTGAGGAAGCCAAGGACACCAAGTTCAACGCCTTCATCGAGCAACTGAAGTCCACCGCCGAGATCCAAGACACGGATCCTGCCGAGGAAAACGGCAACTGTGGCCATTGAACCAGAATTCGGAAGTAGCCTAGGCAAAGTAGCTCATCGACCAGCAGCCAAGCTGTATCGACCCAACAAAAACGGGATGTCTTTCAACATCCCGCTTTTT
>JBIKYV010000059.1:0-19801 GCA_044355075.1 Prosthecobacter sp.
AAAAAGTGGCCCAGGCATACACCGGACAGCCGTGCTCCTGAGCCAAAGCGGCAGCATCCAGCACATGGTCAAAGTGCTGATGCGTGAGCAGCAGAGCATCCAGCCGGATACCTTGTGACTTCAGCCATGCGGCAACACCCTCGGGTGCATCCACAAGGAAAGTTAGGCCAGCGGTTTGCACCAAGTAGCCATTGGTTTGGGCAATGCCGCCCGTAAACATTGAAATCTCAGCCATGATTGTCTTGGCCTGACCTAAATGCCCGGTGGCCATCTTTGTCAAAAGATGGCTGGGAGGATTGCAGCCCTCGGAGGCTGGGAAATGATCCAACGGCAAGCTGGATGGCTTCGCTTTCGATCTTCAAAACGCGGAAATGCCTCTTTCGAGGCTCATTTCCCAAAGCATTGCAAGCGACCGTCCACGGTGCTCACATACACACGCCCCTGTGCCACCGTGATGCCATCCCAGACGGGTGGCGAAGTCAGTTCCAATCCCTCGGACTGTTCACCCGTCTCTACATTCACGGCCCACATTTTGGCGCCGCGTTTGCCTTCGAGGGCTTCGTTTTGCTCCTTGAGCTCTTCTAGGATGGCTGGGTCTTTGGCGGCGAGGCGTTCAAAGGCATATTCTTCATCGATCGTGTCCGGTGGGCCGCTGACAAGGATGGTGTTACCAGCAAGGGCCATGCTTCTCGCGACGATGGGCACAAAGCGGTCCCAGGTGTGTTTCACGAAGCTTCCGGGAGCGTTGCCACCACTGCCACCTGCGCCACCTTTGAACCAAAGGGCACCACCGACTTTGCCTTTACCAGTTTCAATGCCTGCGCCAATACCGTGGATGGCGTTCGGGCCGCTGTCGCGGCTGTCGCCATTGTCGAAATTGCAGACGAGCAGGGCGTCGGCGGGTTTCACATCTGGGGCTTCAAAGCGCTGCTGAACTTCGGCAGGCGTAAGGGCTTTGTGGTAGAGCGCAAATTGGTCGAGAAGGCCGCTATAACCGCCAGCGGTGCCCTCAGCGGCTCCATCGCCATTGCCAAGGTAGAGTGGGCGTGCGGGTTTGGCGTCAATGGCAGTGCCATTGCCTTCGGCGACGAGTTTGGCATCGATGTAAAGTGTCATTTTGCCTTCGGCGGTCAGGGTGGCGGCGAGATGGTGCCAGCCGTCGGTGAGCGCCTCGGCGCTGACGATGGTGTTGATCTTCGAGTCGCTGCGGATGTGCCACTGCGGTTTCTTGTCGCGAATATCGAGGGCGTAGCCGCGCAGCGGGCCGCCATGGTGCAAAACGGTGCCGTTGGGCTTGTCCGGCAGCACCCAGGCCTCGATACTAAGAGCGATCTTGCTTGGATCGAGCGCATCATTCATCGGGAAGAGTACGGAACCAGGAATGGGTGCATTGGCAGGTGAAGTGGCTTGTTTGCCTTTTCCTTTCGCATTGCCTTTGCTGGCTTTTTTCGCGGCTTTGCCTTCTTTTTCGAGCTTTGGAGGCTGCACGGCGAGCGGTTGGCCATCAGGGCCGAGCGTCAAACTGTTCCCCTGGCGTGGTGTGGTGGCATCTTCGGTATTGTAGCTCTCATCCGGCGGAGTCTTCGGCGTGGAAAAGAGGGTGTACTCCATGGTGGTGGTCCATTTATAGTATTGGGCCTCGCGGCCGTATGAATACACGTTCTTGTTGTCGTGGACCAAAATGCGGCCTGCTGGCGCATACTTGCCGGCTTGATAGTAGCCGCCGTGGCCCCCCGCGAAGCTTTTGCCATAGACCCAGTAGCTGCGGTGGAAATTCGAATCATCAAGGAAGCCCATCGGCGCGAAAAGATGCGAGCCTTCGCCTTTGTGCGCGCCGCCTTGCTTGGCGAAATCACCGCTCACTGGGCCGACTTCGACGCGCTGGCCGTCATCGCCGATTTTTTGCGTGCGGAGGTAGGTCCACTTGCCGTCGCTGCTGA
Source organism: Prosthecobacter sp. (assembly GCA_044355075.1). Taxonomy (GTDB): domain Bacteria; phylum Verrucomicrobiota; class Verrucomicrobiia; order Verrucomicrobiales; family Verrucomicrobiaceae; genus Prosthecobacter. Next base: position 1,941 of record JBIKYV010000059.1, read on the forward strand.
GGATGTCATTGAGCGCGACGGGCATTTGCAGTGTTTTGTGGCGGTCATTGAGGTCGCCACCGGTTTCGGGGTCTTTGTCGTCGTAGTTGATTTTGACGCGCATCTCGCCGGTTTTCGCGTCGAGGCGGTAGAACCACAAGCCACCATCGAGGAAGCAGGAACGGCCGGCTACACAACTCACGAGGCCATTTTCGACGAGCACGCTGCCGTGCACGGGCCACACGCTCTCCATCATTTCCCAGGCGCTGTGGCTGAGCTTCGTCGGTGCGGCTTGGAACTTCCATACGAGCGCGCCATCCTTGGCGCGAAGACAATAGACGTAGCCGTCCTTGCCACCGAAGAGTACGCGGCCCTTCCAATACGAAGGTGGCGAGTCGATGCGGCCTCCGGCGATGAAATGCCAGGCTTTCTTGCCCGTGGCGGCATCAAAGGCATGCAGCGTGTGTCGATCGACCTCGCTGACGAAGGTCAAACCGGCGGCTGTGCTCGTAGTGGAGAGTGGCGGTGTGAGTTTCACCTCCCAGGCCATGCCGAGGTCCTTTTTTAGATCGCTCTTGGCCGCGCCGCTACGGGCGTTGTCAGCGCGGTAGGTGGGCCAGTCGGCGGCGTCGGCTTCTTTTTCATCGATCGCATCAGCATACGCTGGCCCCTTGATGAGGCGCTCGTTATCCGGCGTTTTCTTAGGCAGCGGATAGGTCGGCGTGCTGGCCATGACGGCCATGCCATCGAGTTTGGCCTCCGGGTAGCAGGCGCAGTTGTGAGGTCCGGCGTAGGTGAGTCCGTTGCAGGGCATGACGCCGTAGAGGCAGGCACCACGCACCCAATGATTGAGGTCCCAGTGCTGTTTTTCCATATCGACATACTCGATCCCGGTGCGGGATGGGATGAGGAATTTTTCCGTGGCCTTACCCATGTAGCAGCGATGGTGAAACCAGTAGGTGCCTTCGGGAACGTCGGGGAAAAAGCTCTTCTTCTTTTCGCCCGTGATGGGGTCAAAGCCGCGATATTCGCCGCTTTGATTGCCGCTGAGATTGCCGGAATTCCAGACGAGTCCCTGTGCCACGACCACGTCCTCTAGGCTGCGGTAGCCACTCTTTTCATGAGGTGCGGTCCACATGTCCTTGCCGGTTTCTGCGTTCATGCCCTTCATCGCGCCATCACCGCCGGCGTAGATGATGACATCGCCGTGTAGCAGTACGCGGGGCGCAAAGTTGAACTCATAAAGCTGACGGCGCTTGGTGGGATCTGTGGTGAATTTGACTGCGCCGGTTTTGACATCGCGAGCCGCGAGGCCGTCGCCGTTGTAATAAACGATGCGCTTGTCATCGAGGGCGAGGGTGATGGGGGCGATGCGGTCCTCTTGCTCCCAGATTGTTTTTCCAGTTTCCACGTCAAGGGCGATGAGCTGCCTCGGCTTGCCATCCCAATTGAACTCCGTCTCGACGCGTTTTTGATCGCTCTGCTGCTTTACGGCAAACTCTTCGTTGAGGCGCCATGCTTCTCTGTTTACCAGCGCGTAGAGTGTGCCGTTGCGGTAAAGGATTTCCTCTGCGCCTTTGGTCTGCTCGTAGGTGCGGATAACCTTCCCGGTCGCGCCATCGAGGCAGACGATGGGATCGGAGATGCCGAGGGTGACATACACCTTGTCGCCGATGCTCACGATGCGGCGTGTGAGCTGGGTGGGGCCGGATTTTAGAGGCCACAGGTGCGTGCTCCATTTCTCGATGGGCTTTTCCCACAAGACGGTGCCGTTGAAGGCATCGCGCGCGACGAGTGTCCACTTCGCCGGCGTGAGAATGGTGATGCGGCTGCCTTTGTCGATGATGTAAAAAATACGACCACCGCTGCTCACCTTCGCGCTCACGGACGACATGCGGTCGTGGTGGCGGCTCCAGCGTGGATTGCCCACCCACTGCATGCGCGTCGGCGGACCGACGAGATAATCCTTCGAGGTGGGGTTGCCTTTGCTGTCGTAAGCGTAGTGCGTCCACTCATCCATCTTCTCCGGCCATGGCTTCGTGATCTTTTCCCAAGCGCCACCCTTTTTCACCATCGCCACGCCCAGAGGGGTGAGCACGCGGTCGATCTCCTCCTTGGAAACGGTGGCCGCGTCCTCAATGACGAGCAGATTCACATAGTTTTCAATATAAGGCAGGTGCTTGCCGTCCCATTCCGAAATAGCCACCGCTCCACTGACTCCAGCCTGGTGCATGCTCTCGCGGATCGCAGGTACCTTGGCAGCGTCTTTCGTGAGCCCTTGGACCTGATACGAGGCATTTGCCCGTAGTTTTTGAGTCACGTTTCCCTCACCGCAACCGACATGGACCACGATGCCACCTTTGACACCGGATTGAGTGAGGATGTCTTCCGCTTCGCCAGCGAGGAGCGGCGCGCAGAGAGCGGAAAGGAGAAAAACGAGGCATTTCATGGCGCGGCCTTGAACGTTGCCGGTAAGGGGAGCTTTCAGCCAAAGCGGTGGGAAGCTCCGCAAGGTAGTCTCGAATTCCCTGCGGTCCTGCGACAAGATGACGGCCATGAGGCACGTTGTTTCCTCTTCTGCTTTTCTTTTCCCGATGAATCCCTCGCTCCGCCCTGCCACGCTCGATGCTCTGACTGCTTTTCGTCTGCGGCGGCGAAAGCTGTTAGTCGGGCGAGCTCTACTCGCCGGCGGTGGGGTGGCCTTGGCCATAGTACTCGGGATTGCACTGCTGGATCGTGCTCGACTCATGCCTGAGACAGTGCGGCCTTGGCTGACGCTCACGGCCTATGCTGGTGCGGCATTTTTTGCCTGGAAGGTGGCTTTGCGTCTGATCGGGGAGGCACGTGACCTGGCCGGTGCCGCGCGGCTGCTAGAGTCGGTGGCCCCACATTTGCGTGAGCGACTGGTGGCGGCGGTGGAGCTGGCCGATGGACATGGTGACGAATCGATAGAGTTTCGTGCTCGGCTCCAGGACGATGTGGCTGAGGAGCTCAAAACCTTGCGTCTGGCCGAGGCACTGCCCTTTGCCTCGCTGAAGCCTTGGTTCTTACGCGCCGGATGCGTGGTGCTACTGGTGCTGGCGCTTTGCCCTTGGAGTTTACTGCATCTGCCGGGCTTTTTGGCGCGTGCGGCGCTGCCATTCGTCAATTTCGCGCGCCCTTCAAGCGTTCGCCTTTCTATTCTCGCACCGCAGCCAGCGGAGCTACAGGTGCCGATTGCTTCGGAGCTGGAAGTAATCGCTGAAGTAGATGGGCAAGTGCCTCAGCAGGTACAGATCGAAGTTCAGTCTGGTGATGCGAAACCGCGCCTTCAGGAGATGAAGCGCAATGCTGTGGGGCAGTATCAGGCTCTGGTAAACATCGGTCAGGTCGATGTGCTTTACCGCGTCCTCGCGGAAGATGCTATCACCCCTTGGTATAGGCTCACTGCGAAGCCAAGGCCGCGCGTGCTTGAGTTCGTGAAAACGCTGGTGCCACCATCTTACTCGGGTTTGCCACCGATCGAGATCAGGGAAGACCATGGCGACATTGAGGCGCTGGAAGGCACGACGCTGAAGCTAGCGCTGAAAACCAACCAGCCTGTGTCGAAAGCAGCGCTGCTCATCAATCCGGATCATGCTGATCATCCTGAAGCCATCGCGGCGCAAAACATCGCTGATAGCATGGTGCTCACAGAGTTCATCGTTCAGCCTCAGATCGAGTCTTGGCAGATCTCGCTAACAGCTAAGGAAACCGCTTTTACGAATGAAGAATCCAGCCCCTGGAGCGTCACTAGCATCGCTGACCTGCCACCTTTAGCCCAGATCATCGAGCCGGCGGAGCCGCAGGAAATGCTACCGGATGAAAGTGTGCGGCTGCAAGCCTTAGCCAGCGATGATATCGGCCTAGCGAGCGTGAAGTTGGCGCATCAGATCAATGCCGGAAAGTGGGAGGAGAAGGAGATTTCGGGTAAAACGGGCAAAGAAGTGCAGATGCAGAGCCTACTGCCTCTGGCTCCGCTGCAAGTGAAGGCAGGAGATACGGTGCTGATCAAGCTGATCGCCAGCGACCTGAAAGGACAGATCGCAGAATCCGAGTCTCTGCGCATCGTCATCCTAGAGCAGACGGTAAGTCCGCAGCAGCGTGAGTGGGCCGCTCAAACCCGGCGTTTTGCCCAGCAGGCAGAAACGCTGTCAGACGAAACTCGCGAGCTACGCAAGGCCGTGGAGCAAGTACGTAAAACCGAAAAGCAGGCTGCGAAAAATCCAGAAGCTACCCGCACTGCTCAGGACGCGCTGGTGCGTGCACAGACTGAAGCGGAAAAGGTCACAGCCAAGGCGGAGGATCTCTGGAAACAGCTGCAGGAAATAGCGCGCCAGGCCCCGAACCATCTCGATGCTCAAGAGGTGCAGCTTTTGGGCGAACGTCTCTCCCATCTGCGCACCGATGCCCTCAAGCAGCTGCAGCAGAAACTAAATCAGAATATCGAAAATACCGATAGTGTGCGGAGGAATGCCAATGAAGCACAGTCTGACATCGACAGCGTCGCCCAGGCGGCGCGCATCTTTGCGGCTGAGGACAACGCCCGCATCGTGGCCCAGCAGGCCCAGCAGCTCGCTCGTCAGGAAGCTCTGCTGACGGAACAATCACTGCCAGCGAATCGCGACTCAAGTCAGCGTCCGAAATGGCAAGAGCAGCAGCGTGGCGCGCTGGCGGCCACGCAGCCTCTGAATGAGCAGATGGAGGAACTGAAGACTCTGGTCGATGGTGGCCAGCAGAATCAGCTCAAGGAATTTCAAAAACAGATCACCGAAGCCAGTGCCGACCTCGCCGCTAGCCTGGACAAACCCGATCAGGCCAAAAGTCCCGAGCACCTCTACGGGGCCTCGGACAACCTACGCCAGCGTCTGGCCCGTTCCGCAGAAGCGGCGCGCAACATGGCAGAAAATGCCGCCAACCGGGGGCAGCAATTGCGCGAGCAGCTGGCCCGCCAGGAAAATCCGGCCATCGTCGCTTTAAATGAAGCTCGTGAAGCGCTTCAGCAAGCCGAGCAGGAGGCGAAGAAACCGAATCAAAAGCCGCGTGAAGATCGCGATGGCAATAGCGCTCAGGAAAAAGCTGCTCAGGAACTGGCCAGCGCGGCCAAGCAGCTGGAAGAACAAGCGGCGCTGAAGGAGCAAAACACGTTGACCAACACGGAGGCTGCGCTCGATGCCAACCGTGCTTCCCGCGCAGCGGATCAGCTCGCCCGCGAGGTGAAAGAGGCAACTACGCCCGAAGGCGCACGTATCCCCAGCCAGGCCAGCCAAGATCCGAAAAACAAGACGCCAGACCCGCTGGTCGCCAAAGCCGAGCAACTGCGTGGTGCCGTGCTTGCGCTCGAAACCGATGCCTTGGCTCAAGGTGCCATGCAGGCTGCAGAAGAGGCTGCCTTTGATACAAGCAAACCTCTGGATTCAACCGCCGCTCAGCAAGCTCGTGCTGCCTCTGAGTCCTTAAAGCAATTGCCCGATATGCTGCGTCGGATGAAGACCGCTGATCCTCAGTCTGCACAGGCTAACCAGCAGCTGGCTCAACAGGCACAGCAAGCAGCCGACATTAGCCGCGCTTCAGCCGATCAGCTTCAAGCTTTGAACAAGCAGGCCGCGACGCAGCCCCCTGACAAGCCTTTGAATACCCAAGGTGCGCAGCAAATGGCCGATCAGGCCCGGATTCAAGCTAGTGAGGTGGCTCAGCAACTCACGGTGCAAACACAGGCTGCGCGTCAATCTTTGGCCCAGCTCACGCCCAAGGTCAGTGACATGATGAAAGCCGTCGCACAAGACATGAAGCAAGCTCAGCTACAAACCCAGACTGCCGCCGCACAAGCCGAAGCGCAGAAACCCGTGGCTGAAGTAGCACAAAAAGCAGCCGAACTTCAGCAGGCCACGAATGAAAATGCAGAGAAGATGGCATCCCTTCAGGCCGCGCTACGTCAGGAAGCGAACGCGGCGGATTTGCAAAATCAGAGCCAACGTCAGCTCTCGCGCACGGCCGATGCTGCCCTTGCGCAGATGCAGCAGACGCAGCCGCAGGTGGCACAGAATTTAAAACAGGCCGCTCAAGCCCAGCAAAGTCAGCCGCAAGCCCAGGCACTGAGCCAAGCTGCCCAAGCCCAGCAACAATCCGCGCAAGCACTGGACCAACTCGCGCAGAATATGGCCAAGGTCGAAGCTGGTCAGGAGCTTAGCGAGGAAGAATTAGCCAACGCCTCGAAGATGGAGCAAGACCTCGGCGTGAAAGAGCCGTTGGATGAAGCCTACGCTCGCGCGCAAGCCCTCGCCCAGATGGCCCAAGATGCTACGCAAGATCCTGGGAAGGTTCTGGCCGCGTTGGAAAAAGAGCTGCCTAACAATGCAGCTATGCAGAAAGCTCTGGCGGAACTCGGCAAGCAGACCGCCCAGGCTAGTGAGGAATCGATCGCTAGTGAAGCGCAGCAGCCGGTCAACATGGGGCTCGCGACTGAGCAAGCCGCGAACGATTTGAACCGTGTTGCCCGTCACCAGCAGCGTCTTGGTGCCCAGGAAGCTGCCCAGCAGACTGCGCAAGCGGCTGAGAAATTAGCGCAGCAAGCTGCTGCCGCCCGCACCGCACTTACCGCCCCAGGGCAATCCGCGCCGCCGCCGCCCAAGCCTATTGGCCAGGACGCACTGGCCCCAGCGGCTGAAGCTGCCAAAGCCGCCGAAGCTACCGCTGCTGCCACTCCTCCCGCCATGACCGCTCATCCGCTGGAGGCTGTGCAGGCAGCATTACTAGCGCAAGCGCTAGATCAGCTCGATGCCCAATTGCATCCAGTACAATCGGCTAATGGCCAGCCTCAGCAAAATGGCCAACAGCAACAACAAGGGCAGGGGAATCAACCTGGTCAGCAGCAGAAAGCCCAACAAAGTCTAGCCCAAGCTCAGCAGAGTCAGCAGCAGCAGATGGCAGATCAGCGTAATCAGGGGCAGACGCCTGGTTCGCCACCGCCGAATGCATCGCAGCAAACCGCGCAGAACCAGAATCAGCAAGGCCAGCCGCAGCCATCCCAAGCTACCGCGCAATCCAAAGACGGAGGTGATCTCCAAGCCGCTTTAAAAGAAGGGGTGCTAGGCACTGAGCTGATCCTCGTCAAAGGTGACTGGGGCCACTTGCCGAGCAAGATGGCCGAAGATCTGACCGAGGCCACACGTACCGAAGCAGCTCCCGAATATCGTGCCGCCATTGAGAGCTACTACAAGGCCATTGCCGAGAAGGCGCGGAAGTGATCTCCATTCCTCAAATCCCATGAAACGTACCTTAGCCATTCTAGCCACCAGTTTAACCCTGCTCTCTCTTCAGGCCGCAGACACTTATCATGTTTACTTCGGCTGTTACACGAACGCGAAGTCCGGCAGCAAAGGCATTTATGTTTCCAAGTTTGCCCCTGAAACGGGTGAGCTGAGCGAGCCTATCCTAGCAGTCGAAACCGGTAGCCCGAGCTTCCTGGCCATACATCCGGATGGTACCAAGCTTTACGCGGTGGGTGAAATGGCCACTCCAGGTCAAAAGGGCGGTGGTGTCAGCGCGTTTTCCATTCATCAGCCTGATGGCAAGCTCACCTTGATCAATCAAGTGTCTTCCGTTGGGGCTGGGCCTTGCCATGTCTCGACTGATAAAACCGGACGCATGCTGATGATCGCCAACTACGGCGGTGGCAGTGTCGCGAGTTATGCCATTGATGAAAAAGGAGCCCTCAGTGAGGCCAAGAGCTTCGTCCAGCATGAAGGCTCCAGCGTGAATCCCAAGCGTCAGGCCGGCCCCCACGCGCATAGCTTCAACGTAAGTCCTGACAATCGCTTCGGCTTCGCTTGTGACTTGGGTCTGGACAAGGTGCTAATCTATCGCCTCGAATCCTCCACGGGCACGATCTCAAGTCATGGCTACGCGACCGTGCCAGCAGGGAGTGGGCCTCGGCATCTGGCGTTTCATCCTTCCGGGCGATTTGTCTTTGTGAACAATGAAATGCTCATGTCCGTCACTAGCTTTGCTTATGACGCGGATAAAGGAGCTCTGACTGAGATCGAAACTCTGTCCACGCTACCGGAAGCGGATCGGGGTAAGACAGGTTATAGCACGGCAGAGACAGTCGCGCATCCAAATGGCCGCTTCGTCTATGTTTCGAATCGCACTCATGATACCCTAGCCGTGTTTTCCTGCGATCCCGCGACTGGGCACCTGAAGCTTATCCAAAATGTCCCGGTGGAAGGTCAAATTCCGCGTAATTTCAATCTCGATCCTACGGGTCGTTGGATGATCATTGCTCATCAAGATAGCAAAACCGCAGCTCTCTTTAAGGTTGATCAAGAGACCGGTAAACTTCAGTTCACAGGCCGCAAGATCTCGGTCGGTGGCGCAGTGTGCGTCAGGTTCTTGGCCGTTTCTGAGGCGAAGTAAATCAAGCTTCTTCGCCAAATCAAAAGAGCCTGAGGGTGACCTCAGGCTCTCACAAAATGAGTAGGCGAAGACTTTTGCTCAGCAAGTCGTGCCATTGACGGCGGCGACGATCTTTTGCGCTGCATCGGTTAGGCCATCGGCACTGGTGATGGCGAGTCCGCTTTCTGCAAGGGTCTTCTTGCCAGCTTCGACGTTGTTGCCTTCCAATCTGACGACAAGCGGGATGTCGAGGGAAACCTCTTGGGCCGCTGCCACAATGCCATTGGCGATGATGTTGCAGTCCATGATGCCACCGAAGATGTTCACTAGGATGCCTTTCACGTTGGGGTCACCGAGGATGATTTTGAAGGCTGCGGTTACCTGCTCTTTGGTAGCGCCCCCCCCCACGTCAAGGAAGTTGGCGGGCTCACCTCCATGCAGCTTGATGATGTCCATCGTGCTCATGGCGAGGCCAGCTCCATTGACTAGGCATGCGATGTTGCCATCCAAGCCAATGTAATTCAGGCCGAACTCACTGGCTGCCACTTCACGCGGATCTTCCTCCGTGGTATCACGCATGGCGATGATGTCTTTTTGACGATAAAGAGCGTTGTCGTCAAAGTTGAACTTTGCATCTAGCGCTACCACTTGGTTGTCCGAGGTTACGGCCAACGGATTTACTTCCACGAGGGAGCAATCGCTCTTTAGGTAGAGGTTCCAAAGGGCGGAAAATAGCTTCACCGCTTGGTTGGCAAGTGCTCCTTGAAGGCCGAGAGCGGCTGCCACCTTCCGGGCCTGATAGCTCTGAAGACCGAGGCTTGGATGAATGAATTCCTTGATGATTTTCTCGGGCGTTTTCTCTGCTACTTCCTCGATATTCATGCCACCTTCGGTGCTGGCGATAATGGCGTGACTGCTGCTGCCGCGGTCGAATAGGATGGCAAAGTAATATTCTTTGACGATGTCCACCGACTTGGCGACGAGCACTTTGCTCACCAGTTTTCCTTCGGGGCCAGTCTGATGGGTCACCAAGGTTTGGCCGAGCATTTTGCCAGCGATGTCCTGCGCCTCTGCGGCGGTGTTGATCACATGCACGCCACCTTTGAAGCCATTCTTGAAGGTGCCTTTGCCACGGCCACCTGCATGAACCTGAGCCTTTACCACCAATCCCGCTCCACCGAGTTCTTGAGCGACTTTGCCGGCTTCTTCAGCGGTAGCTGCAACTTTCCCTGGAGGTGTCGCGACACCGAATTTTTCAAAAAGTTCCTTGGCCTGGTATTCGTGGATGTTCATGAGAAAGAGATGCGGGGGGGCAGTGCGACAGTAGGAGAGCCCCCTTGTGCGTCAAGAGAGCAATGCCGCAAGTTCAGGGGATGACTGCCTTTTCAAGGTAGGGGACGATCATTGCCGGTCGAAGAAGCTTTCTTCATCGCGGTCTCCGACCTTCAGATAACGGTAATAAACCTCAAGCTGTAGTGTGCAAAGTACTTGGCGGTAGATCGGGTTGCCGTTGTCGCTGCCAGAAGGCCAATTGCTACGGCCTGTCTTGAAGCTGCCATCTGGATTCTGAGCAGCGAGGATTTGGGGCAGAAATTGCTGATTGTAGAACTTCCATTCTTCACCGCCTGCCTGAAAGAAGGCCTGCGTGTAGTAATACCAGCAATAGAGGTTACAGTTTTTGTTCCAATCGAGCGGTTCTGTTTCTAGGAATCGATGTAAGAACTCGAGGCCCTTTTTGATCGAAGCCGTGCGGCCTTTGCCAAGAGTCTGAAGACCCAGGATTCCTGTGCCTGTGAGGCTCCACTGGTTGTAGTGCGCATCACGGTTGGCGACGCCGAAGCCGCCGTCCTTGGTCTGGGTGCGTTCGATGTAGTCGCAGGTCTTGTCGATGGCGCTGTGTAGGCCTTCGATCTTGAGGCCTGTGAACTTCGCTGCCTTGAGGGCTTGGTATTGCCATCCGGCGACAGATAGATCCTCGCGTTTGGAGGTCGGATTGCCCTCAGAGATGTTTTTGGTGTAGTAATCCCAGGATCCTTCTGCCTTGCCAGCATCCTTTTTGTTCTGGCACTTGATGATGAGTTCCACACCTTTGACGAAGGCATCTCTCATGCCTGGTAACTCTTTGTTACCCAGACGAGCCAGCGTGTACATCTCCCCCAACGCATAGGTCGCGATGCCATGCTCATAAGCTCCTGCGTTGCCTTTGAAGTCTTCCGTGATGGCACCGTAGGTATTCTTTTTGGAAAGCTCGATCAGGTACATGATCGCCTTCATGACATTGTCGCCATAGAAAGGTGAATCCGGCGTTTCACACCGCCCCAGGAAGCAGAGAAGAACCATGCCGGTCATGCCTGCTTTGTTACTACTGCCCCATGAGCCGTCTGGGTTTTGCTTCGATTTCAGCCATTCTAGCGAATTTGATACAGCGCGCTCGCACTCTGGCGTGCCGCCGCTTTCAGCCAGTTTTTTCAGGCGTTCCTGCGGGGAACAGCGAGTCTTCATGGATGGAGGAAGACTCACAAAGCCCTGCATGGCTCCCATGCCCATGCCTGTGCCGAAGCCACCGCCGGCACCTCCTTTGCCAAAACCGCCTCCGCCCAGTGAACCTCCACCGAGCATCGAACTCACGTCCGGCACGTCCAATAGATCCGGCGGTGCATCGGGCAGCGTCACGGCGGAGTTACTGCTCGTGCTCACGATCTTTTTCATCGGCATCGTTTTATTCAACGAGGTGCGCTTCTTCTGCGACACCTTGTGCTTCATTTCCGCGCTGGCCTGTGCACCCGCCTGTGTGCCGCCACCAGGCAGGAAGTCCACCTGCTTCTGGATGAGCTGTGAACTCACCACGATGGCTCCACCGATGATCAAAATGCCAGCATGGATGGCGATGGACAACGTCAAGGAGCCGCCACCGACCTTGCGCCATAGCTGCACCAGGGGATTGACCTTTTTGCTTTCGAAATGATGCAGGGCAGGGGGGTGGTAGACCTGGCCCTCCTCAAGGACCTCAACCGCCGCACCCTCGACCTCAGGCATCTGGGCAATCGTGGGAACTGCCGGCAGAGCTGTGGGCACGTCTGGGGCAGAGGCTGGTGGCGGAAGCACGTGGGCCGGGGCGATAGGGGCAGCTGCCTCCTGGGTCGGTGCCACTGTGGGTAGCGGGGGTGTCATGCCTGGCTGCATAGGCATGGGATAACCTGGGGGGTAACCCATAGGTTGAGGATAGCCGGGAGGCATCATGCCGGGCTGCATGGGGTAGCCGGGTGGATAGCCCATGGGTTGAGGATAGCCAGGAGGCACCATGCCGGGCTGCATGGGGTAGCCGGGTGGGTAACCCATGGGTTGAGGATACCCAGGAGGCATCACGTAACCCGGCGGGTAGCCGATCGGCTGAGTCATGTGGCCACTTGGTGGTGGCGATGCAGCAGGATGATCCGCAGAATCGGGGTGAGAACCGGTTGGGGTAGTTTCAGACATACTCGACCGCAGTTTGTCACGGCAGTCACCCCTAGAGCAATGTTATTTCTTCACGAATGAACGCTTTTTAGCCGCCGCAGCCGGTCAGACAGCCAGATTTGCTCGTCGAATCGCTCGCATCATCAAAAGCAGGACAAAGTGGACGCACCTCATCGGCCTCGGGGGCTTCGAGGATAGGATTCGGAGACTGGGCGGTCAGACCTAGTTGTTGAATCAAGCGCAAGTCTTCGTTGGCGCGTGGGTTGGCTGCGGTGAGAAGTTTGTCTCCGTAAAAGATCGAATTGGCTCCCGCAAAAAAGGCCAAGGCTTGGGCTTCGCGGCTCAGATTGGTACGACCCGCGCTCAGGCGGACCTTGGCTCGGGGAATGGCGATTCGAGTCACGGCAATCATGCGAATGAAGGCAAACGAATCGACGACTTCATTGTCTCCGAGCGGAGTTCCCTTGATGGGCATCAACGCATTGATCGGCACGCTTTCGGGATGCGGATTGAAGTTGGAAATGACCTCCAGCATTTTCAGGCGGTCTTCAATAGTCTCTCCCAAGCCAAGAATACCACCACAGCAGACCGACATGCCCGCATCCTGCGCATGGCGAATGGTGCGTAGCCGATCTTCAAAGGTATGAGTGCTGACGATATTCGGGTAATGCTCTGGTGAGGTGTCCACGTTGTGATTGTAAGCCGTCACGCCCGCTTCCTTGAGTTGCTTGGCTTCTTCCGCACCTAGTTCACCCAGAGTCACGCAGACCTCCATGCCCAGCTTTGAGACATCGCTCACGATATCGAGGACTTGATCAAATTTCTGGGTGCCGACGCGCACACCTTTCCAGGCAGCACCCATGCAGAAGCGAGTGGAGCCATTGGCACGAGCCGCCAAGGCACGTTCCATCACTTGCTCCTTGGCCATGAGGCGTTCCGCCTGCACACCAGTGGTGTAGCGGGCACTCTGGGCGCAGTAGCCGCAGTCTTCACTGCAGCCACCCGTTTTGATGCTCAATAGCGTGCAAAGCTGAACTTCATTGCCCGTCCAGTGCTCTTCATGCACGGCGCGAGCGTGCTTGAGTAAGTCAAAAAACGGCTGGTTGTAGATGCGGTGCAGGTCAGCGTAGTTCATGCGGATGAGTTTCGCAGCTTCTCTGGCATGAATCCCGAAGGGCGGCAAGAGAGAAGGTTCACGGAAGCTGCATCGCTGCCTAGCTTGAGCCTCAGAGAGGCTTTTTCTCGTTTGACGCCTGCGCGCATTCATCCACCATCCGCCCCGCCATGCCGAAAAACAGCCTTACCAAAGACGAAGTCAAATCCATGCTCCTGCTCGCTTGCGAGCGCATCATCGCTGCCGAACCCCAGCTCTCCGAAGCCGATCGCAATCTCGGTGATGGTGACCATGGCCTGGGCATGCAGCGAGGTATGACGGCCGCCAAAGAAAAACTGGAAGCAGGAGAGGTGGAATCCATCGAGAAAGCCTTTGCTTCCGTGGGGATGGCCATGATGAGCAGCATGGGCGGTGCTAGCGGTGCTATTTTTGGCACTTTCTTCCGCAATGGCGGCAAGGCGCTCGCCGGCAAAGAAAGCTTCGATGCGGCCGCTCTCGCTGCTTTTCTTCAGGCAGGCGTGGATGGCGTGAAGCAGCGTGGAGGAGCTGCCGTGGGTGACAAAACCGTCGTCGATGCCATGCAGCCAGCTGCTGAAAAAGCAGCCTCTGTGACGGACCAGTCGCTGACTGACGCTATCGCTGCCGTTAACGAAGCTGCCCTTGGTGGCATGGAGGCGAGCAAAAGCATGATTGCTAAGTTCGGCCGTGCTAAAACTTTGGGCGAGGCCTGCATCGGCTTCCCTGATGCTGGTGCCATGTCAGTCACCGTCATCATCGGTGCTTTTGCGGACTACATTTGCGCATGAGTTGAGATGAATCTGCTCGTTGTGGCGATTCACGTGGGGCAGCTTTAGAGCTGCCCTTTTTCTTGCACTTGCAGACTCTGGATTTCCTCCTTCTTGAGCGCACGGGTGAAAATGGCGACTTCATCGAGGCGGCCTTCCCAGCTGGAGTCTTGGTCGCTGCGCCCACCGATAAAGAGCGAGGGAATGGTGATTTCGGAGGCGGTGGTTTCGATCTCCAATCGGCCATTCAAAAAGAGGCGAACGCTTTGGCCATCTTTGACGAAAGCTACGTGTTGCCAAGTCCACCGCGGTAGGCTGGTCTTGCCGATGGCGGTGACGGTTGAACCAGTCAGGAAGATTAAGCGGCCTTGTCGGTCGAGACCGAGGTGTTCGCCATAGGCGCTGAGGCCGTGATGATGGTCTCTGGAATAAAACCAGCCAGTGATATCACGCGCGTCCAGTGGCATGCCATTCCAGATCCAGAGGGAAAGGGTGTATTGGCTGCCTAGGTCGGACAGTTCCTGGCAAATTCGACCCTGCACCAGATGCGGGGCTCGGTTGACCTCGCCAGGGCAGAACGCCTCGGAGTGCGGACCTTCCAAGCCGTAGGCAATGCCACCTTCGTAGATGGCGTGGCGCTGATGACCGCTTGCGTCTCGGGTTAGCGGGCCACTGAATTCATTCAGCCGCCACCAAACGTGGGGCTTCATGGCAGCGATGGTACGAGTGGCCGAACCTGCGCCGAGTTCAGGCCGCCGGCGCGGTGCTTTGGCAACCGTTTCCAAGAGGGAGATGGCGGCTTGAGTGATCTTGGGCTCGGCCATGACTTCGAGACCTGCGCTGCGGGCGGCCCAAGTGTTGTAGCCACCCCAAGCGTGCATTTCAGGCGGGGGGATGTAGCCATCGCCACCATTCGCGAGTTCAATCACCATGTTGTTTGTGAGCGGACTGGCGGCTTTGATTTTTAGGCCAGTGATGGCGTAGGTCTCATTGGGTGTAGTTGCGATGCCGATGTCACCCAGGCGTAGGGCTTGCACCACGATTTCGGTGTCTTGTCGTTCATGCAAAAAAATCTGTTCCCTGGCATACACCTCGGTGGGGGTTTTCGCGGCACGTTCGCCCATCTCAGTGATGATGCGTTGCGCCCATTCAAGCCGTTGCTTATCTGGCACGCGGTACTTCAAGCGCAGGCGTTTTTCCGCCATGGCGATGTCCAGGGAGTCACGATACTTGATGCTCTCGTAAGCTTTGATCGCAATGTCGAGGAGTCCCTGCGTGTAGGATTCAATCGTTGGATTGGCACGCTCTTTTTCGGGGATCTTGTAGTCCACTCGGTAGATGTCGCCGCTACAGCCGTGGGACATGATGCCGAGCATCTCGCCTTGGGGATCAATCCGCTGCTGCAGGCCCTCCGAGAACAGGCCGAAGTAATCAGCGCTGATGTCTTTGTCGCCGAAGTAGTGCATGGAAAAGTTCGCCAGGACGGCCAGTGGCTTACCCGA
This sequence comes from Prosthecobacter sp., assembly GCA_044355075.1. Classification (GTDB taxonomy): domain Bacteria; phylum Verrucomicrobiota; class Verrucomicrobiia; order Verrucomicrobiales; family Verrucomicrobiaceae; genus Prosthecobacter. The sequence continues at coordinate 17,189 of JBIKYV010000059.1, forward strand.
GCGGGTCTGCAAAGCGATGAGGCTCAAGTCCGGGTCTTCGGGGCCAGATTCGCCCGTCACATCGTCCCAGTTGCGTCCAGCGTGCATGTTGGCGCGGACCGTGAAGTTGCCGAAGGGGTCCTCAGCCACTCGATCAGGGCGGCGAATCCACTGGCGTAGGGCTGTGAAAGCTGCGGCGTCGGCTTTGGCAAAACCAATTTTGGCGGGCACCATGGCTGCATGAGCGGTGGCGATGGCCTCGACGAGCTTGGCTTTCAAAAAAGGCACATAGTCGGGATCGGCATCGGTGCCCAGGCAACCCATGGAAGAAGGTGCGGTGTGGCTGTGCGTCGCAGAGATGAGCATCCGTTCAGCGGGGATGCCTGTCTTGGCGGCTGCGACGGCTTTGGCTTCATCGAGCAAAGCGCGGCCCATCATGCAGCTGTCAGCGACCACGAGTACTACTGGGGTGGTGCCATCGCTGAGCGCGATGGCACGGGCGTGCACGCGGGTTCTCATCTTGTCCAGGTAGCGGCTTGTCATACCGCCATTCACCAGCACGGGGAGCTTGGGCGGGCTGATGTCGATCTTTGCTGTCCCTGCTTTGAATTCAGCCTGAGCAGAACAGGCTGCAAGGCCTAGGAGAGTGAGGAGGAGACGGCGGAGGAGCATCTCATCAAAACGCAGTCATCTTGCAGACTATTGATCGGTCAGTCACCTCAATGTCTGCGAAAATGACACGTTCGATTCGAGCTCAGGCCCAAAGGTTGGGTGGATAAGCACCGGCCTCCACTAGGGAGCGGATAGCTGTCACGACGTCGGCTTTGTCCTCAGGATAGGTCACGCCGAACCAAAAATCGTTCGACTCCAGTACCTTGACCTCAGCTTTAGCCACCTGGATCAGATCGTTCACTACCTTGGGCGCGTAGCATTCGGCCTTCAAGTCCGTGCCATGGAGTGAAAGGAACTCCGTGAAGGCGGCGCGCAGGTGAGTGAAGATGTCAGGCGTAAAGCCAAAGAAGTTCATCGACACGATTTCTTCGCCGGTCAGTGGCAGAGGCGTTTCAGATTCACGATTTTCAGCGCCTGAGGTCGTTTTGAAAATCTTGGTCATTTCCAAGACTGAACTCAGCATGCCCTGAACATCTCGGCTGCACACGCCGCGGGAGACACTGCCGTGATCAGACAGTGTGTTCTTCAGGTAATAGCCGACCATGGAGTAATGGCTCTTGCCGTCGTTGGGGCGTGGCATGACCAGATCCTCGGCGATTTTGGCAAAGGCATCACGGCCGTAAAAGTCGTCGGCATTGATCATCAAGAAGGGTTCATGGATCACCTTTTCCGCAGAAAGCAGCGCATGCGCGGTGCCCCAGGGTTTCGTGCGTCCTTCCGGCACGGCATAGCCTGCTGGTAGGTCGTGCAGATCTTGAAAGGCGTATTCCACGGTGATTCGATCGCCAAACTTGGCACCGATCTGTGTCCGGAATTGCTCCTCGAAGTCGCGCCGGATCACGAAGACCACTTTGCCAAAACCGGCTCGAATGGCATCGAACACAGAGTAATCGAGCACCACCTCCCCCGAGGGGCCCATCGCATCCAGTTGCTTGAGGCCGCCATAACGGCTGCCCATGCCGGCGGCCAAAATCAAAAGGGTAGGTTTCATAGGGAGTGGGTGTGAATGCCCTTTCGGGCCGGGGAGGCGGATTCATGAAGGGTCTCAGGCCCTCGTCAAACGAGAGTTCCCCGAACGTGAAACTTCCCCAATACCTCTATCCTGCAGCGATTCCGGCATCTGCGATTCTTGATTGCAACCCTTGCGACTTTGAGATCGTTTAGAGGGAGCATCCTTTTTTTATGAAAAAAGTCGTTTCTCTCTCTCTCTCAGTCATCGCTCTAGGAGTTCAGCCTCTGCTGGCTGACTCACTTTCGGATTCTTACTTGGCCATGTTCCGACCTCTGCCGGTCGATGCGCCAGCTTCTGGAAATGAACTGAACGAGGCAAAAATTAACCTTGGCCGCATGCTCTATTATGAGACACGTCTCTCCAAGGGGAACAAAATCAGCTGCAATTCCTGTCACAAATTGGATGCCTATGGTCAGGATAACTTGCCCTTTTCTCCGGGGCACGATGGCAAGCTCGGCGGTCGTAGCAGCCCCCCTACCTACAATGCAGCGATTCATCTGGCCCAGTTCTGGGATGGTCGTGCTCCGACGGTTGAAGAACAAGCCAAAGGTCCGGTGCTAAACCCGATCGAAATGGGCATGCCGAGTGCAGATTTCGTGGTCGAGTTGCTCAAATCTATCCCAGGTTATGTGGAAGCTTTCAAAGCGGCTTTCCCTGGCGAATCAGACCCCATCAACTACAACAATTTCGGCAAAGCAGTCGGTGCTTTTGAGCGCAAGCTCATGACGCCTGGCCGCTGGGACGAATACCTCAAGGGAAAAAAGGATGCTCTGACGGCTGAAGAGCTGAAGGGTTATGAGACCTTTGCCAAAGCAGGCTGCGCGACCTGCCACAATGGGCCTGGCGTCGGCGGTGCCATGTATCAAAAGCTTGGTTTGGTGAAAGCCTGGCCTGAATTGAAGGACAACGGGCGCATGGAGGCCACTAAGCAAGAGAGCGATAAGCATTTC
>JBIKYV010000060.1:0-19538 GCA_044355075.1 Prosthecobacter sp.
CGATGAGGCGGCTCTCACGATCCTTCACAAAGAAGAAAACGTTGGGCTGCTGATCAAACATGAGCCTGAATGCCTGTGGATCGGTCATGCTGGTAAAAAAGGCGCTCTGAATGGATTTGGGATGCATGGCAGGATGAGGACAAATTTTGGCAGAACTAGGCCGTGTATTTCCGAATGGAAAGGCGTTTTAATGGTTGAATGAAATCCCGGCGCTTCTTCTACCACCTCACCCTGCTGCTCGCGCCGCTCGTCACGCTGCACGCGGCCAGTCCTGTGTCATCCAAGCCCAATATCATCATCCTGCTTGCCGATGATCTCGGTTATGCCGACCTCGGGTGCCAGGGATCCAAGGAGGTCATTTCTCCGAACATCGATTCCATCGCGGCGAACGGAGTGCGATGCACGGCGGGTTACGTGACCGCTCCCCAGTGTTGTCCCTCGCGGGCGGGACTCATGACTGGCCGTTGTCAAAATCGCTTTGGCTTTGAGGCGAATCCACCGCCTTCGGTTGAGGCCAAGGTAGGCCTCCCCGTGAGCGAGCGTACCCTAGCGGACCGGATGAAAGCGGCGGGATATGCCACCGGGATGATTGGCAAATGGCATCTGGGTCATTTGGAACCCATGAGGCCTTACAATCGGGGTTTTGACGAGACCTACTGGCATCCACATGGCGGTGTTTTGTTTCCCAATTCAAAGACCGGATTCATTCCCAACCTTTATCGCGGGAAGAATCCAGTCAATGAGCCGGAATACTCTACGGATGCGTTTGGGCGCGAGGCGGTGGCCTTCATTGATCGTCATCAGCGCGAGCCGTTCTTCCTTTATCTCGCTTTCGTCCCGCCGCACTGGCCCATGCAGGCGAAGCCGGAGCATCTGGCAAAGTTCGCACACATCCCGGACCTGCACCGACGCACGATGTTGGGCATGATGGCGTCGCTCGATGAGAATGTTGGACACGTCCTTGCGAAGTTGCGCGAAACGAAACTCGACGACAATACGCTCGTCTTTTTCCTCAGCGACAACGGCGGCCCGACCGGCCACGCGCGACCGCAGCCCGATGCCGATTTTGAATACGGTCGGAACACCTCGAAGAATGATCCCCTGCGTGGTGTGAAAGGCGACCTGTTTGAAGGCGGCATCCGTGTTCCGTTCCTCGTGCAATGGAAGGGCCACATCCCCGCAGGCAAGACCTATGACAAGCCGGTGATCAGTCTCGACATCGCGCCGACAGCGCTCGCGCTCGCCGGTGTGAGCCCGCAGCCCGAATGGAAGCTCGAAGGCACCAATCTCCTGCCTTTCCTCACTGGCAAAGACGCTGCCGCGCCGCACGACACACTCTTCTGGCGCTTCCGCTTGCCTCTTCCTCCTGCCAACCCTGGGCGCGAAGCCTGGGCCATGCGGCAAGGCGATTGGAAGCTCGTGAAGAACGGTCAGGAGTCTTTGCGTGTCAGCGGCATCGGCGGAGACTCGTTGAGTCTCTACAATCTCGTCAGCGACATTGGCGAAACGAAAGACCTGTCGATCGAACAACCCGAACGCGTTGCCGCGATGGCCGCTGCCTACAAGCAATGGGACGCGCAAAACATGGAACCAAGGTGGGGTGCAGAGCCGCCCGCCGTTGCAAAGCCTGAGTCCGCCATCCTGCGCAGCACTTATCAGGCAAAGGTCAAAGTCGTCGCCACCGAGATCACGACCACCTGCACAGGCAATGACACCCAACTTGTCTTCACGCCGACCCCTGCCGCACGCGGCCCGTTCACTTTGGAACTGAAAATGCGATCCACGGCCAAAGGACCTGCGCAGGTATTCTGGAGCATGGATGAGAAGCCCAACTTTCCACGGAAGCAAAGCGTTACCTTCGATCCCGACCACGAAGGCAAGGAGTGGAAGAACTACACGCTCAAACTACCGACCGATTCACTCAAATACCTGCGCTTTGATCCCAGCTCAGCCCCCGGTCTCGCCCGCATTGCCCAATTCGTGCTCAAGGATGCTGAAGGCAACGTAGTTAAGGCATGGATTGGATCGGCGGCGAAGTAATCACCCAAAGAAAACAGCATGAAACTCGCCGTCCTCCTCACTCTGCTGCTTTCGACCCTCGGCTCTCAGACTTCAGCACTCGCTGCGGATAGCAGTGCTAAACCTAACGTCATCGTCATCTTGGTCGACGATGCCGGTTATGGCGACTACTCATGCCACGGTAACCCGGTAGCGAAGACGCCCAACGTGGACAAGCTTCATAGCGAAAGCGTGCGGTTTTCCGACTTCCACGTGACTCCCTATTGCACTCCCACCCGCTCACAACTGTTGACCGGCGTGGACAATTTCCGCAACGGTGCGAGCGTTGTCGCAGGCGGCCGGATGTTACTCCGCCCCGACTTGCCGACGGCGGCCAATCTATTTGCCGCCAACGGCTATCGCACCGGGCAGTTCGGAAAATGGCACTTGGGCGACAATTATCCCTTCCGCCCTCAAGACCGCGGCTTCCAGGACGTGCTATATTTCAACTCGGCGTTTGTCGGCGTATCTGACGATACTTGGTGCAATGACTATGTCGATCCGTGGCTCCGCCAGGCCGACGGCAAGCCGGTCCAGTTCAAGGGTTACGTGAACGATATCTTGTTCACCGAAGCCATGACGTGGATGGAGCAACGGCGTCAAGGCGGCGAACCCTTCTTCTGCTATCTGCCGTTACCGCTGGTCCATACTCCGCTGATTGTGCCGGAAAAGTATTGCGAGCCCTACAAGGATCAGAAACCGGACCATCGGCAAATCCTCGGCATGCTGGCCAATGTGGATGAGAACATGGGGCGACTGGACGCCTTCCTCCGCCAGTCAGGTCTGCGCGATAACACGATCCTGATGTTTCTCCATGATAACGGCAGCGCCCACATGTCGAATCTTTACAACGCCGGGATGCGCGGCACCAAAGGCACGCCTTGGGAGGGCGGTCATCGCTCACCGTTGTTTGTCCGTTGGCCATCCGGCGGACTCCGGCCGCCGGGCGAAGTGCAGGGCCTAACACAGGTGCAGGATCTCGTGCCGACGCTGATCGGGCTCTGCGGACTGAAGCAAACGCTTGAGGCCAAATTTGACGGCATCAACCTCGCGCCAGTGCTGCAAAAAGCCGGGCAGGAGCCGCCTGACCGGATCTTGCTTGTTCAGCACGGCTACCCTCAGAAAGCCGCACCAGGGATCGATCCCGCGCAAAGACCGTATGCCGTCATGTGGCAACGCTGGCGTCTGGTGGAAAGCGCCTTGTATCATCTTGCCACCGACCCGGGCCAGCAGAAGGATGTGAGTGCCAAACAACCGGAGATCGTCGCAAAGCTGCGCACCGCCTATGCGCAATGGTGGAAAGACGTGGAGCCATGTACGACCAAGCGCAGTGCCATCATCGTCGGCGACGACCATGAGAATCCGTCCACGCTGGTGCCATCGACCCAATACGGTCAGAAAGGCCTCTCTCCGGCAATGGTGCGCGCAGGCACCTACACGATGGATCAATGGTTCATCCAAGTGGCGCGCGACGGTAACTACGAAGTCGCTCTCCGACGATGGCCGGAGGAGGCCAATACCGCCATCTGTGGCACGGTGCCCGCCTGGGATTCCGTGCTCGGTCACAATCGGCTTCCCGCCGGCAAGGCCTTTCCCATTGCGAAGGCGCGGCTGACCGTCGGCAAATTCAAGGGCGAGAAAGAAGTGGCTCAGACCGATACGGTTGCCGTGTTCAACGTCTCCCTCAAGCAGGGGCAGACCATGCTCCGCGGCACCTTCCTTGACGTTCAGGGCAAGGAGATCTGCGGTGCCTATTACGTCAGCGTCCGCCGACTTGATCGCGTTCCATAAAAGAGAAGTCATCATGAAATACAACTTCACACTCCTCACGATCCTGCTGCTGGCGCCGCTGGCGGCACTATCCGCTGCGGATATCGGCGCCAAACCTAACGTCATCGTCATCCTCACCGATGACCTCGGCTACGACGACGTCGGGTGCTACTGGACGCCGGACAACCGCCCGGGCTTCGAGAAGATCCGGACACCGAACCTCGACCGGCTTGCCGCCGAGGGCGCTCGGTTCACCGATTTCTATTCTCCCGCCCCCGTTTGCACTCCGTCCCGCGCAGCACTCATGACTGGCTGCTACCCGGTGCGGGTGGGCATGTCCAGCTTCGGACGCAATGGCGGCGTCGTGCTCAGCGAAGCGCACCTGGAGGGGCTGAATCCCGACGAGGTCACCCTGGCTGAGATCTTGAAGGAACACGGCTACGCCACCGCCTGCGTCGGCAAGTGGCACCTCGGGCACCTGGCCCCATTCTCCCCGCGCCAGCATGGCTTCGACGCGTTTTACGGGATGATGTTTCCCAACGACATGAAACCCTTTGTCCTCCACCGCGACGAGACGGTCATCGAGCCGCACCCGGACCAGAAGACGCTCACCGAGCAGTTCACGGAAGAGGCGGTGAAGTTCGTGCGGGCGAAACGCGACCAACCGTTCTTCCTTTATCTCGCCTACAGCGCACCGCACATCCCGTTGCACGTCTCCGACGGCTTCCGGGGCAAATCGGCGCGGGGCTTGTATGGGGACGTCGTCGAATGCATGGACTGGGGCGTGGGCGAGGTCCTGAAGGCCCTGGACGAAACCGGGCTCGCAGACCGGACACTCGTGGTCTTCACCTCGGACAATGGGCCGGACACGCGCGGACCTTACGACAAGCGAGGCCAGGCCTTCCCCCTGCGGGCGGCCAAGGCGACGACGCGGGAGGGAGGCGTGCGTGTTCCTTGCCTGATGCGTTGGCCGGGCCGGATCCCCGCCGGCCTCGTCTGCCGCGAGATCGCCTCCGCGATGGACATCCTGCCCACCGTGGCCGGTATCGCCGGAGCGCAGTCTCCGCAGGACCGGATCATCGATGGAAAGGACATTCTCCCGCTGATGACCAAGCCCGGTGCGCCGAGTCCTCACGACGCGTTCTTCTACTACAACGGGGAGAAACTTGAGGCGGTCCGCAGCGCGAACTGGAAGCTCGTCTTCCCGCGCACTGCCATGGACGACACCCCGTATGAGCGGAAGCAGGGAGCCGCGAAGGAGGCACTTCTGCCCGAGGCGCTCTACGATCTCGCGGCGGACGTGGGCGAGACGATAGACTTGATCAGACAACACCCTGAAGTCGCGCAACGTCTGTGTGCGTTAGCGCAGCAGATGCGCCAGGACATGGGTGACTCCGCCACCAACCAGAAGGGCAAGAACCGCCGCCCCGTGGGCCGCGTGCCTGCTTCGGGCCAGTGATGCCGCGCTCACGACAACCTAACCAAGAACGAAACGATGAGACCCATGCGCCACTTACTCACAGCAGGCATCGCTGCCCTGACGCTCGCAGGAGTTTCCGCGCAGGCCGAGCAGCGCCCCAATGTCATCTTCATCGTCGTTGACGACCTTGGTTACGGCGAACTCGGCTGCTATGGCGGGAAAGACATCCCGACACCGCAGATCGATGCACTCGCGGCGAGTGGGGCGCGATTCACGAGCGGGTATGTCACGGCGCCGTTTTGTGCGGCCTCGCGTGCGGCGCTGATGACGGGGCGTTTTCAGACTCGCTTCGGTTTTGAGTTCAATCCCATCGGCGCGAAGAACGCTGCGCCGGGCATTGGCTTACCAGCCTCGGAGAAGACCGTGGCGGATCGTCTGCGTGATTCGGGCTATGCGACGGGATTGGTGGGCAAGTGGCATCTCGGAGGCACGGCGGAGTTTCATCCGCAGCGGCGTGGCTTTGATGAGTTCTTCGGCTTTTTGCACGAAGGGCATTTTTATGTGCCGCCACCGTGGCAGGGCGTGACGACTTGGCTGCGTCGCAAAACCCTGCCGGATGGCGGTCAGGGCCGGTGGACGTCACCCGATGGTCGCATCGTGTGGAGCACGCATCTCGGCTCGAACGAACCCGAATACGACACGGACAATCCATTGCTGCGCAGCAGTCAGCCCGTGGACGAAGCGGCGAACCTCACCGATGCCTTCACGCGTGAAGCCTGCGACTTCATCGCCCGGCATTCCGCACAGCCGTTCTTCCTTTATCTCGCCTACAACGCCGTCCACAGCCCCATGCAGGCCACGGACGATGACCTGAAAAAGTTCGCGCACATCGAAGACATCCAGCGTCGCATCTTCACCGCCATGCTCGCGCATCTCGATGACAGCGTGGGCAAGGTGCTCGCTCAACTTCGTGACAACGCTATCGAAGAGAACACGCTCGTTGTTTTCTTCAGCGACAACGGCGGCCCCACCCAAGAACTCACCTCCAGCAATGCACCGTTGCGCGGTGGCAAAGGCGAACTCTGGGATGGCGGCATTCGCGTGCCCTTCATTGCGTCGTGGAAGAATCACATCAACGCAGGTCAGGTGGTGGAGGCACCTGTGGCGTCCATCGACGCCACCGCGACCGCGCTGAAAGTGGCTGGAGCTTCATCTGCAGAACCTTCGGCTAAAGCCGAAGCCACCTTGGACGGCATCAACCTCATGCCCTTGCTCACCGGCAAAACCACGCAACTGCCCGACCGTCCCTTGTTCTGGCGCGTGGGCAAAAAGAACGCCCTGCGTCTCGGCGACTGGAAACTCATTCGCGATGGCAAAGAGTGGCAACTCTACGATCTCACCCATGACATCAGCGAGACTCGGAATCTCGCCACCCAAGAACCCGCCCGCGTGCAGCAACTATCAGCGCTCTGGGACAAGTGGAACGCCGAACAAATGGAACCGCTGTGGAGATAAGGAACCCTATCCCATGAAGCCCAAACTCAGACTCCTCGCCGCCTTCCTCTTCGCCCAACTGGCATACTCGATTGCTGAATACGACACAACAGCTGCCGAGTGATCTCGAATCCACATGCGTTTTATCTTTCTGTTATCTCCCCCCCAACCCCAATGCTCCGTCACTTCTTCTCTCTACTCGTCCTCGCCTCCATCGCGGGCGCTGCTGAACGCAAACTCGAAATCAACGATGGCGACCGGGTGTTGCTGATTGGCGACGTACTCGTCGAGCGCGAGAATAACTATGGCTACATCGAATCAAAGATGCGGCAGGAGTTTGCGGGCAAGAGTTTTGCCGTGCGCAATCTGGGTTACAGCGGTGACAGTCCGCTGGGGGCTTCACGGGCGAGTTTTGATCCGGTGGAAAAGGGTGTGGACGCACTTAAAGAACAGCTTGCCGTGGTGAAGCCGACGGTGGCGATTCTGGGCTATGGCATGGCGGCGAGCCTGGATGATCTGACCTATCGAAAGAACGATCCAGTTCTCAATCCCGATCCTGTTCGCTACGGATTGGATCACAGTCCGGAAAAGTTCCGCACAGAGCTGCTGGCGCTGATGGATTTGATCACGGCGGCGAGTCCTGAGGGCAAGGTGCGCTTCGTGTTCGTGGGGCCGATTAAGCACGAGGACCTGCGTGCGACACGGCCCGGCTTGCCTGATCCGGCGGAGCACAATGCGTTGCTCGCGGATTATGAAAAGGTGATGGAACAGCTGGCTGCGGAAAAGCAGTCCCCCTTTGTGCGAGGTGAGTGGCAGAAGGCGGCGGGCATTGATCTGGCGCAGGGCACGGACAACGGCATTCATTTGAATCCGCGTGGCCTTCAGGCACTGAGCGAGAGTTTCGCAGCGCAGCTCGGCTGGAAAACGGATGCGGCCAATTGGGATGCTGAGACTGCGGAACAGCGCTCGTTGCGGGAGGCGATCCTGCGCAAGAACTCGTTGTTCTTCCATCGCAGTCGTCCGGCGAACTACACCTACATCTTCGGCTTCCGCAAACAGGAGCAGGGGCGCAATGCGGTGGAGATTCCAAAGTTTGATCCTCTCATCGAAAAAGCCGAGGCAAACGTGATCGGCATCGCTGCGGGTAAGCCGAGCACACTGCCGCCCGAGCTGCCGAGCGAGACGAAGCTGCCAGTGCTGGCTTCTTTGCCAAAGCCTGAGTTCACGCTCGACAATGGCCTCGCGATGACACTCTTCGCGGAGAATCCGCTGCTCGAAAAGCCGGTCGGCATGAACTGGGATACCGCTGGTCGCTTGTGGGTCGCGACATCGAACACTTACCCGCAGGTGAACCCAGATGACCTCGGCGCGCAGATGGAAGGCAACAGTGCCAAATTTGGCCCATCAACCGGCAATGACCGCATCATTGTGATGGAAGACACGAACCGCGATGGCGTGGCGGATGTCTCGCGCATCGTCGCTGACAAGCTGCTCATACCTGCGGGTGTCGCGCCGGACAACAACGGTGGCTGCTTTGTCGGAGCCAGCACGGAACTCGTGCATCTCAGCCAACCCGGTGCGGATGGCTTGCTCAGCGAGCGCCGCATCGTGTTAAGCGGCTTCGGCACTGAGGACACCCATCACATCATCCACGGCCTGCATTGGGGCATTGATGGCCGACTCTATTTTCAGCAGACCATTTACATCCACTCTCACATCGAGACACCATGGGGCCTGGTGCGGGCAAACAGCGGCGTTGCTTTCGCTTATGACCCGAACACCGAGCGGCTCGAAGTTCACTCCAAGGGCCTCGTGAACTGCTGGGGCCAGCAAGAAGATCTCAATGGCCAGACTTTCCTTACCTCGGGTGCGGATGGCAATGGCGTGAGTTGGAGCTTCCCTGGTGCCGTGTTGCCGCCCAGCGAAGGCGCACGCCGTTACATCCAGAGCGTGAGCCCTGGATCGTATCCGAAGTTCTGCGGACTCGAACTCATCAATAGCCCGCTCTTTGGCCCAGAGTGGCAGGGCAGCGCGATCACGAATGACTTCCGCGCTCACCGCATCGTGCGGTTTAACTTTACTGATTTCACGGCGGACAAGGCTGCGCCAAAGTCCGGCTACATCACGCAAACGCAGGCCGATGTCGCGCGCACGAGTGATGCGGCTTTCCGCCCTATCGCCCTCGCCATGGGGCCCGATGGCGGCTTGTATGTCGCAGACTGGACCAATCCGATCATCAATCATGGTGAAGTCGATTTCCGCGATCCACGTCGTGACAAAAAGCATGGCCGCATCTGGCGCATCGCACCTCAGGGCAGCAAGCCGATCGCCTGGGAGTCAGTCGCAGGCCTGCCAGTGGATGCACTGCTCAACAAACTGCTCTCGCCAAATCGCTGGGAGTTTGAACAAGCTCGCCGTGAACTCGCCAAGGCTCCGCTCGCCGACTTGCAAAAGGCGCTCGCCGTTTGGGTCAAAGATGAAGTCACTCGTCGTCACGCCGCGTGGTTGCTCAGCGGTCGCACGGACGATGTCTCGCATCTCCTCGCCATGCTGAAGTCGGGTCAAGATGAAACAAGCGTGCAGGTTGCCCTGCGTGAGATCGGCAAAGCTTACGGCAATCGCGGCATCACTGACATCAGCGCTATCGCTCCGTGGGTGGAGGCGGGCCGCAATCCGCGCACTCGCCTTGAGGCTTTCCGTGCGCTGGGTCGCATCAGTACCTTTGAGAGTGCCGATCTGGTCCTCAAAAACATGCCCACCGATGCCAGCGACAGCTTCCTCGATTTCGCTGCATGGACGACCGTGAACGAACTCGCGCGTCCATGGCTCGAAGAACTCGCCGCACATCCCGAGAAGGTCGAAGGGCGCGAGAAGCAACTCACCACACTCGCAGACATGGCCGATCCCGTTATCGCCGCGCCTTACATGCAGCGACTCTTTGCCGGACGCAGCATTGATGCCGCTGGCAGCGGTCCATGGATCGAACTCATTGGCAAATCCGGTGGCCAAGCTGAGGTGAACACGCTTTACACCGCCTTCATCGAGGAAGGCAGGCTCCAGCCAGCCGCACGACTACGCGCTGCGCGTGCCCTTGCCGAGGCAGCGAAACAACGTCGCCTCCGTCCGCAGGGCGACCTCAGTATCATCGCCCCGCTTTTGAAATCGACCGCGCGTGAAATGCAGTTCGTTGCCATCCGTCTCGCGGGTGAGTGGCAGCAGGGAAAAGTCATCGCCACACTCGCTGAGTTCGCCGCCTCCGAAAAAGACGGAGCCTTGCGGGGTGAAGCCCTGGCTGCGCTGCGCCTCATCGGTGGCGGTGAAACCGTGAAGGCGCTCAAGAAGCTTGTGGCTGAAAATCAGCCAGCAGAGGTGCGTCGTGGCGCACTCATCCCACTGGCCATGCACGGGCGTGCCGATGCGCTCGCTGCATTGCCATCCGTGTTGAAGCAAACGACGGATCAAAACGCCGCGCAGGCCCTGTGGCGTCAGCTTTTCCAACACGCGCCCTTTGCCAATCAGTTCGCCAGCGCCGTGCCAAAAGACCTGCCAGCCTCCGCCTACGCGGATGCTCTGCAAATCGCCAAAGGCATGGGCCGTGGCGGCAATGCGCTCGTCGCAGCCTTGCAGCCCTTCGTCGGTGTGCAGACTGCACCGCGTGATTACCCCGCTGAAATCGCCGCGCTCATGAAGTCCGTGCCTGAAGGCGGCAACAGTGCCGATGGCGAACTTGTTTATCGCCGCATCGGCTGCGTCGCCTGCCATGCCATCGGCGGAGTCGGCGGAAACTACGGTCCCGATTTCTCCAGCATTGGTGCCAGTGCCCCGCTCGATTACCTCATCGAAAGCACGCTCAATCCAGCTGCGAAGGTGAAGGAAGGCTATCACGGCTTCGCCTTCACCATGAAGGACGGCACCGTCATGAGCGGCATCCCCGCTCGCGAAACAGCGACCGATGTCATCATCAAGATCGGCCCAGGAGCAGAGCTGCCGCTGGCCAAAGCCAACCTCATCAAACAGGAAAACATCGGAAGTCTCATGCCTGCTGGGCTCATTGATGCGCTCAATGCTCGGGACAAGCGCAACCTCTTCGCCTTTCTCAGTCAGATAGGACGGCCAGGTCCGTTTGACGCCAGCAAGCTCAACGTCGCCCGTATCTGGAAGTTCACCAGCCTGGCTCCTGGTGCACCACCAGCGCAGGACTCCGCCGCGTATGCCATGACCCTCATCAGCGGCGACCTCCGCGTCGAAGACCGTCCCGACAAGCTCTACGCCATCGCCAGCCTCACGGCCTCCAAACCCACGACGAAGCCGCTCATCTTCACCGGCATCGAAGCCGCTTGGCTTGATGGCAAACCTCTCGATCTCAAAGATGGCCAATCCACCACAGTCATCCCCGCGGGTGACCACCAACTCACCGTGCGCCCCATCAAAAGCGCCCCACTCATGAAAGCGCAGTGTGATGATGTAACCTTCGTGACCGTTCCTTAAACGTCATGACGCACTCACTAAGGCGCATAGCAGCATCGTTACTCGCCACATTCGCCGTATCGAACGCCGCCGATGATAAACCCATCGTCGGCGCAGGCGGCCTAGTCGGGCCCGATCTCACCGGCTCGAATCGCGCCAACCTCGACTACATGCTTGCCCAGATCATCAACGCCAGCGAGGTCATGCAGGAGAGCTATCAGCTCGTCATCGTCACCACTCGCGATGGCCGCACTCTCTCCGGCACGGTCGCCGCCGAAGACAATCAGCAGCTCACACTCCGCCTTGTCGGTCAGGACAGCATCGTCATCAAATCCGAGATCCTCTCCCGCGAGAAATCCCCCATCTTCATGATGCCCGAAGGATTGCTCAAAACCCTCAAAGACGATGAAGTCCGCGACCTCATCGCCTACCTCCGCACCACCGCGCAGGTGTCACTGCCAAAGCCGTGATCAAAACTCTCTGTTTTTTCTGCTCACTGATGTTTGAGGCAATGGCGAAGGTGGAAGTGGATTGAGGCGCAGGCTGTTGTGGATGCAGAAAGGCATCGAGATTGATGACGCTCACAGGTCAGCCAAGGCTGTACAATCAGCCTTCGCTGGTAACCAAGGATGAAGTGTGGCGACACATCCAGCCGAATGGGAAATCGAGAGCATCTTCTCATGCCTTGGTGCTTACGGTTATTCGCCGGTGCGGAAAGAGCAGCTGCAAAGCCAGGTCCGACGAGGTCGCTGTCACAATCAATCTTGAAGGCACTCGATGGTATGGACTCGGCTCGGAAGACTTTGCCACCATCCTTTCCGTCCTGGATGAAGATCATCCCCCGATGGCGATTTTCCTCGCTGAAGTGCAGGAGGTTCCAGAATGTTAGCGTTCAAGATTTGAGTCATCCCAGCATGGAAATGGTTAGATTATTCGGGCTATCCTGTGGGATGATTTGCTCGATGCTCCATGCCAATAGGCGGAGCTTCAAAAAACTCGCCTGATTTACTGAACTTCGATTCATGCTGAACTTTTCCCTACCTCTATCCATGGCCGCTCTGCTCCTCCTCGCTTCGTGGGGTCGTGCCGAGTCGTTTCCCGTGCACATCCAAATCAATGCCGCCAAGCCGATCGGGCCGCTGAAGCCGATCTGGCGTTTCTTTGGCGCCGATGAGCCCAACTACGCTTACATGAAGCACGGCAGCGAGTTGCTGGGAGAACTCGGCGAGTTGAAGAAGGACGAGGTCTTCTTTCGCACGCATAGCTTGCTCACCACGGGCAAAGGCGAGCACGGATTGAAGTGGGGCTCGACGAATGCTTACACGGAAGATGCGGCGGGGAAGGCGATCTATGATTGGAGCATCGTGGATCGCATCTTTGACACGTATCGCGAACAAGGCGTGAGGCCGTATGTGCAGATCGGCTTCATGCCGCAGGCGCTTTCGGTGAAGCCGGAGCCGTATCGGCATCACTTCCCGGACGCGAAGTATGAAGATCTGTTTGGCGGCTGGGCGTATCCGCCGAAGGACTTCGCCAAGTGGGAGGAGCTGGTCTTTCAATGGGCCAAGCACTGCGTCGAGCGCTACGGACGCGACGAGGTGCTGCGCTGGTATTGGCAGACGTGGAACGAGCCGAACATCGACTACTGGCGCGGCACGCGGGAAGAGTTCTTCAAGCTGCACGACCACGCCATCCATGCCGTGCGTCGTGCCATTCCAGGTGCGAAGGTCGGTGGCCCGGATCTCGCGGGCGGCAAGGGCGGCGACTTCATGGAGGCCTTTCTCAATCACTGCCTCAAAGGCACGAATCGAGCCACGGGCGAAAAAGGCACGCCGCTCGATTTCATCTCCTTCCATGCCAAAGGCAGCCCCAAGCAGGCCGATGGACATGTGCGCATGGGCATCGCCAATCAGCTCCGCGAGATCGACGAAGCCTTCGCCGTCATCGCCAGCCATCCCGAGGTCAAAGACAAGCCCATCATCATCGGCGAGTCCGATCCCGATGGCTGCGCTGCGTGCAAAGGCGCGGATCGCGACTATCGCAACGGCACGATGTATTCCAGCTACACCGCCGCCATCTTCCCACGCAAGCTCGACCTCGCCGCGAAGCACGGCGTGAATCTCGAAGGAGCACTCACCTGGTCCTTTGAGTTCGAGGCGCAGCCCTACTTCGCTGGCTTTCGTTCACTCGCCACCAATGGCATCGACAAACCCGTGCTGAATGTCTTCCGCATGTTCACCCGCATGAGCGGCGACCGACTCCCCGTGCAAAGCGATGCCGCCACCTCGCTCGCTGACCTCATCACCACCGGCGTCCGCAGCAAACCCGACATCTCCGCCCTCGCCGCCCGCCATGGCAAACGCATCACCCTCCTCGCCTGGCACTACCACGACGATGACCTCCCCGGCCCCGATGCCGCCCTCACGCTCACCCTCACCGGCACCCCCGAAGGCCACCCCAAACTCACCCGCACCCTCATCGACGACGCCCACTCGAATGCTTTCATCGCCTGGCAAGCCCTCGGCTCCCCGCAGAAACCCACCGCCGATCATATCCGCCTCCTCGAAGACGCCAGCCGCCTCACTCCTGCCTCCGACAAAACCGAGCTCAAGTCCGCCAGCGGAACCACCGAGATCCGCTTCAAGCTCGCGCGACAAGGCGTGACTCTGATCGAGCTGGAGTGGCACTGAAAAGTAGTTTCGGCTTTAGCCGAATCAGGGACACATGCGGCTAAAGCCGCAGCCACTTTCTCAACACCACGCTTTTCGCCACCTTCGTCCGCCGGTCACCGCGTCCCAGAAAGCCGTTCGTGAAATTGACAACCCTTTCAGGTAGCCTCATTGTAGAAACATGACAGCCACGATTCAAAAATGGGGCAACAGCCTGGCACTGCGCATCCCTCTCGCCGTCGCGAAGCAGATTCACGTCAAAGAGGGTGACCCTGTGACGCTCAAAGTCGGTGCCTCGGGACTCACAGTGAAGGCCGCGCCGAAGAAGATCAGCCTCGACGACCTGCTCAGTCAGGTGACACCTGAAAACCTCCATCCCGCGACGGAGTGGGGCGCAGACGTTGGAAGGGAGATCCTCCCTGCATGAAGACCAAAAGCCCTCCCGTGCCCGAGCTGGGCACCATCGGCTGGCTCGTGTTCGATCCACAGGCAGGTCGCGAGCAAGCGGGGCGTCGCCCTGCCATCGTTCTCAGCCACACTCGCTACAACGAAAAGACCGGCCTCGCCGTCTTCTGCCCCATCACCAGCAAGGTCAAAGGCTACCCCTTCGAACTCGCCGTCCCGGCTGGCCTGCGTGTCGGTGGTGTCGTTCTCTGCGATCACGTCCGCTCCCAAGACTGGAAAGAGCGCCAATGGCAACCCATCTGCAAAGTGCCGCTCAGCTTCGTGCATGAGGTGATGGCGCGGACGATGACATTGTTTGAGGTGCCACTTCCATGATCAGCCCAGTAGAATCTGTCCTTTTAGTGGCACTATCTGAATTATACTGAAGTTCACCTCACATGAGCACCCCAGCAAACCCGCACCTCGACTTAGTTCTGAAGATTGGTCAGGACTGCCTGAGCCGGGTGCCGGTGACGGTGTTGGGAAGCGGCGCATCCCTAGGTTACGGAGTCGGTGGTATGGGCGAGTTGCAAGACCACCTTGTCAAAGAAGTGAAACCCCAGGCCGGAGAGGACGCTGTCTGGCAGCAGTTCCTTGAAGCACTAACCAGCACAAAGGACCTGGAAAAGTCTCTTCATCTGGTTCGCCTCACAGAAACGCTGGAACGAAAAGTGGTAGAAGCGACTCGTTGTTTGATCCTGCGTGGGGACCAGGAAGCCTTGCAAAAAATTATCGCCTCTGCGCTGGCGACGGCACATTCGACTCTATTCCGCCGCCTCCTGAACAGCACCCACCAAACGATCACAGTGGTAACAACGAACTACGACCGGCTTGCCGAGTATGCCGCAGACGCCGCAGGCATTGCTCATCACACCGGATTTCAGGGCACTTACTATCGCAGGTTTCAAGCGGGGACATTAAGCGGCCCCGCGCCAAGAGTATCCACCCATAAGCAAGTGGAG
Organism: Prosthecobacter sp.; assembly: GCA_044355075.1. Taxonomy (GTDB): domain Bacteria; phylum Verrucomicrobiota; class Verrucomicrobiia; order Verrucomicrobiales; family Verrucomicrobiaceae; genus Prosthecobacter. Next base: position 15,285 of record JBIKYV010000060.1, read on the forward strand.
GTGCTCAAGGTTCATGGATCGCTAGACTGGTTTGGAAATGAGTCGGATGATTGTGTCTCTGTGCCTGACAATGCAACTGCCCCGGATGGCTTTTCGCCCCTGATGGTGACGCCAGGAACAGGGAAGTATCAGGCCACGCACTTTGATCCATTCCGCTCGATCATCACCCGCTCAGACTCAGCATTTGCGTCTGCCAGATCCATTTTGTCGGTCGGCTACGGTTTCAGAGATCGACATATCCAGCCGAAACTGACGAGAAGAGTGATGGATGACGGGGTGCCTGTAGTGGTCCTGGGCCGCACACTCACCGATGAAGCGCGTGCTTTCTTGAAGTCTTGCCGACACGCAACCGCTTTGGGATTGGAACAATCTGGCACTGGAACGAAAGCGTATCTGCCGGGGTATCCTGACGGAGTGCAGATCGATGAATCGATATGGAGCTTCGAAGACTTTCTCAGAATCATCTTTTGAACAACGCGACACCAACATGGAACTTTTTGACTACAAGGACAGCGAAGCCCTCGGGAACGTGAAAGCCGTGGACACGGCCACCGTCGTTGTCTCGGTGGAGAATCTCGATCTCCTGCGAAAGCTGCAAGTGAACAGGTTGGTGGTGCTGCAAAGCTCCAAAGCCGGGCAGCACCTCGTTGGCATCGTGCAGAAAATCACCCGCGACTCAACGGTGGAAAAAGTCCTCGCGAAGGATGCGGAAACCGAAGATACCGTGGCAAGCAGGCAGACCGAGCAAAACCTCGTTCGTATATCGCTGATTGGGACCTTTTGCGCGAAGGTGGGGACTAAAACTAACATCTTCCGCCGCACTCTCGAAACTGTTCCAGAGATTGATGCGCGTTGCTTCGCTGTGGATGGCGAGCGACTTACCTCTTTTATGCGCGCGGTGTCATTCCAAGGTGGTGAAAAACAGGCCAGACTTAGCTTAGGGCACTACACGCTTGATGATGCCGCTGAGGCCTACCTTGATCCGAACCGCTTTTTCCAAAGGCACTCGGTGATCGTTGGCAGCACCGGTTCGGGCAAGTCCTGCACGACGGCCCGCCTCTTGGAACAGGTAGCTGCGCTGCCGAATGCGAACGCTGTGCTATTCGATATTCATGGCGAATACAAAACCATCCAGGGTGACGGCATCCGCCATCTCCGCATCGCGGGGCCAGGCGATCTCAAAACCAAAGACGCACTCGAAAATGGAATCCTCTTCTTTCCCTACTGGCTGCTCGCCTATGAGGACATGACCACCATGCTGGTGGACCGCAGTGACAACAATGCCCCCAACCAAGCCATGGTGCTTTCGCGAATCGTGGTGGAGGCAAAACAAAAGTTCCTGACACGTGGCGGGCACAAGGATGTGTTGGACAACTTCACTGTGGACAGCCCCGTGCCTTATGACATTCGGCATGTTCTGGCAGAGTTGCAACGCCTTGATGAAGAACGTGTGCCAGGAGCGAAAGCTGGAACTGACAAGGCAGGTGACTTCAATGGCAAGCTCAGCCGCTTTGTCGCCCGTTTGGAAAACAAGCTTACTGACCGCCGCCTCGGATTCATGATGGCGGCACCCGATGAAGCGAGCACATACGACTGGCTGCCCAAACTGACGAAGGTCTTAATGAATGGCACCAAGGATCAGCCGGATGGAAAGGGGGGCGTGAAGATCATTGATTGTTCCGAGGTGCCTTCCGACATCCTGCCGCTCATCATTGCGCGAATCGCCAGCCTCATCTTTTCAGTTCAACAGTGGATGCCCAAAGAAAAGCGTCATCCCATCGCTTTGGTATGCGATGAAGCTCATCTTTACATCCCGGATAAAACGGAGGGTGGAAGCGTCGGCGCTGCCGCTCTGAGATACTTTGAGCGCATCGCCAAGGAGGGCCGCAAGTATGGTGTGGGTCTCGTTGTCGTGAGCCAGAGACCCGCCGAGGTGAATCGAACCGTGCTCAGCCAGTGCAACAACTTTGTCGCCCTGCGTCTGACCAATGCCGAAGACCAAAATGTCGTTCGCCGCCTTCTGCCCGATAGCCTGGGTGGTTTCGCCGACCTGCTGCCTGTGCTTGATACCGGTGAAGCACTGGTTGTGGGAGATGCCAGCCTGCTGCCTAGCCGCATTCGTATCGCTATGCCCAATTGCCGCCCCGACAGTGGAACGGTGGATTTTTGGGATGAATGGGCGAGTGACAAGCCTCGCGACCATGTGGCAGATGCCGTCACCTCATGGCGTCGGCAGAGCATGAGCTGAAATGTGGGTGAGAAGCTGATGAACGAAGTTCTGGGGTAATTGCGATCAAATCCTGCGTTGATTGAAATCAGCGGCAGGAGGCGGTGGCGATTATGCCAGTGGAGGAGGCGTTCTCGCCGCAAGAGGCAGCGGAGATACTAAAAGTGCCGCTTCCGTATGCGGCGAAGCTTTTCGATGGGTGATCCATCCCGAATTGCCCGGTCGCAGGCTGCCGTTCGACAAGCCAACTTGCCTTCCATGAAGCGTGAAGGTATTCTCCACCCATGACAGCCGCACCCCAACTCGACATGACCACCCTTCCGCCCTTCGTGAGTGCGGTGGAAGGGCGCTTGATGATGGCGTTGAAGTTCTTTGAACTCGGACGCTTGTCGCTGGGGCAGGCAGCGGAGGTGGCGGGTTACTCGAAGCGGGCCTTTATCGACGTGCTGGGCCAGTATGGTATCCCGGTGGCGGACTATCCGGCCAGTGAACTTGCCACCGAGGTCGAATGGTGAAAATCGCCGCTGTCGTGGATAGCGCCTGCTTGATCGGGCTGGAGCGCATCGGGCGTCTGGACCTGCTGCCTGCGCTGCTCAATCCCATTTTTGCTCCGCCAGCGGTCAACCTTGAATTTGGTTCGCAGCCAGCCTGGATGAACGTCCAACCGCCTAGCGATGTGGGCATGGTGGCCGCGCTGCGGTTGCTGGTCGATCCTGGAGAGTCAGAAGCCATCGTGCTGGCCTATGAAAAGGGACTGCGCATTATCCTGGATGACCGCAAGGCACGCGAAGTGGCCCAGCGCCTCGGAGTTCCCGTCACGGGCACGGTGGGCCTGCTGATCAAAGCGAAGCAGGAAGGAGTCATTGCTGCCGTGCGTCCGCTGCTCGACGCTCTGAATGCCAATCACTTCCGCATCAGCGATGCCCTTCGCGCCGAAGCGTTGAAATTGGCGGGCGAGTAGGCAGATAGGAGAGGGTGAGCAAAGGGAGAGCTGACAGCACTCATGCGATTCTCGTGTCCAAAAGCGGCGATCTCTGACCTATAAACGCACCGCATGAAATCTTTGCTCCTCGTCTTCACCACGGCCTTGTCACTCGCCTGCCATGCAGCTCCGCTCGAAAACGATCTCTGCATCTACGGCGGCACGAGCGCGGGGGTGATCGCAGCGGTGCAGGGGGCGAAGATGGGGAAGAAGGTGGTGCTGGTGGAGGCGGGGCAGCATCTCGGTGGCATGAGCGTGGAGGGGCTGGGCGGCACGGACATCGACAACCAGCCTTTTCAAAATAGCCCTGCGGTCGGTGGGTTGGCGCTGGAGTTTTATCGACGTGTGAGTGCGCAGTATGGACGGTCGGAGGCGTTTGAGGCGATGCTGGTATCGAAGGGCAAGAACACGTCGCTGTGGCGGTTCGAGCCGCATGTGGCAGAAGCGGTTTGGGAGGCGTGGGTGAAGGAAGCGGGCATCACCGTGCTGCGCGGGCATCGTTTGAAGGAAACGAACGGCGTGACGAAGGACGGCACACGCATCACGGCGCTGCACTTTGAAAACGGTGAGGAGGTGAAGGCGAAGATGTTCATCGACTCGACCTATGAGGGCGATCTGCTCGCGTTCGCGGGCCTGAGCTTTGCCGTGGGGCGTGAGGGCAATGCGAAGTATGGCGAGACCAACAACGGCATCCGCACCGACACCACGCACAAGCAGCACGACAAGCCCATCGACCCTTATGTGACGCCCGGCGATCCGAAGAGCGGTGTCATCTTTGGCGTGCAGGACGAGCCGCTCGGCGAGCACGGCGCGGCGGATGAGAGCATCCAAGGCTACTGCTTCCGCCTCTGCCTCACGAAGGCCCCGAAGAACCGCCTCCCCATCGAAAAACCCGCGAACTACGATGCGGCGCATTACGAGATGCAGCGGCGCTACCTCGCCGCAGGTGGCGTCATCAGCCCGCCCCATGCCGCCGTGCCGAATGGCAAGAGCGATCCCGGCACCTGGCACTCGCTGGCCTCGAACTTCACCGGCTGGAACCATC
>JBIKYV010000199.1:0-5894 GCA_044355075.1 Prosthecobacter sp.
CAGGAGCGCTGGCAGGGGGCGAAGGTGATTTACCCGCTCGGCTTTGAGAACATGCAGCGCGATGCCGAGCATCCCTTCGTGATCGATGCCACGGGCGCGACGTTTTGGTTCGACCTGGATGACAAGCAGATGCCGCCGGGGCATCGTTGCGTGGGCTTTCGCAACTGCCGCAAACTCGTCCTGCGCGGCGCGATCATTGACCGCGGCACACGCGGTTGCATCGAGGGCCGCATCACGCGCATCGACCGAGAGGGCAATCGTTTTGAAATCCAGCCCTCGCCCGGTGTGGTGGTGCCCACGAGTTACAAAGGACACGACGAGCAGCGCTTGTTTCCCTTCAAGAGCGACGGTCGCTTTTGCGTGCCTCTCTACGACATGCAGGCGGGGGTGCGGAAGCTGCGCTACAAAGACATCACACCCTCGGATGGCGGTCGTTACTGGATCAACATGCTCGAACCGCAGCTCATGGAGCGCCTTCACGATGCGAACTGGGAGCGTGCGTATGGCGACCTCGGCGTGGTGCGCGTGGGCGATGGCCTTTCCTGCCTCTACACCGGCGCGGGAGCCATCGTGCTCGATGATTCAGCGAACATCACCCTGCACGGCGTCAGCGTTTATGTGGCCAAAGGCGGCCCCAGCGAGAGCGGCGGCGATGGCGCGCATCTGTGGAAGGACTGCTACTTCGGCCCGCGACCCGGCACCAGCCAGTGGAAAGGCGCGGACGGCTTCCTCTGCCGCTCCACGCGCTACGGCTGCGTGATGGACAACGTCACCATCCGCCACACCGCCGATGATTTGCAGAACTTCCACGGCATCTGGGGCAAGGTGAAATCCGTGTCCGGCAAACAAGTCACGCTGGAGACGAATGGCGCGCTGCTTCCCACGCTCCGCAACGCCCGTGCTGGCGACCGCTTGCGCTTCATCCATCGCAAAAACGGTGCCCTGCTCGGCGAGGCGAAGCTCATCTCGCACCACGATTACCAACTCACCCTCGATCAAGACGCCACGCCCTTTGCCGAAGGGCAGGCTGAGTGGCTCGACCACGAATGCGCGGGCTGGGTGGTGCAAAACTGCCGCTGGGAGGACAACTTCCAGCGCCTGCTCATCATGTCCGGCCCCGGTCTCGTGCGTGGCTGCACCTTCACCCGCATGGGCAGCAACATCAGCCTCAACACCGGCATGGGCCTCGTCGGCGGCATCCCCAGCGACATCACCATCACCGACAACACCTTCATCGACGTCAGCTCACGCCCTCACAATGCCGCCATCGACGCCCACGCCCACAATGCCCAAGGCGGCTTCGGCACCCCGCCCATCGAGCGCCTCATCATCACCGGCAACACGATCACCCGCAGCGGCGGCCCCGCCATGAACCTCATCGGCATCCAAGACTCCCGCATCGAAAACAACGTCATCAACTCCCCCATCCGCGCCACCCTCCTAGCCCGCCCCAACGACGAAACCGACCGCCAAGCCATCCTCCTCCGCCACAGCACCCGCGTGACCGTGAAAAGCAACACCCTCACCGATCCCGAAAACCACACGCAACCCGATGCCACAAGCGGCAGCCGCGTGCTCGGTCTCGATGCGACGAAGGAGATCACGCTCGATGGCAACAAGCTGGCGGATGCGCCGATGCGGGCGAAGAGAGGGAAAGGGAAATGAAGTGATAAGAAGCAAAGTCTCGATTTGAGCACCTAGGGGCTCAAGCCTCATCTGCCTATTACGTGCAATCGTGCCACGAATGGTAAATCGTGATTGGTGTCGCTGGGCGGCCGTTTTGTCTCCAGATGAATCGTCGCTGGTGGAAGGTCTGATGAAAAGCTTCGCCTCCTGTTGCGCCAGAAGGGACAGGCGTCGGAGATGTTGGCGAGCCAAGCGATTCGTGACGTTTCGTATCCGCGAGGCTTTCTGCGAGATGGGGATGGATTCGAAATCCGTCACGCACATAGCCGATCATGAGGGCGTCCTGCATGGCCCAGGCGTAAACGCCTATCACGAACCGCTCCACTCCCACGCGATCAGTGCCGACGGCGCAGTAGTTTGTTGTGAGCGTGTGACTTCGGTCCACTGGCTTGCATTCGGCAAAGAGAGCATCCTGCCGTTGGTCCCAGCAGATGTTCTCTCGTCGGAGGTGGAAGACTAAATCGGGTTTCTTGCTGATCTTTTCGCCATTGTAGTTCTCCACCTCGCTGCCTCGTGTTACCACCGAAAAGAACTCGGTGTCGAAGCCATCGACGACCCGGCGATTAAGCAAATCGTTACGCAGCACGTCTTCAAGTTCGTTCGTGATGGCGTTTTCACCCGCGTTGCGCAGATCAAAGCCCCGTGCGCGGATGCGAGTAAAGGCCTCCGTGACCGCAGCATGAACGACGAGCAGCCACCGCACATCCAACTCAGCGTGCGGAACGGTAAATCGCTCCGCAGACCGCTGGGTAAAGGGGTTGGAACCGCTGCGGAGCATCATTTCTTGGTGGTGAGAGAAAACGCTGCCGTTAGATGCTCGTGGGCGATGTGCAGGGCACAAAGGCGCGCCCGGCTGCGGGTCCAGAAGCGGCGCTTGTTGATCAGTCCGATGATGAGGCCACCTCCGGGCAAAGGCATCACCACGCGACTGGCGGCACTCTGGGTGGCTTCTGCCATGAGACTGGCAATGAGAGTTGGCGTTGGCTCCCAAGTGTCGCCATCAAGCAGTAAGGTGACAAAGCACCACGGCTGCCGCCAATCCTCGTGGATTCGGGGAACGACCGCAGCCTTGATTTTCTGCCCCGAGACTTTGAAGAACGGTTGGAGCGTCTGCTCCAAAGTTCGAGCAAACTGCTTTGCTTCATCCGGCGGCGTGGGAAGTGCTGCGGGTTCGCGCACGGAGCGATAAGGGCCGTTGAATGTGACTGTGTCAGCGACGACTTGCTGTTCGGCTTTCGTCAGGCCAAACAATCCACAGACAAAGGCATCAATGGTCTCCCAATCCTTCGGGCCAGGAGCATCGAGCGCATCGGCAAGCGCCAGGGCCTGAGCGCGATCTTCTTTGCTGAGGCTTTCGAGAATCGGGAACGGGAAGGCGTCGATGTCTTGTTTGAGGATGGTTCTTCTCCCAGCTCCAACTCGCGGACTCTTCATATAGCAGAAATGCCGAAAAACTGAGCTATTGATCAGAATGTGAAGCAGAGACACAGCAAGGCGACCTTGAGCGTGTGACACTCCGTTGTAACCGAAATGACTTTGAGAAAAGCATACGTCGCGATCCCAAAATGTGAATGACATCGGCGAATTGGACGAGTCGCCCGGAGCCTGCGGAACAATGAGCAGTGGATGGCAATAAAGTTCGCGATTTCGAGCGCTCTCGATTTTGCGATTAGGGAACTGCGTTGCGAATGTTCGAAGTTGATCCTCGTTACACAACAGCATTTGTGGGCTCGGATGCTCAAACACTGGCAATTCGAGCAACCATTGCGGAGGAGCTTTTGTGCCATTCTTGAGACTAAATCCATTGCCGGATTCCAATCCCTGAAGTTCCCAGAAAGCACCGACCGACTGCTGCGCCGCAGCCGCCATCATCTTCTCCATAACCCGAACGTCGAGCGTAGTGCCAATTGCGAGTGCTTTGCAGAGCCACCCTTGTTCAATGACCTTTTTTACGGGGACGGGATAAGCTGATTGATAGTCGAGTCGGAACTCTCCTTTGTCGGCCAACTCGTTCTCCCGCACTGGGGTCAGTAGATGGAATGTCTGCTCATCAAGATTCGGCAGATCATTTCGCGCCCAAAGAAGAATCCATGGTTGGTCATGGCAATCCCACACTGCGGTCTTCTCCAAGTCCGAGCCGTTTAGAATCCCCGTAACCGAGACTGCCTGAAAAAGCGCGTTACGTGCCTTTGTGCCTGGACCGGACTGTGTGAGAATGAGCCGAGCTTCCAACGCAAAAGCGATGATGGCTCCCGGCTTAGCCCACTCCATTGCCCGCCAAATAAAAGGCACATCAGGGACTCCACCTGGATTTTGATAGGTGGCAGCCAATTCGTGCAGGCCTCGGTTCGCCAGCACACGTCGAGCGATTTGCGTGCCTGCGGCATCAACAGCAGTCTTTTCGACACCATCCAACCGAGTCCATGGCGGGTTCCCCACCACAACATCGAATGTCCCATCGAAGCGTGCTCGATTTACGGCATCACCCAAGCTACCAGCCACAAAGCCAGTTACGGTTGTTTCGTCTTCAGTGCGCTGATCGAATAGAACCAAGTCTTGAAGTGCCTTGCCCGCGTGGTGCTCGGATGGCGGGCGGGTGATCTCGTTGAGTTCGATCACGGTGATGTATAGTCCAAGCGCGGCGAGGCGCAGAGCGGACTCGCTGATGTCAAAGCCACAAATCTGCCGGTGCAGGATGCTTTGAATGACCGGTTTTCCGGGACGGCGGGCTTTGTCGCCATGCTGCTGTCGATCATGCTCCCAGCGCAGACGAACGAGTTCTCTCAACGCAAGCACGAGTAACACACCTGCACCGCACGATGGGTCGAGGATGCGGGCTTCATGCGGAGACTCAAGGCCTCCGAGCGCCTGATCGACGAGCAACTTGGCCAGGGCACGCGGGGTGTAATGAACGCTGCGGCTCAGGGAATCGCTTTGATCGACCTGATGGCTAAAGTCTTCATAAACCTGACTGAGCACACCGATGGGGATGTGACGGAAGTTCAGGTCGTCCCAGTCGATGGGCAGTTGAGGCTGAGTCATGCCCTTCACTTGGTCCCAGCCGCGCAGGATGGCTTCGAGATGGCGAAAGACGATGTCCTCGCTGGCCTTGCCTGCATCTTTGTAGGTCTTCTCATAAGCCTTCCGGCGGTCCGTCGGCTTCGTGGTGGAGGTCACCTGCTTCACCAGAGGAAGCAAGTCACCGTTGAAGGTCTCATCGAGCCATGCGGATGTTTGCGCAGCGCGTTCTGCCGTCGAAAACACAGCTTTCAAATCCTGGCCCTTCAGCGCTGCTGGACAGATTTCCTTGAGGTCGGTCTCGTCAACAATTCGGCGATCAATCAGGAAGCGGAAGAACAGAGCACGTCCCGTCATGGACAGCACTTCAAGGCCATCAAGCTCGGCATCGATAACGAGGTCTTGAATCGCACGCTTGAGCAGCTTTTGAATCTCCACGAAGACGGGATCTGCATCCTTGGAGCGTCCGGGCAGATCGAAGTCACCCGTGGCCACGGATTGAAACAGAAAAGGAGCCTTCGAGTCGGCGGCAGGGATGACTTTACCCAGCCCGTGTTTGCTGAGTTGTTTCCGATCCAGATGAAGCGGGTAGAGCGTCAAGTCGCCAGGTCGAACCACAGCCAGCACTGCGTGGTCACCGCGATTAGCGAGCCGTTGCTGGAGATCTAGCCGTTCATCGGCAGCGGGCTCGCCTCCGGTGGCATCAAGGAAATACATCACAGGACGCCCCTGAAACTCGGCCACAGCGGTCGGGAGCAGCGGGGCTGTTTCGCGGACATGCTTTGAGAGAAGATCCAGATACGGAATCTGTTCCGGTGACTCAGCCTTCATGCTGCTAAGCGGCACGATGCCCGGACAGCCGAAGGCGCGGACCGAATCGGCCAGTCGCTTGTCGTTGTTGGAGAGGGGCGTGGACATCGGCTAGTTGAACTTGCGAATGGTTCCAACAAGCACACCAGCCACCCGGCAGGTGCGGAGTGCGTTCTTCGAGATCAAGCGATCCGGGAAATCGGGGTTTTCCGCTTTCAATCGAAGTCCCTGAGCATTGCGATAAACTCGCTTCGATGTGGCCTCTTCCTCAACGACGACCGCAGCGATCACCCCATCCGTCCAATCACGTTCCGCAGAGAGCACGGCAAGATCGCCATTGAAAATGCCAGCTCCCGTCATGCTGTCGCCTTTGACCCGCA
>JBIKYV010000007.1:0-54169 GCA_044355075.1 Prosthecobacter sp.
GGCTGCTGCGGCGACTTCAAGCGGACAGTCGCCATTCACGTGGATCACGGGCGCGTCGATGAGTTTAGCGACATCGGTGCAGTAGGTAGTGGAGCGTGCATCTGCTGGCAGGGTGGTGAAGCCGATTTGGTTGTTCACCACGATGTGAATGGTTCCACCAGTGCAGTAGCCGGGTAGTTGAGAGAGGTTCAGCACCTCAGCCACGATACCCTGACCTGCCACTGCGGCATCGCCGTGGATGAGGATGGGCAGCACTTGGCTACGCTGGGTCGTATCACCGAGGAAGCGTTGACGGGCCCGGGTCATGCCTTCCACGACTGGATCGACGGCTTCCAGGTGGCTCGGGTTGGGCGCGAGCATGATGGCGACTTTTTCGCCGCTACGGGTGTCACGCACGGTTTGAAAGCCCAGGTGGTATTTCACATCGCCATCGCCGCCGACAGTGTCCGGTAGGTAATTTTCACTGAATTCGTAAAACAGCATCTCCAGCGGTTTGCGGAGGAAATTGGCAAGCACGCTCAGACGTCCACGGTGCGCCATGCCCATGACGATTTCCTTGCCACCGTGCAGCGGTAGGTTTTCCAGGATGGTTTCCAGCGCGACTAGCATGGACTCTCCGCCTTCGACAGAGAAGCGCTTCTGACCGACGAAGCGACGATGCAGGAAGCGCTCGAAGCTTTCTGCCTCCAGTAGCCAGCGCAAGGCATCGACTTGAGATTCCTTGGAGGGGACAGGCTCAAAGGTGCGTTTTTCGATGCGTTCGAGGAGCCAGCCGCGCACTTCCGGGTTGTGGATGTGCATGAATTCGAAGCCACTCCGGCCGCAATAGACGCGGCGTAGTTCTGCCAGGAAGTCACGCAACTTCATCGTCTGACCGCTGCGGAACATGTGGGTTTGCACATCGCGGTCCAGATCCGCTTCGGTAAAGCCGAGGGCTTCCAGGCTTAATTCGGGTGCGCTGGGGCCGGTCTTAGTCAGCGGGTCAAGGTGTGCCTCGCGGTGGCCGAGGGAGCGGAAGAGCAGCAGCGCATTGGTGACGCGCATACGGAAGTTTAGGGCAGACTCCGAGAGCGTGGCTTCTCCAGCAGTCGATGCTGCTGCGCTGCTTTGAGCGGCCTTGCGTTTGGCGAGCTCAGCCATGCCGAGTTCGAATCCTTCAAAGAATGACGCCCAGTTGGCGTCCACCGAGGAGGGATCCTTGCTCCAGGCTTGGTATTGATTTTCGAGAAGATCTTGGTTCGCGCGGAACGGCAGCGTGGCACTCATGGGGGGCTTTGGGGTCTGTCAGATTGGTGGGGATCAACACAGTTGCAACCATGGAAAGAATGGATTTGCATCCTTTCCTTGCGAACTTACCCGGATGAGCACCTCGCTCCAAGGATGGTCCAACTGGTTTTCTCATGAATCTGCGCCCTGTTTTTCTTTTTTTTGGCTTAGTCGCCACCTTCGGACACGCGGCAGAGCCGCCTGGCCAGTGGTATGCGCCTGACTCAAGTGGGAAACCCTGGAAGCACGAGGGCACGGGTTTGAGTTTCCCGCCTGTGCTGGGCACCCACCGTTTAGCAGGTGAGTTCCGCTTCAATGATGGCGTGGGCCGCTTCATCCGCTACGAAAGCCTAGAGGAGCGCTCCCGCAGCGATCTCTTTTTCTTCCCAGCTTCGGACAAAGAAATCAGCATCGAGGAGCGTCAGCGCCTGATTTTGCAGGAGCTGGATCGGGTGTTGAAAGACGTGCAGACCATGGTGCAGGCGGGGCGCTACAAGAATCTGAAAGTGAATCCGGTCGGCACGGGCGGTGTCGAACTGTGGCAAATGGACTCGCTGCCCATCGCCGCGCAGCTCTGTGAAATGACGCGCGTGGCCCAGACACCGAGTGGCACAGAGGAGGCGCTGGTGAAGCAGTGGACGGGCATTCTTTATTTGAAGGGATACCTTATCACGATCCGCCAGATGCGCTCGGCTACGCCACAGGATGATGGTGCCGCGGGAATGCAAGCCTTCACGGCACAGGTGCTCAAGGTCATTAAGGATCCACCGCTACGACAGGGGGTCTCTTCACTGATAGAATTGTATTTGCAGGATCCACTTTCGGAAGACAGCGTGCAGGCCACGGCGGCGGTTCTGGCTTATCTGAAGGGGGCTTCGGATTTGCCCATCAGCATCCCGGAATATCCGGTGCAGGATTGGCTGGAGGTTTGCAAAAAGCAGGCTCCCGGTACGGAAGAGCATCTGCTACGTGCCTTCATGCTGGGTTCTGCGAAGCGCGCGTTTGCCGGTGGAAATGCACGCGAGTGCCTGAATGCGGGTGCGGTGCAGTTTGCTAAAATCTACCGTGAATTGCTCGCCAAGCATCCTTCGCTCAGTGTGCCAGGGATTGATGCATTCCTGGCAGCAGCGATGGAAGGTAAGGGCGCTGATTGGTTGCTGTCTTATTCTGGTGGGCGCTGATGACAATCACTCACGGCGCACCGAGTCTAGAAGGCGCCCGCGTAAGGCTGAAGTTACAGCCGTCCAGCAGGTCGCCAGGCCAAAGCTCAAGATCCCCAGCAGCAGGCTAGCTAGGAAACCCACGGGCAAATCGCCGCCGCCTTGGGCAAGGCCTGGCCAGATGGCGATCAAAGCGCTAATCACGCCGAGCACGAGCCCGACGATCAGGAGGGCGACATGCTCACCCAAGACCATCCGATGCAGCGCCGCTGGCAGAAAGCCGAGCGCCTGCATGACCCCCAACTCACCTCGGCGTTCAAGCACGTGACGTGCGACCAGGACGCCTAGACCGGCTGTGCCTAGCAGCACGCCTAAGCCACCCAGGATGGTGAAGATGCCGATGTAGGTGTTTTGCACGGCCAGGAAGGTCTCCAGCCGCGTCTTGGCGTTTTCTAGGGCGAGCCCGCGAGGTTGCAGCTGACGGGTCAGATGGGCACTGACCTCGGCCACACGCTCAATGGGGCAGTCGATGAGGAAAAATCGGTAGCCCGCAGTGTCCGGGTAAGCTTGTAAAAAAGCCGCCTCACTGGTGATCATCTTTCCCTGAAGCACCGAGCCGCCAAGCAGGCCCACGAGCTCCATGGCTAGGTCTTTTCCTGCCGCATCCTGGTATTCCACGGCGTCTCCCACACCTTTGCCCAGTCCCCACATGGCCGTGGCTTGGTCGGCGATCGCCTTGTTTGATAAATGTTCCCAGCCATCGCCACTGGCAAAGCGGAAGCGGCCTGCGAGCAATTCCGGGTTCACACCGACGAGCACAGGCTTCTGTGCACGGTTCAGGTTCAGGCAGCTGGCGTCATCGCCTTCGCGCACCCGGAAAGGTACGATTTTTACGCCCTTCATGAGCTCCTCATCCAGGCTGAAGGCTTCCATGCCCGCCTGGCTATTCAGGTCCTCGTAGATCGGTAGGGAAGATTCGCCGATGAGGGCATAGCCGCCGGTGCCTGAGTTCGGCTTTGTCGCATCGCCCGCACTCATGCGAAAGGCATTCACCGCCGTGACCAGGAAGATGCCGCCGGCCATCATGCCGATCACAGCTAGGCTGCGGGAAGGTCGGCGCGAGACGTTCCTCATGCCGATTTGCGTCAGCGTCTGCGCTAAGCTGCTGCGATCTCTGCGCATCCAGCCTCCGGCTAGCAACAGACCTGCGATCATCAGCATCAAACCGCTACCAAAAAACATGCCAGCGACGGCTTCGGGGGCTTGGGCCGACTTTGCGCCAAAGACGAGTCCCAGCGAAACTGCAATCAGCAGCCAGGGCAGCGAGCGGCGCAAGGCGGTGGCAGGGGTGCTGGCGTGCGCTGCCTCAGCATCGTCACCACTCCAGAGTTCACGAGGGGTTTTGGCAAACATGCGTCGGCTGGCCCAGCCCAGGGTGCCCAAAACGATCAGCAGGGAGCCAACGGCCGCGCCAATTTGCGTGGCTGGACTGGCCGCATAGATCAGTGGTAGTCCCTGAGCTGCGCCCGACCAAGCCCCGCGTAGCCCAGCTAGAGCAGCCTGGGTGTAGAAAACCCCACCTGCTAGGCCTGCCAAGGTGCCCAGGATGGCGATGACTCCAGCCTCGCCCAGCAGAGCGCGGCGCACCTGACGCTGTGTCCAGCCGATCGCGAGTAGCAGGCCCACTTGTGTGGCACGACGCTCAAGCGTGAATAGAAAGAGCAGCGCGGCAAAGACCAGCGCGGCAGAGATGAGAAACAGGCTTAGCCCGATGAACAGGCCACCGAAGTCCACGCTGCCTTTCGCAGCGGCATCCGCGTCCTTTTTGAAGGATCGCGGCACCAGCCCGATGTCGGCCAGCCGCAGTCTCGAGAGCAATTCTTGGCGCAGCGCAGCCTCATCCTGGCCGGTGTTGGCAAAACGAATCGCAGTCAGGTTGCCAAAGCGATTGCCCCATAGCTTTTGCCCTTCTGCTAAACTGATGAAGCCCTTTGGCGTGCCTTTGTAGTCGTCCCAGTATTTTTCGTCTTTGTCGCGGATAGCCTTCATGTCCATCGGGATGCCGGGCTCCCAGTCGCGGCAGTTATCCACGTCGGACACGCCGGGAAACTCTGGCGTCCAGCCGCGATTGATCTCCGGATCAGTCATGGGTAAAATGCGACTGACTTTGAACTTCGCGGACTGTTGCTTCAGCTCTCGACCAAGGCCGACGACAAAGTAAAAGACTTCCACCTTATCTCCCACGGCCAGCTTTTGATCCTCTGCCAGCCATTGACTGATGGCGATGCCTGACGCGCTGCCGGCGATGCGATCCACCGCAGTGATCATGGAGTAGGGCGTGCCACCTTGGGCTGACTTTAGGCCGTTCACGAGGTAGGTTAGCACTCCATAGCTACCTGGTTTGTCTAGCAATGGACTGGCTAGGCTTGCATCCAAAAAGACACGTCGGGTGCTCACCTCCCACTCCTTTGGGCCACCCGAGACTTGGGTAAGCTTCAGCCCAAGGTCCTCAAGCGACTTTTGCTTTTCCCAGATCTCCTGCGGCACGTCGGCTGCGCTGCTTAGGGCGGCATTCACCTGCCCGTCCATCTCCAGCTGCACCTGCAGGTCTTCCAGGCCCACGAACACCGTCTCGGGCGTAATCTGAGAGGCGATGAGCTGGAAGCTGCCGAAGTCCTCCGCCGTGACAATGCCGCCCACCTTACGGCGCAGGGATACATCTTGGTTCGTCGAGCCAGAGAGCGGCGCATCACGGGAAATAGCGCTCGGGCGTTCCAGACGCACAATGACGGTATCACCGACACGCAGGTTGAGCCGCCGGGCCAGGGGTTCATTCACCAGGACATCGCTGCGGGAGATGGACTTGGCAGCACCACTCGCGCTCATTTTCCAAAAACCTGCATCAACACCCAGCACTTGCGTGCCATTGACGCGAGTCTTGCCATCCGCCGTAGCGGCGGAGCCGAGAGCAAGGATCAGGGGCTCACTCCCTGCCTTTTTCACCAGATCGGTGGTGAACCAGCGGTCGCCACCCAGCAGTCCAGACTGGACTTTTCCCAGACGCAGTTCAGCCACTCGGCGTAGGCTAGCGCGCACGGAATCGCCTACCAGCAGGGAGCCGCTGAGGATGGCAGAAGCCAAAAATGCACCGAGCAGCAGGCCCAGGTGGCTGCGCCAGTAGTAGCGGGCGGAGCTCAGGATGAATCGC
The DNA here is from genome assembly GCA_044355075.1 of Prosthecobacter sp. Lineage (GTDB taxonomy): Bacteria > Verrucomicrobiota > Verrucomicrobiia > Verrucomicrobiales > Verrucomicrobiaceae > Prosthecobacter. Next base: position 5,635 of record JBIKYV010000007.1, read on the forward strand.
GACAAAGTCATGGGGAAAGAGATACGTCAGCAGTAGGCATCAACCATCGCCCAGGATGGCCTCGGTCATGCGCAGAGCGTGGACATTTGGCAGCACCTCGTGCACACGGAAGAGGCGTGCGCCCAGCTCCCGCAGGTAAGAAGTGAGTGCCACCGTGGGCCAGTCGCGCGCGGCAGGATCAGGATCGCCAAGCAGCTGGCCGATCATGCTTTTCCGCGACACGCCCACCAGCAGTGGACGGCCCAGCGAACTCATCGCGGGCAGGGAGTGCAGCAGCCGCAGGTTATGCTCCAGCGTCTTACCAAAGCCGAAGCCGGGGTCCAGCACGATGCGTTCGGGGGCGATGCCCTGGTCCGCCAGTGTGCGCAGGCGCTCTGCGAAAAAGGCAGTCACTTCGGCGACTACATCCTGATATTCTGGCTGCTGCTGCATGGTGCGTGGCGTGCCTGTCATGTGCATCACCACGACACCTGCTTGGGAAGCTGCTGCTACGGCTGGCATGTTGGGGTCACCCCGCAGTCCAGTGACGTCATTGATGATGTCCGCCCCTGCCTCTAGCGCGGCACGAGCTACGGCGGCCTTCATGGTGTCGATAGAAATCAGCGCCTGGGTCTGTGGACGCAGGGCGCGGATGACCGGCAGTACGCGTTTTAGCTCCTCCGCCTCCTCCACGGGTGCAGCTCCAGGGCGGGTCGATTCCCCGCCAATATCCAGGATCTCAGCACCCTCCGCGGCCAACTGTAGCGCATGTTCCACTGCGCGGCCGTGATCTAGGTAGCGGCCTCCATCGGAAAAAGAATCTGGTGTCACATTCACAATGCCCATCACTTTTCCTCGGTAGTTGAGGTCATGTGCGGTGCCGTGAATGTGCCAGGGAAGGGTCATGCGGTTTACTCCAGCCCTGCCGGTCGTGTTTGTAAAGCAGCAGCCATGGGGGAACAGTGCTTACTTCTCCAGCAACAGCACGCGAAAGCTCCGGCCCATGATGCCAGGGTGGGTCAGTGACTGGAACTGGCGCAGGAGCGCACGCGTCGTGGTATCGGGTGGTTGACCTTCCAGGCTGGCTAGCCAGGGCATGGCTAGCTTTCCCAGCCAGCGGCCCTGATGCTCGTAGCTCAGCACTTGCAGCCCCAGTTCCTGGGCGGCGCTGATCACGCGAGTGAAGGGCACGTGTGTCGTTAGATCGCATTCGCCCAATTGCTCAAGCACGCGGTCATCCATCTGATGCTGAACGTAACGTCGCAGGGTGCCCTGAGCGCGTTCAGGCGTGAAGAGCTCCTCCGCATCCAGACCGTAGTCGGCGATGCTGACCGTTCCTTGAAAAGGCGCTGCAGCGAGCTCGCGTAGCCAAGCCAGGGCCGCCTGGGGCACCTCCACGACATGCCCGGGAAGAAGGTGTATTGGCAGACTGGCAATTTCCTCTGCAAGGCTGGCCTCAGGCATTTCTGGGGAAAAAAACAGCCCGCCCTTGGCATCAGCCCGTACGCGTAGCTCCTGCCAGAATTCGCCACTCCAGCGCAGCAGATGTACGGGCATCGCATCCAGCAGCTCATTGCAGATAAATAGCGCTGGAAGACCTCCAGGAATTGCATCGAGGTTCACCTGCGCCAGGGAATCTACCCAACGCACACGATGGCCATACGCGGCCAATTTTTCCTGCTGTACCGTGCGGTAGCGCGGATTCGGCTCCACGATGAGGTAGGGGAAGTCGCAGGCATCGAGCAGATCCGCTGCCAGCTGGCCATCGTGCGCGGCTTGTTCGATGATCGTGAAGTTAGCTGGTCGTTCCAGTTTTTCCCAGCTCTGTCGAGCCAGCTCAGCTAGCAGTCGCCCATAGAGCGGACCGACGCTCACCGCTGTGTAAAAATCCCCGCCGCGCCCGATCCGGCGTGGCCCTTGCCCATAATAACCATGCTCCGGATGGTAGAGCGCCAGCTCCATCACCTCAGCCCAAGTGAGACCTGCGGAGGATTCGCGAAGCTTGGATAGCAAAACGTCATGAAGGAAAGGCATGGGGCAGGGGAAACGTGAAACATGAGGGAGAAAAGGGAAAAGGTGAAGGAACAAAACTCAGTAAGTCGCAACGACTGGGCTCGGCAGTGGGCATGTCCTGCTTTCGGAAGGAAGGAAAGCTTTGCGTTTGGTGGCACGCTTCCGCTAGAAGCTAGTTTTTCCAATCATGTTCCCCCTCTCTCGCGCCGCTACTGTCGCGCCTGCCGGTTTCAACCGCTGGCTCGTGCCTCCTGCTGCCATCGCCGTGCACATGTGCATCGGTCAAGTGTATGGCTTCAGTGTCTTCAAGAAGCCGCTGGCTCGAGTTCTCGGCGTCACAGCGCCTGCCGCTGGAGATTGGACGGAGGCAGATGTGGGTGTGGCTTACTCCATCGCTCTAGCGCTACTGGGGCTTTCAGCTGCGGTGTTTGGCAAGTGGGTGGAGCGTAGCGGTCCGCGTAAAACGATGCTGGCGAGTTTGGTCTGTTTTTGCACCGGCCTGCTGCTTTCCAGTTTAGCTGTGCGCTGGCACCAGCTCTGGTTGCTGTATGCAGGCTACGGTCTGATTGGCGGCATTGGGCTGGGTTTGGGCTATATCGCTCCCGTTTCAACGCTGATGAAATGGTTTCCAGACCGCCCTGGTATGGCCACGGGCATGGCCATCATGGGGTTTGGCGGAGGCGCTTTGATCGGTGGACCACTGGCAGAGGAGTTGATGAAGTCTTTTTCCTCGGACACGAGTGTCGGTGCTGGGGAGGCGATGATGGTCATGGCCGGGCTATATGCGTTGTCGATGGCCTTTGGTGCGGTGATCGTGCGTGTGCCGCCCGATGGCTGGAAGCCAAAGGGCTGGGTGCCGAAAGCCACGACCTCCAAACTAGTCACCACGGCTAGTGTCTCGGTCGATGTGGCCTGGAAGACTCCGCAGTTCTGGCTGCTGTGGATCGTGCTGTGCATGAACGTCAGTGCTGGTATCGGTATCCTAGGGCAGGCCTCGCCCATGATTCAGGATATGTTCCATGTGACCCCAGCGGCAGCAGCGGGATATGTGGGGCTGTTATCGCTATGCAACCTTGGGGGACGTTTCTTTTGGTCTTCCATGTCTGACTTGATTGGACGCAAGGGCATCTACTGCATTTATTTCATTCTCGGCGCGGCGCTTTATGCCAGCGTGCCCTGGACTCAGGGGCGCGGCAGCGTGACGCTGTTCGTGGCTGCCACGGGATTGATCCTGACGATGTATGGGGGCGGTTTTGCCACGATCCCTGCCTACCTGCGTGATCTCTTTGGCAGTTATCAGGTCGGTGCTATTCATGGCCGACTGATCACGGCCTGGTCCATGGCAGCTGTGATTGGTCCACAATTGGTGGATCGCCTCTCCGTGGCGAACAAGAAGACCATGCCGCCCGAGCAGGCCTATAACTCCATTTTCCACCTCATGGTCGGCCTGCTGGTCGTGGGCCTCATCGCCAATTTGCTCGTGCGTCCGGTGGATGCAAAACATCACCTCCGCGATAACGCCTGATCTGCCATGAAAACGTTTTACCTCTTTCTTGCCTGGACCTGGATCGCTCTGCCTCTGGCTTGGGGTGTTTTTCAGTCGGTGCAAAAGTCCCTGCCGCTGTTGGGTCCTTGAGTAAAGCTCGGTTCGTTGGCTCTTGCTCTAGGATTGCGCTCGTGAAAAGGGTGCTCTTTGCTGGCCAAGAGAGTGATCCATGACGAACCTTTGCGAGCTAGCCTGATACGCAAACTCTGCTTGCCTCTGATGCGATCAATCAAGCAGCGCGTTGTGTGGATGGGGCCTGGCCTTTATTGGCTAGTCAAAAAATCACGATGAACATCCACAGAGATGTTTGCTCATTTTGAGCGATGTCGGTCATTGCCGAACGGTGATCTGGAGCTAGAGCAAATGACTACTTTAGTTCGAGTTCAGGCACCAACTTGATCTCGATATCCGCTGCTTTGAGGTGCTTATCAAAAAACGCCTGCATCAGCTGGATGACGGCGGGTTTGCCGAAGGCGGGACCACCGTGACCAGCACCGGGAAGCGTCTGTAGCCAGACAGGCACGCCCTGTGCTTTGAGGGCGGCTTCAAATTGTATGCTTTGCGCATACGGCACGAGTGTGTCGTGAGTGCCATGCAGGATCAGAAAGGGTGGGCTGTTCTTGCTGACATAGTGCACGGGGCTCACGGCATCCGCTTTCGCCTTGTCATCGAGCTTTGTGCCGATGAGTGATGCATATGGATCACTTGGTGTATTGAAGGCGAAGATGTTCTTCACGTTTTTGTCCTCGGCGGCCTGCTGCATGACGGTGCTGAAATCAGCCGGGCCATAGATGTCGATCACAGCCTGGACTCGATCCGATAGATCCAAATAGCCACCTATAGGCGGAAAGGCCTTTTGACCGCCGGACGTGCCGACGAGGGCGGAGAGATGCCCGCCTGCGGAGCTGCCAACCGCGCCGAGGTGATCGATGTCGAAGTTGAATTGCTTCGCATGCGCCCGCAGCCACCGGATGGCGGCCTGGCAATCTTGAATCTGTGCGGGAAAGATGGCCTTCTGGCTGAAACGATACCCCACACTCGCGACCGCGTAGCCTTTGAGGACCATCGCGGCTACAGGGCAGGGGAATTTGTTTCCTCCACGCCATCCACCGCCATGGATGTGGACGATGAGAGGCAGCGGTTTGTCGCTCGGTTTCTCTGGCAGGTAGAGGTCGAGTTTTTGTGCCTCATCACCACCGTCGATGTAGGCGATGTCCTTCTGCCGTTGAATGCCGGCAGGTAACTGGGCAAGGAGGCTGTTGCTGAGGAAGGCTAGGAAGAAAAGGATCAGCTTCATGGTGGCGCTGTTAACAACGCGTCACCAAGTCACAAACTTCATCCCCAGTGCTGAGCGATCTTCCGCTTCAGGAAATCAACGCTGCGCGCCAGTTGCTCCATGCCATCGACGCCATCTTCGATGCTGATCCACCCATTGAAGCTTTGGCTCTTTAGTTCGGTGAAGATGGCATCGTAGTCATTGAGTCCTTTGCCGATCTCGCCGTGGCGGAGACGTTTGGCGTAGCCCTGCGCGCCGCCTTCTTCTTTGCGGAGGTCTTCCAGCGTGCCTTCGGCCAAGTAGCGGTCGCTGGCATGCATGGTCACGACACGATGCGAGACACGTTTCAGGAGTTCGATCGGGTCCTCTCCGGCGAGGTAGGTGTTCGAGGGGTCATAGTTTACGCCGAAGTTGGGGTGATTGACAGCGTCAACGAGCTTGCAGAAGACGTCCATTTTCTGCGCGAATTCGGGATACTCCCAAAAGTCGTCTTTGTAGTGATTCTCAATGATCAGCGTAATGCCGCACTGCTGAGCATAAGGCAGGCAGGCGTGGATAGAGTCGGCCGCGAGCTTTACGCCTTCGTCGATACTGAGCTCAGGTCTTCTTTGACCACTGAGCACGCGGCAATAACTGCCACCGAGCGTGTGGGTCATGTCAATCCAGCGTTTCTGCTTCGCGATCTCCTTTTCGCGGAAAGCGGCGTCTGGATGCGTGAAGTCGGGTGAGCAGCACATCATCGGGATGACTTTGCCAGTATCCTCTACCTCCCTGCGAAAGCGCGACCAGTTTTTCTCATCGGCCATCTCTAGGAAGCCCGCATACCACTCCAGGCCTTGCACATCGAGTGTAGAGGCGAGCTTGATCCATTCGGAGACGGTCATGGTCCCTTCCTTGCAAAGGGCGACCATGAAGGCTTTTGGGAAGGCGGCGAGACGAGGCATAGAGCGTAGAGCAAAGGGCTTTGAAAAAGAGCAAACGTAAAGATCCGTCACAAAATTCGCCATTGGCTAGTTCGATTCGCTGCTGTTGCTACGACAAAGTCTAAGCGATGTGCGACATGGCGACGGGCAACCCTTGGCGGGCCTTGAAAGTTTGTGCAGAGATGTTCTGCGCTTTTTTCTCCTCCTCGCCTCGCCAATCTGCAAAATCGTCTTTTCACCTCGTTTGATCCTTTTCTCATGACTCCTACAGCTCCTCTTCGAATCGGCATCGTGGGTGCCGGTGGTATTGTTAAACAGCGGCATATGCCCGGACTCCATGCTCTGGCTGGTATCGAGATCACGGCGGTAGCAAACGCGAGTGTGAACAGTGCGGAGGCGTTTTGTCGTGAATTTGCTCCTAAGGCTAAGGTTCATGCGCGCTGGGAAGATGTGGTGGACAATGAACAAGTGGACATCGTCTGGGTCGGTGCACCGCCAGTTTTGCATCACGACGCTGTCTGCTTTAGCCTGGAGTGTGGAAAGCACGTCTTTACCCAGGCACGCATGGCTGCCACGCTGGCGGAAGCTGAACGGATGTGGGAGACCGCGATCCGTTTTCCTGAGTTGGTGACGGCGATCTGCCCAGCTCCACATGGCATGAAACATGGGGCGATGGTGACGCAACTCTTGGAGCAGGGAGCTATTGGCCGACCTCTACATGCGGTCTTGCACAGCTTCAATGCGGCTTGGTTGGATGCCTCTCAGCCTGCGCATTGGAGGCAAAAAATCGAGGTCAGTGGTATCCAGATCCTCACGCTTGGTATTTACCTTGAAGTGATTCAGCGTTGGTTAGGGCATATTGTGGAGGTGGCCGCGCACGGCTCGGTGGTGATCCCTGAGCGGCAAGGCTACGAGGTGCGCACGCCTGACTTTGTGAATGTGCTTGCGCGTTTTCGTAGTGGCCTCGAAGCGGTATTGATGTTCAGCGGCGTCGCTGCACATGCGCCGGGAGACAAGCTGTGGATCTATGGCACTGAGGGCATGTTGAGCTATGATTTTACCACCGATGAGGTTGCTCTTGGCCGTGCTGGTGCGCCGCTGGAGAGTGTGCTAGTGCCTACCACGATGCAGCATGAATGGACCGTCGAGCGAGACTTCATCGAAGCGGTGCGTGATCCTTCCGCCCCGCGCCCACGGCCGGATTTCACGGAGGGCGTCTGCTACATGCGTGTTGTCGAGGCGGTCTGGGAGTCTCTGGAAACCGGTAAAGATATCTCCTGCGTCTGATCTGTCATTTTCAGCTTCTTTTGATTCGCTACCTAAAGTATAGCTGCCGCTGACGTTCCTTCTTTGCCATGCGCTTCTTGCTTCTGATTGCTCTCTTCTCTGCTGTGCAGTTCACGGCTCCTGCGGCCTCCCCATTGCCTGATAATCCAGAGCCTCCGAAGCCAACCCCAAATACCCCGGAGACCAAGCCGCAAAAGAAGCCTGATCCATCACCTAGCCCTGCGCCTGCTCCGCAGCCCACGAAGCCAGAAGATCGTAAGCCATCTCCACCTTCGGTGGGGCAGCCTCAACCACCCAAAACAGAGCCCAGCAAACCTACGGAACCCTCGTCTGCGCAACAAGTTAGCTCGACAACCAACTCAGCGACTTCGAAGCCGGTTGGCGAAAAGAAAAAGAGCGTTGAAGAGGTTACCAAAGATCACCAGCGCATCAGTGGCTTGTTCGATCTCTTTTTCGATCGTGAGAAGGGCAGCGCCATGCTCTACATTCGCAATGATCAGATTGGGCCTGAGTTTATCTACTTCACCCACACGCTGGATGGTGTCGTGCAGGCCGGGCACAATCGCGGTGGCTACGGAGATTCGGTGATTTTCCACATCACCAAGGCGTTTGAGAAGGTCGAGTTCATTGCGGAAAATACGGCCTTTTATTTTGATCCCCAAAATGCTCTTTCCCGAGCCCGCAAGGCCAACATCTCCCACGCGGTGATGGCCAGTGAACCCATCGTGGCTCAGGATGCGAATGGTTATCTTATTCCTGCCGGCAATCTGTTTCTGAAAGAAAGCCTCGTTATGGTAAAGCGTCCTGGAGGCGATAGCGCCAAGGCGGTGCTGGGTCGGCTCAGTGAGACTAAGACCAAATACATTACGCTGCGTGGTTACCCAGACAACTCGGTCATCGGCGTCGAATATGTTTACGAAAATGGCTCACCCACGTGGTCGCAGGACAATAAGACCCGTGCGGATGAGATTACCGATGCGCGTTACGTCAGCATCCGTGTGCAACATAATTTGATCAAGGTGCCGGATAATGATTTTAAGCCGCGCCGTGACGATCCGCGCATCGGTTATTTTTCCACTCAGGTCACCGACATGACTAGCGTCGCGGCAACTCCTTGGCGTGACATGATTCACCGCTGGCATCTGGTGAAACAAAAACCAGGAACATCTTTGAGCGAGCCGGTTCAGCCCATCACGTTTTGGATTGAAAACACAACGCCTGTTGAGTTGCGTGATGTCATCCGCGAAGCGGCTCTGCGCTGGAACCTAGCTTTTGAAACGGCAGGTTTTAAAGATGCCCTGGTGGTGAAACAGCAGCCTGATAATGCCAATTGGGATGCTGGCGACATTAACTACAACGTGCTGCGTTGGACGTCCTCGCCGAATCCCCCGTTTGGCGGCTACGGTCCTAGTTTCGTGCATCCACGCACTGGGCAGATCCTCGGCGCAGACATCATGCTGGAGTTTAGCTTTTTGACGAATCGACTGCGCAGCCAGCGCATTTTTATGGAGCTGGGCCTAGCTTCACCGCAGGAAGAAGAAGCTGGAGCTTTCCATGACCCTCGTCGCTTCTGCCAAGAGGCAGGTTTTGCTCAGCAGGGGCTGCTCTTTGGTCAGGCAGCCTTACGATTGAGTCCTGAGTCACGGTTGCCTGACATAGCGGCGCTGACCCGGGAGGCGCTGATGAAGCTGGTGCTGCATGAGGTGGGTCACACGCTCGGCCTGAATCATAACTTTCGCGCGAGCCATCTCTATGATGCGAAGGTCATTCACCAAAAAGAAGTCACAGCAAAGACGGGCCTTACCGGTTCCGTCATGGATTACATGCCAGCGAACATCGCTCCGCTTGGCGCTGCGCAGGGTGAATATTACATTACTAAACCCGGACCTTATGATCACTGGGCCGTTGAGTATGGTTACAGTGAAGGGCTGGAAGATCCCGTCGAAGAGGAAACGCGTTTGCTAAAAATCGCCGCCCGCTCTCATGAACCAGCATTGGCTTTCGGCAATGATGCCGATGATATGCGAAGGGCCGGCAAAGGGATCGATCCACGGGTCATGATTTATGACATGAGCAGCGATCCTGTGACCTATGGCACACAGCGTTGTGAACTGGTGCAGGCACGTCTGGCAGATCTGCTACGCAAACAGCCTGGGAAAGGCGAAAGCTGGCAGTCTTTGCTAAATGCCTACATTGTGCTGTCTCGTGAGCAGGCCGATGCGCTGGTCGCCATCAGTCGTTACATAGGTGGGGTCGAGGTAGAGCGTGCCTTTGTCGGTCAGGGAGCCACGAAGAAGCCCTACACTCCGGTCGAAGCTGGACGTCAGTTCGCTGCGCTCGACGCATTGGCGAAGTTCGCCTTTGCTCCCGGTGCCCTGCTGCCTCCTGCTGAGTTGGTGGCTCATCTTCAGCAGCAGCGTCGAGGTTTTGAATTCTTCAAAGAAGATGAAGCTCCGAAGCTGCATGATCGCATCGGCCAGGTTCAGCGCTCGCTGCTCGATCATCTCATGCACCTGGAGACGCAACGCCGTCTTTTAGATTCGGCTCTTTATGGTGGTCAAGTGCCCCTGGGACAGATGATGCGGCGTCTCACGCTCGCCGTTTTTGCGGGAGATCCTGCCGACGGCCCAGATTCACTGCGGCAGAATTTACAGAGTGAATATGCCGATCGCCTGCTGCGTATCGTGAACACAAATTCATGGCCGCCGGCAGCGCAGGCATCTGCTTTTGCAGAGATTGAGTTTATTCGCAATCAGCTCGAAACGCAGCCAGCTTTCCGTGCAGCAGTGGCGCATTCGAGGTTCCTATTGTATAAAATCAAGCGTGGCCTGGATGCCCAGGATTGAGGAGCTTGGTTGGCGCGATGATAAAGAGGCCGGGTGGGCGCCCGGCCTCAGAGGCGATCTTTAGTCGATAAAGGAGCAGACATATTCGCAGATACCACTGGCTACCGTGATGCTGAAGCCTGATTGAGCAGGTACATCAAAGTACTGCCCAGCGGTGTAGCTTTTCTTTTCCTGGCTGCCATCCAGCACGATTTCGCAGGCACCAGCGATGATTTCCATGCGCTCAGCCTTGTCGGTGCCGAAGTGGTAATCGCCTGCATAAATCAGACCTAGGGTTTTCTTGCTGCTATCGGCAAATAAGATGGAGTGGCTGACGACCTTGCCATCGAAGTAAACGTTGGCTTTGGCGACGGCGGTGACGTTTTCAAACTGAACAGGTGAGGCGGACATAAGGCCGCGGAGCGTGGCGAGATCGACGCCGGGTGCAAGTGTCGGCGCAAGTGGGAGCAAAGTCATGCCATCGTGCCTTGCGCGCCTGATCTAGTGGCGTGATGTTCCCAAATGCAGGAAGCCAAAAACACGGCACGCTCACTCGTGCGACTGAGTTACGATGGTAGAGTCCACAAAACGTTTCGAGGCCATTTGGCACGGGAGCGTTTTGAGCATGAGGTGAGGGTGCTTCACTATTTAGAAAAGAAGGGTTGTCCCTTTGTGCCAAGAGTCGTCCAGGCCGACGTGGAGACCCTGCATCTAGTCACGACCAACTGTGGCAAGCGGGTCGATCACCTGAGTGAGGCCAAGCTGCGTCAAATCTATGCAGAACTAGAGCAGTATGGTGTGCGGCATGAGGACCCCTACATGCGCAATGTGACCTATGATGCGCGTCTCGGTCGGTTTTGTCTGATCGATTTTGAGTTCGCTACGATTCTCGCACAGCCGGATTTAGGGCCGCCGCCGCCCGAGCCTGATCCGGCTGAATATGGTCCGCGTGGATGGTGAAAGAAGCATCCTGGGGCATTTTCCAAACGAACAGTTCTTGCCGCTGGCAAGGGTCAAGCCCATAACCTGCGCGCTCCATGCGACTGCTACTGACTACCTGCGCAGCCCTGATGGCTCTGCTAACACAGTCGGCTGGTCAGACGATCCAAAAATTCGTCTGGCAGCCGGTCCAGCACTATTTTATTCATATCAAGCCAGGAACGAAGCCAATGCCGGTCGAGGGGACGCGCAGGTTAAACTCCTTCACCTCTTACACGCACCTAGGAACGGATTTTGGTTTCATGGGGCCGGCGGAGCACGACCTCGAATGGAAATCCGATGAGGTCTGCGCCCATCTTGGTCAGGAGCCTGACGCGTGGTCGGGCATGTGGCACAGCCTCGCAGGTCTGGCGCGTGAACCGCTGAAGGTCATGGACTTTACTGCGGTGTGGCCGAGCCTTATTGCGAAAACACATCAGCCTCGCGTTTCGAGCCTAAGGGTGGATGTGCGCGGCCAGGGTAGGCTCAAGCTTGAGATCAAATCTGACACCCAAGAGACGCTTTGGCAGGAGGTGGTGATGATGGATCAGGCAGAGCTTCGGCCTGTCGTGTTGCCGCTCTCTCCCATGATGCTGCGCAAAGCTAAGCTGCTTTCTTGGATAGCTGAACCCGGCTCGGAGTTGTGTATCGATGGCTTGATGCTCGGCGTGGAAATGCCCGATGTTCCATGGGATGAGCAAGTCTTGGCCATTAGCTATGCTAAGCTGGCGCGTTGCTACGATGCCCAGTCTGGTTTTGTCAAAGATCGTGCACATTTGGAAGATGGGGCTTTTGAGTCGCTCGCCTCGACCGGACTTTTTGCTTTGGCGACAGCTGCTGTTTCGACACCACCTTTGGCGTTGGTGAGCCAAAGCGATGCACGCCAGATCTTGCGCAAGATTCATAGTGCCGTGCAGCAGCTCGATCGCCCGATGGGCGTTTTGCCTCATTTTGTTCGGCGTACAGCCTCGGGATATCGCATCCACCCAGGCACGGAATACAGTACCGTAGATACGGCGATCTATTATCACAGCATGCTGCTTGGTGCCGAAATGACCGACGATGAAGATCTGAGCCAGGAGGCTGCGTCAGCTTTGGATCAGATCGATTTTGATCGCTTGCGGCTCCCTGGTGGTGAGATCACGCACGGGCTCAAGGAGGATGGCTGCACTCTGCTGGAGCATGGCTGGAAGGACTGGGGGGGGGAAACGGCGCTGGTCATGATGCTACAAAACATCGTGAATGAGAAAGCTCCTCGCCGTAGCATGGAAAGGCCGGGTCAAGCTTGGCAGGGTTCGGGATTCATTCCTGAAATTCAGAGCTTATTTTACCCAGATTTTGATCGTGATGAACCGGACGCGCTCGATGGCGTGCGCTGGCGCACCGCACGCCGCTCGATGCTTTCCTCCCAGCGGGACTACATCCAGCGCATGTGGCCAAGTAGCATGGCCGCTAGGTTAGGCATGTATGGCCTATCGGCTGGGGAAGGGCTGCATGGAGACTCATACCACGTCGGTGGTGTGTCGTTGCCGAATCAGGCTGTGCTGCACCCACACTACATTCTGATGTCGGCACCCATGGCTGACCCTGCCGAGCTTTATGCGCTGCTGGCGCGCATGGAGCGAGCGGGTTTTTTCCCCCCTTGGGGTATGGTGGAGACGACCTCTGTCACAGGTGCCAGTTATTTGCCGATGATCGGTTCGTTGAACGCAGGTTTCGAGGCTCTTGGGGCTTACCATCTTTTGGCCAAGAAGCGTGTCATTCCGAACATGATCTACGCGGCTAGCCAGCGATCCCCAATGATGCGCCGTGCTGCTGCGCTGTTTTATCCAGAATTTTCTTCCGGAAAGAAGCCCGAGTCCTCATCAGGGAAGTGAAGGAACAGGGCTTTTCCCTGCTAGCCTGAGCAGAGCTGTGCGTTTCCATGAGCTCTGCTTATGAAAGTCTTCTTTGTCCTCCTGCTATTCTGTGTGTTCGCGCCTCTTCTAAGCCGAGCTGCATCACCGAATGTCATCTTTATTCTCTGTGATGATCTGGGCAGTGGTGATGTGCGCCTTTTGAATCCAGAAGGGAAAATCGCCACGCCTCACATGGATCGCATCGGTCGCGAAGGCATGATTTTTAGCGATGCCCATACGCCTTCCAGTGTATGCACACCTACGCGTTACGGCACGATGACCGGGCGCTACAGCTGGCGCACGAAGCTGCAACATGGCGTGTTGGGTGGCCTGAGTCCGCGCTTGATCGAGAAAAAGCGACTTACAGTGCCAGCTATGCTCAAGCAGGCAGGCTATGAAACGGCTGCCATTGGCAAATGGCATCTTGGCATGGACTGGGTTGTGAAGCCAGGGCAGACCGTGGCGGAGCTGAACATTGAATCGAGCGAGCAAGCCTGGAGCGTTGACTTTACCAAGCCTCATAGAAATGGCCCATTGAGCGTCGGGTTTGACTATTACTTTGGCATCGCGGCCTCGCTGGATATGGTGCCCTACTGTTTCATCCAAGGTGATCGCGTGACAGCGCAGCCCACGGAGAAGCGCGCCCTCATGATGGTGCATGGCAAAGAAGGTCAAACCACACGTGTCGGACCCGCGGCTCCGGGTTTTACCGGTTATGAGGTGCTCGGCACGTTCATCGATCATGCCATCGCTTGGATTCAGGAAAAGGCCTCAGCCGCTAAATCGGGAAAGCCTTTTTTTCTGTACCTTCCGCTGGCCTCACCACATACTCCAATTTTGCCAAACCCAGCTTGGCGGGGCAAAAGTGGCTTGAATGCCTATGCCGACTTTGTCATGGAAACGGATTCGGAAGTCGGACGTCTCCTGCAGGTGCTCGACGAAAAGGCGCTCGCCCAGGACACACTTATCGTTTTTACCAGCGATAATGGCTGCTCTCCTAGTGCGAATTTTCCGGAGCTGCTGGAAAAAGGGCACAATCCAAGCGGTCGCTATCGCGGAACCAAGGCGGATCTCTACGAGGGCGGGCATCGTGTGCCCTTTCTCGTGCGCTGGCCCGCGCGTATTCGTGGTGGTCAGACGAGTTCTCACCTCGTTTGCCTGACTGATTTCATGGCCACTATGGCTGAGATCACGGGTTCAGCGCTGCCTGCGGATGCGGCAGAGGACAGCTTTAGCTTTTTGCCAGTGCTACTCGGGCAGGCTGCACAGGGGCCAGAGCGTGATGCGCTCGTCAGTCACAGTGTGGGTGGCTACTTCGCGATTCGTGAGGGCTCCTGGAAGCTTTGCCTCGCCCCTGGTAGCGGTGGCTGGAGCCCGCCCCGACCTGGCAAGGAACCCAAGGATGCGCCTGCTTTGCAGCTGTTTCACCTCGGCGATGACCTGGGAGAAACACGTAACCTTCAGGCCGAACATCCTGAGATCGTAGCGCGTCTGATGCAAAAGCTGGAAACTCTTGTGGTTCGTGGACGCAGTACGCCTGGCCCCGACCAAAACAATGCAGTGCCCGTCGATCTTTGGAAAAAGAAAAGCCCCAAAGCGGGTCAGAAGACCAAGGAAAAAAAGCCAAGCTAAGCGTGCAAGGCGATGGGCACGATTTTCCCACTCGGAAAGTCATGCTGACTCGGAATATCGTTGCTTGAAGGAAAGCCCAGCCCTGCAAACATGACTCATGCCTGCTGAAGGACCTGCCAACCGATTCTCTGACACCCATTTCATCAACCGCGAGCTGAGCTGGCTGGACTTCAATGAAAGGGTCTTGGAGGAAGCTGCACGAGCTGACCTGCCGCCGCTCGAAAGGGTGAAGTTTTTGGCGATTACGGCATCCAATCTGGATGAGTTCTTCATGGTTCGTGTCGGTGCTTTGCAATTCTTGCGTGAGCAGGGGCGGCGTGCACGTGACCTCACTGGCCTAACGCCGAGCCAGCTTTGGGATCAAATCAATGATCGGGCCTCGGCCTTTATCACGCGTCAGCATGAGCTGCTGAAGCAGCAACTGCTGCCGCTCCTGCGCGAGCATGGCATCCGCCGCCTAATGCCCGAGGAATTGACCCATTCCCAGCGCAGCTATCTAGAAGATCATTTCACGGAACATATCTTTCCTGTGCTGTCCCCTATCGCGATTGAGGACACGCTTCCCTCGATCCCAGCGCTGCAAATCAATGTGCTTTGCTCCGTCGGAGCCAGAGAGGAAGATGGCAGCACCGTTCAGCGCCTGGTTCTCATCACCTTGCCCTCTAGTCTGCCACGCCATATTCCTGTGCCGGATGCCGAAGGCGGTGCGCAACACGCCTATGTGAATGTCGAGGACATGCTGTCGATGTTCGTTCAGCAGTATTTCCCGTCTGAGATTGTCCGGGCGACGGCTCGCTTCCGCATCAGTCGAAATTCGGACATCGCTGCTGATGATGAAAATGTCAGCGATCTGGCGAGCGAGATGGAAGGCATCTTGGACAAGCGATTACAAAGCCCTGCCATACGCCTAGAGATTCAGGACGGAGCCAGGCGCGATCTTGTGTCTGCGGTGAAATCTATGTGTGAAGCAAGTAAGGCACTTGTCTTCACCATTCCTGGTGAACTCGATCTCACCGCTTATTTTGCCATCGCTAGCCTGCCCGGGTACGATTCGTTGAAGGTGGATGCGTGGCAAAGTCATACACCACCGCAGATCGAGCCTGGAGAAAGCATGTTCGAGGTGATCAAGCGCGGCGATCTTTTGCTTCACCATCCTTACGAGAGCTTTGAGCCTGTCGCCCGACTCATCGAAGAGTCTGCCTCCGATCCGGACGTGATTGCGATCAAGCAGATCCTTTATCGCACGGCCAAGAACAGCCGCATCGTGGCTGCTCTGATCAAGGCGGCTGAGGCAGGTAAGCAGGTCACGGTGCTAGTGGAATTGAAAGCTCGCTTCGATGAAGCGCGAAATCTAGATCGTGCCAATGATCTCCTGAATGCAGGAGCGCAGATCATCTATGGGGTGCGTGGTTTGAAGACACACGCTAAGGTTTGTCTCATCATGCGCCGAGAGTCCGGTCGGTTGGTGCGCTACATGCACTTTGGAACGGGAAATTACAATGAAGCGACTTCCAAGCTCTACACCGATGTAAGTTACCTGACCTGCCGTGCTGATTACGGAAGCGATGCGAGTGCCTTCTTCAATACCGTCACCGGACGTTCTCGCTTTGTGCACTTTCAAAAGTTGAGCATGGCGCCCTATGGTCTGCGTGAGCGCTTGCTGGATATGATCAAAAGTGAGGCTGAGCGCGCACGACAGGGGGACCCTGCGGAGATCATGCTGAAGATGAACTCGCTGGAAGATCGGGAGATGATGGAGGCGCTCTATGAGGCCTCTCAGGCAGGGGTGAAGATCCGGCTGAATATTCGCGGCATCTGCTGCCTCCGCCCTGGGGTCAAAGGAGTGAGTGAAAACATCACCGTCGTGAGCATCATCGACCGCTATTTAGAGCACGCGCGCATCTATGCGTTCCGCCGGGGGGGTAGGCCTGTGGTTTTTATTTCCAGCGCTGACTTCATGAATCGCAATCTCTCGAAGCGAGTCGAGTTGCTTATTCCCGTGGAGGACAAGGAGGCCCGCAAGCGGCTACTGCACATTTTAGAGACTCACTTTACCGACAACGCGCGGGCTCGTATTCTGCGTAGCGATGGCACCTGGCAGGTTTCAGCTCTCTCCACTAAAAAAGCCAAGCTCAAGCGCTCACAAGAGGTCTTTGCCCGTGAGGCTGCGCGCCGCAGCAAGCAGCGAGGGCAATCTCCAGACGTGTTGGTGCCTCATATGCCGAAGTCTTGAAGCTTCGAACCTTTAGCAAGCGCCTTGAATTAACTATTGTGGAACAGGCAGTTCGTAGCACACGGCCTCTCGATCATTACGGACCAGCAGATATCGACCTGCGAGCACGGGATGGTTCCAAGTCTTGCTCGATAGCGCAGCGATGTTACCGAATTCCCTGAAGCCCGATGGATTGGCTGCGCAGAGATGCACGTGACCGTCTTCATTTTGCACGAGTATTAGATCTCCGCAGAGCAAGGTCTGACCTGAGCCGAAGCGCCCTTCTTTCCACAGACGCTCTCCGGTGGCTGCTTCCATGCATGAAAGGCGACCGTCATCTAGGCCATAAAAATGGCCCTGATGATAAGCGGGGCTGTTGAATTGGGTCTTCATCTTCATACTTGTCCAGACCGTCTCGATCGTGATCGTTGCATCGGCTTTGGCCTGAATCTTCAGAAGCTGACAGCCCATGCCATATCCTGCCGAGAGGAAGATAAGATCAGGGGCGATGACGACTGGCTGGCTGGCTTTGGGCCATTTTTCCACACCCCAAACGTGTTCAGCCAGCAGGTTGCCTGTGTCTGGATCGTGCACCGTCAGTGAGCGGGCTGCATTGTTCAGGATCAGGGATCTGCCAATCAGAGTCGTGAGCAAAGGAGATGCGTAGCTAGATTCGTCGTCACCGACTTGCCAGCGCAGTTTGCCTGTCTTTCGATCGTATCCGAGGAGGCTAGCTCCGCGCGTGCGGCCTGGCGTCACGACAATGCAATCCTGAACGACCAGGGGCGAAGCACTGACACCCCACTCGAGGTTTTCCGATTTTAGGCTATCTAAAACCGCTACCCGCCAGATTAGTTTTCCGGTGGCTGCGTCTAAACAGTGCAAAATACCCGTGGCTCCATACGCATACACATGGCCATCCATGACGGTGGGGGTGGCTCTTGGGCCTTCGCCACCTTGCCATTGAGTGAAATGAGCCTGCTCTGAGTAAGTCCAAATGGTTGCTCCCGTTAGCAAGTCGTAGCAGCTTACGAGTTCTTCTTCTCCACGCTGCTCTTGGGTGTAGGCCATGCCATCAACGACCGCAAAAGCAGACCAGCCTGCGCCAATTTGCTGTCGCCAAAGTTCCTTGGGTGGTTTCGATATCCAGTCGCTAGAAAGTGGCACTTCAGGCGCATGGCCATCACGTGCAGGACCAAAAAACTGAGGAACATTCGCCGCAGCGGCCAGACGCGGATCTGATGGAGTGCTACGTTCATGGTGTGAGTGAGCGCTATGCGTCGAGGGCTGTTTGGAGCTTGCCCAGCGCCAAGTTAGCCGTGGTAAGCCACGACCATCGACGACACCATCCACGCGCAATGTGATTTTTGCTAAGGTGAGGATCAATACCGCGATGGCTAAGCCGATGAGTTTGCTTCTGCCACTAAATCGACGCGAAACAAAAAACCATATCAGCAGAACCAGTGTGGCGAGGAGGCTCAGGATCATGGCCAGCCAACCCTTTAGATTCCGTTCCAGGTCAGGTTGAAGCCCTGCATACGTGAGGGCACCTGCCCATAGTAAAAAGACAACGCACGGAAAAAGCGGAAAACGACGACGGCTCATGCGCCCTCTTTAAACCGAAGCCTAGGAAATGGCACGTAAAGTCTCTGTGCCAAATGAGCAAACGTATGCTTCTGAAGCATAGGGGATCAGAACTCAGAAGAATAATAGTTCGCCTATATGTGTTGAGACGTCGTTTAAGTGTCGCTGTCGAGTCATCAAATCCAGGCTTAAGCAAGGGGATTGTGCTAAATGCGATAGCTTGCGTATATCATATCAATACAAAAACAGAACCATTCTGGCTAAATGGCGGCTACTCGTTGAGGTTTTTCGTCTTTGGCCTAGAGCTGGGAAGTGCTAATTTAGTAGAGATTTCACCTGCTTTCTCTTGTCACAAGAAATGCGGTAGCCTATGAAGAAATTACACGTGTGTTGATCCTTTTTTGTTTTTCAAAGGCGATCCATCCATTCCTCTTATCTTTTTTCTGGCATCATGTTTTTTTCCCGACTGTTTGCGGCCATCATGCTTCTCAGCATGCTTTCCTTTGCGGATGCGAGAGGGCAGGCTCAAGCTCTTTTAGAGACTTTAACCAGTGATTTGAACATTGAGGGGTTAGAAACAAGCTACGATCCTACCACTGGACTGGCTTTGGCAAAAGGTGACGTTCGCATCAGCTATGCCGATGTCGAAATTCGCTGTGGTCAAGCAAGCTACAACGCCACCACCGGTGAGGTCATTGCT
Source organism: Prosthecobacter sp. (assembly GCA_044355075.1). GTDB lineage: Bacteria > Verrucomicrobiota > Verrucomicrobiia > Verrucomicrobiales > Verrucomicrobiaceae > Prosthecobacter. The sequence goes on from JBIKYV010000007.1 coordinate 24,488, forward strand.
CGTGATCAAGTGGTCATTTGGAAAGCAGGTGTCACCTACAAAGGTGATAACATCATTTACAATTCAACCAGCGGAGAGATCAGTGGCGATGCTGTGCGCAGCTCTCAAGCCATGGAATATGGTAGTCTTTTTTTCGAAACGGATCGCTTTGAGAGTGAAACCAAGCTTTCAAAGGTAGTTCAAGGCGGTGAAACCTACATCACGACTCACGATTCTGAGAAGCCGAACTTTCGCCTTCGCGCACGTGGGATTAAGGTTGAGCCAGGAGATAAAATCACACTGAAGAGCGTCACAGTTTTGGCTGGAGAGACACCAGTATTTTATCTACCTCAATTATCACAACCGCTTGGGGAAGAGGCTGGCTATCGCTTTAACTTGGGTCAGCAAAGTCGCTGGGGGGCTTTCATGCTGAATACCTACACGGCTACCCATGGCGAGCACACTCGAGCAAGGTACAAGTTTGACCTTAGGTCAGCACGCGGAGTTGCCGTTGGAGCGGACTTTCAGTCCCTGCGTCATCAAAACAACTGGCAGAATTTTTCAGGACTGAAATTCTATTTCATGCGGGATTCTGCCCCTGACAAGAATCGCACCTCTGAGGTGAGGCGGAATGTTTCTGAAAACCGATACCGCGTTAACTTACAGCATCGCATCTACCTACCTGGTCCGGAGAAGAGCACTTGGTATCTTGATTTTGATATCAACAAAATTAGCGACGCTCACTTTTACGAAGACTTTTTCTTTAATGACTTTCGTGACACACCTGAACCAGACAATCAGATTTCCCTGGTCAAAAATACTCCCAGCTACTTAGCCACCTTGATGACGCGCTTTCAGGCCAATAATTTTTATCGCGTAGGTGAAAAGCTGCCTGAGTTAGCCATTGATTGGACTCGGCGTCCTCTTTGGGATACAGGACTGTACCATCAGGGAACAATTGCTGCAGGCTATTTACGGGAGAGAGGGGCTTACTTTGAGGATGAAGTTCTCCAAAAGATTAGTGGAGCCAGTTATGCCCAATTTGCACGTTTCCACACCTATCACGAATTGCTTTATCCCAAGACTCTCTTTGGATGGCTGAACGTCGTTCCCCGTTTGGGTCTTGGTTTGACGCAATACACGGGTGTTCAAGGCTTCGCGAACGGCCTTCCGAATACCCCTGATTTCCAGAGTGACAGCAAGTTCCTCTTTCATGCAGGCTTGGATGCGTCATTTAAACTCACCAAAACTTGGAACGATATCGATAATGAAACCTTGGGACTGGATGGACTCAAGCACGTCGTGCAACCATATGTAAATGTGTCTTATTTGGATGCTAGTCGGCCTGAACATTTTCCTTCGATAGACCGGCTTTCGAGGACGACTCGTATTCGACCGATTGATCTATCCCTCTACTCTGCTGTGGATGACCTTCGCTCTTGGAATATCACCCGTGTTGGTTTGAAAAATTTCTTTCAGACAAGGCGCGATTACGCCTCTGAAAATAATGGTCGTATTTTATCTGCAAACGACGCGCCGACTCAGACCTATACCTTTGCAGGAATGAATACCTATCTCGATCTAATCGGTAATGATCCCGAGTTTGATCGCAGTATCTCAAACCTCTACAACGAGATCTTCTTTAAGCCTGTGCCATGGATCAATCTCTGGATGGACATGCAGCTGCCTATCAATGGAGATGATGGCAATTTTGCCGAGTTCAACCAAGGCATTACTTTTATGCCTGCGAGCACGATGTCTCTGACCATGGGGCATCAGTACATCAGCAATAGCCCCTTCTTCCAGGATTCGAATCTATTCTTTGCCAGAACCTACGCACGCCTCAATGACAGTTGGGGATTCTCCATGTACCACGTTTATGAGATGGATGATAGCACCATGGAGTTTCAAAGTTACAGTGTGACTCGTGATTTGACGAGCTGGGTTGCGTCCATCGGTGCCATGCAGCGTGATAACCGTAATGGCCGGACTGAGTTCGGTATCTTGTTCTCTCTGACACTCAAAGATTTGCCTGGTGTGACTGTTCCGCTGGATATCGATCCGAACCCTTCGGGCCGTGGCGGTAGCCAGTGAGTGCTCTGAGAGACTAGGCGCTTTCTTGTGATTGATCCTTGAAAAGTGTTTGTTCGAGAGTGCTTCTTAAAACTTCCACATCCTCTTTGCTGCGCAGTTTTTCGCTACGCTCGTTTTGGATGTAGATCGAATCAATGGCGACTCCCTTCTCCGTGCAAATTCTGGCGTGAGTCACATTATGACCCAGCTTGCCAATAGCGATGAAAACGTCGTAAAGGAGGCCAAGGCGATCCACTAGCTGCAGCTCCGCGACAGTTTGGTCAGGTGATACATCGTTGTTAATGAAAACGCGTTGTGGGATTTCGTCTTCGACCTCGTCAAAGCCAGGCACCGTTTTCTGAGTCGCGCGGATGGCAGCCGTAAAATCAAAAGCCTTCTGTAGGAATGCATCTCTGACGGCTTGCTCTACTCGTTGCCGGGCACTTTTGTTGGTCACTGCCGCAAAGTTGGTATTACAAACACGGAAAATATCTAAAACGAGGTTGTCACCCCTTTGATAAAGGTCAGCACTCAAAATGTTGATGCTTTGAGCGGCTAACGCACCAGAAATGCGAGCCAACAATAAATGCCTATCCCAGCACACTACCGTTAACTCACTGTAGCCTTGTTCTATGTGGTCCTCCCAAGTCATCACGGGCAACAGTCCTGCCGCAGCATCCACTTTGGTGAGCTGAACAAAAAACTGCCTAAACTGAACAATGTGTGCACAGATTTGTGAGGAATCACGGAAGTTAAAATAGCTGCGCGGCATGTGCTGGAAGTGTGCACTGATCTCAAGCCTATAGTCTTCTCCCAAGGCCTTTTGCACCGAAGCTCTCACATCATCTAGTGGCACCGTGGCTCTTCTCATGAAGTCGGCCGGAGCATCCATGTAGGCGAGTGTGTTGTGATAGAGCTGCAGGATGGAGGCTTCTTTGTAGCCACTCCAGCTGGCTTCACTGGTGCCCTTCGAGTCTGCATAGGTCATGACCAGCAGGGTATCGAGATATTCCTTGGTCCTGACTACTGCAGCGACTTCACCAATCACTTTGGGATCGTCTAAGTTTGCTGTGGTGGCGGTTCGATACATCAGCAGGTGATTGTCCACCAAGAAGAGTAGAAGCTTTCGGTGCTCTCCTTTGATCTGCAGACGACGGCAAACGGCGTCTGCAAGGATGGTGCTTTCTGCATCATGCGCCTTCGCGTTCGCTGCGCGTCCTGCATCATGCAGAAGAAGCGCGAGATACAAGATTTCAGGCTGTTGAAGCTCATGAAAAAGTTTTTGATACAGCGGTCGTCCAGGAAGGTTAGCGTCGCTGAGCTCATCCAGCTTATCGATCGTCCGCAGAGTATGCTCATCGGCCGTGTAACGATGAAAAAACTCGTGTTGCACCAAGCAGGTTAGCGCGCCGAACTCAGGCATATAGCGTCCTAAAAAGCCGACTCGATGCATCTGACGCAGCACTCGGGCCACATCACCTTTATGAGATAAGATAGCCAAAAACGTCTCTCGGATGCTTTTCTGGTAACGAAACCCGACGTTCACCAGACGATAGCTGCTCTGCATGAGCTGAAAGAGTTCGGGACTCATGCGCAGATGTCTCTGCTGGGTGTGCAAAAAGGTGCGCATCAGCCGCGCTGGTTCTTCTTGATAGACGCTACGATCTTCGGGGAAGAGACGTTCGCTTTTAACCAAGAACCCATCGAATCGCTCCACCCGTTTCTGGGCTGCCTTTCGCCTTGCCATGAAGCTCAGCAGTCCGCGTTTCTTCTCTTTATCCTGCTGTGCAGCTAGATTCAGGCTATCCATCACCTCACTGCTACGCTGTAAAATATCACGCGTGGCTGTGTAGTAATCGCGCATGAAGGCCTCGATCCTCCGCAAGATCCGTTTGTGGCGATAGCCGAGATTGGTGGCGACTTGTCCTTGCAGGCGTAGTGTCAATACATCGCTGGCACGTCGCTCGGTGTAATGCATCTCATTGCGAGTGCGCAGAATAAAATCATAAGCCGCCGAAAGCTCTTTCCATGCTACGGAGGACATGAGTCCCTTCTGGACTAGGTCTTTGGGATTGAGTGTGCCCGCCTTCGCGTAGGTCATCCAAATCAGGTTTTGGTAGTCACGCAGTCCGCCACAGCCATTCTTTACGTTGGGCTCCTGGACACAATGTGTGTCGCCATGCTTGGAGTGTCGTGAGGCTAGATCTGCCAATCGTTGCTGCAAAAACTCACTTTCTTTGCCCAACATGCATTCTCGATCAAACCTCGTCCGAAACTCGCGAAAGGCGGCGTCATCACCGCAGAGAAATCGGGCTTCCATGAGAGCCGTCTTGGTCTGCATATCTTCATTGGCCATTTCCAGACAGCCGCCGACGGATCGTGTTGCGCTGCCTACCTTGAACTTTAAGTCGTAAAAAAAGAGCAAATAATCCGCAATCAACTTCGCCGATTCAGGCGGAACTTGGGCCCCATTTCCAGGGAATACAAAGGTCAAATCTACATCGCTATGGGGACTCATCACACGGCGTCCATAACCGCCATGAGCGAGAACGCTGAAGCTCGCTATCTTCGATTGCTTCCCGGCAGGAAGGTTTGCTAGACTATCAATCCAAAGTTGCTTGGCTAGGCAGTCGATAACATCTGAGCGCATGCGGCTGATCTCGACGCCTCCAAGGCCGCCTCGATGCCTTTGCTTGATGCGAATTTCTTTAAGCTTCATGAAGCGCCGCGCTAGCTTTAGTGTCTCGCTACGGCTCCGAGGGAGTTGTTCAGCGCCGCCGAAGATTTTGCGTCGGATTGCATCCAGGTGCTTTTGATATTCGCGCTCGGTCATAGTTTCTTGCGCGTATTATCCAAAGTTGAGCAAGGAATGCACAGGCCCTGTGGAAGCTAATTGGGTTCTTCCCTCCAAAAAGCCGAGTTCAATGAAGAAGGTTGAACCCAACAGTTCAGCCCCAGCTTCCTGGATCAAATGGAGTGCTGCCGCTGCCGTCCCGCCGGTGGCAAGTAAATCATCAGCCAGTAAAACCTTCTCTCCAGGCTGGATAGCGTCCACGTGCATCTCGACCCGATTGGTCCCATACTCCAAGCTGTAATCTACCCCAATCGTCTTCCAGGGCAGCTTCCCCTTTTTTCTTACCGGTACAAAGCCAGCCTTGAGGCGTTGAGCGATCATCGAGCCAAAGATGAAACCCCGCGCATCAATCCCTACCACTTTATCGATCTTGAGGTCAGCAAACGGCTCCACCATGCCATCGATCGCCAGTTCCATGAGGTGAGGGTCGGCTAGAACTGGCGTGATATCTTTGAAAAGAATTCCTTCTTGGGGAAAGTCAGGAACATCGCGGATCGCAACGCGCAATCGATCAAGGAGGTTTGCTTGCATGGTAAAGGCAGTCTTGGAGGACGGATTTTAGGGATGCAAGCCACGATATGAAGCGTTTTCCACAATCCAGTGCCCGACTTCATGGTCATGCGGCATTGGTTAGTACGATGAGCTGATGGGCCACGAATGCGTATGGATCGGTATCTCAAAGCTTCGGCTGGCTGATTTTATCCTTTTTGTGCCCATCGGCGGAGTGTCGTTCGTAAAATTTGTAGCGGTTTTGAATAGTCGAATTCGAAGAAATAATCACATTTGCCATTTTGATAAACTTCAGGAATCGACTTAGCGAATCCCGTAATTTCAATGGTTTAATATTAATATAATTTAATAGAAAGCCAAACTTAGAAATAATCAAAAGGCTGAGCCGGTGATTCGTTGTTTTTGAATGCCATTCAAAGGTCGCTGCTGACAGTTTTTGAGGTTCAAGTTGCAGAAATTCATTAGGAATCAATGAGCTAAGCTGATTGCGATAAGAATCAAATAAGCTCGAAAACGCGTCTCAAAAGGCTTTACAGCCATGAGGAATCCTGAGAAAAACAAGTGTTATATTCTGAATAAATCGAAATAACTCACCCCTTGGAGGGTGAGCCACTTCCCAACTTCATATGAAATCAAAGACAACCACGAGCGTGCTGCCTTATTTTCGTTCACATAATAAGACTGTGGGTAGCATGATTTGTGCCATGATGGGCCTTTGGCAGGTCGCTCAGCCTCTTTCGGCTGCGAACATCACTTGGAATGCGGAAAGTGACACCAATTTCAATTGGCAAGATGCCGCGAATTGGGATCTCGGCGTTCCTACCCTTTCGGATGCGGTCATTCTGCCATGGGTTATCCCGAATCCTGGTGCTTTGCTTGATCCAAGCACCCTCACACTCGGCGCCTCCAGTGAAGCGGGATCCGTGATTTTTAAAAACAACTACAAACTAACGGGTGGCATTTTGACCCTTGGTTCACAGGGTCTTAATGCAGACCTCGGCACCTACACCGTGATTGATTCCACGATCTCTGGTTCGAATGGGTTGGTCAAAACGGGAGGCGGCAGTATCCGCTTGAATAACACGGGCAACAATTTCACAGGCATCACAAGCATCTCGGATGGTTCTTTGATCATCAGTGGAGAGGGTGCCCTGGGTTCTGATCCGTCAACGATCTCGATACTGTCCACCAACAGGACGCCTTTAAACAACACGCTTTATGGTTATGAAGGTGGCTCTCTGGTATTGGATGGATCCTCAGCAGGATTTACCTTTTCTAGGAACATCAACTTCGAAGGCCGCGGTCCCATCGGTGAGCGCAGTTCAGCTATTTTGAGCTTGGGGGATAACACGCTTTCCGGCGTTCTGAGTTCGGCAGTTAGTCCGCTACCGCTATCACCCACGGCCACATTCCGAAACAGCCGTATCAATAGCGTCAACGGAACGCTAACCCTTTCTGGTACGCTAAATGTAGGAGGCACGGTGCTCGCTGCGGGGACAACAGGAGGCACCACGGGTAGCGTCTTGAACTTGGGCGGCGTCAATGGGGCAGGTATCGGGGATTACAACCTTAGTGGTGTTCTAGCCGGCGCCAGTATTCTCGAAAAATCGGGAGCGGGCACGCTTTTCCTCAATCCCTCCAGTTCATCCGGTTTCACTGGGGCAGTTCGTGTTTCTGGTTCTTCATCGGGTCAACAGAGCACTGTCCGGGTGACTCAGTTGTTTGACGGTGGCACCACCAGTGTATTTGGAACCAACGCAGTCGCCTCACAGGACGCTGCTTCTATTGACATGAACGGCGGTGTGTTAGAGTTCCGAAATGATGGTAACCTCGACTTCGGTAGCCTTTCAGCGGGGAAAAATGTATATTTGCGCGCTAATTCGACTTTTTACACAGGACCGGCTGCTGGAGTCTCAGGCATCAATGGTGTCACCACACTGGGTACTTTCCGGGTGAATGCTAACACCACAGCAACCTTCAGTAACCGCAATGGATTTGGGATGACCTTTGGTGCTTGGACCCAGGAGGCCGTAAACAACCCCAACACGATCACAAACAACATGGGTGGCACACTGACATTTACAGGTGACGCCTGGGGTAACAATGATACTACTGTTAGGGCTCTGACTTTTGGCGGTAATGGAAACACTACCATCGTTGGTAATTTGATTGCTAGTGGTGCCTTGCATACCCTGACCAAAGGTGGAACAGGCAATTTGGCCATACGAGGTGTTGCCTCGACAATCACTGGCGCGGTAAGCATCACTGGCGGCGCGATTCAAATCACCGATTTTCGTTCGCTGAACAATGCCTCAACTGCCGCTATTTCACTTGGCAACGCGACAACTGCTGGGGGTAACCTGATCATCGGTGGTACAGGCGTGGCTCCTACTGCGGCTGGTTTGACGACCAGTCGGCCGATTACCTTGAATACGACGTCTGGGTCAAACTCCATTTACGCCAATCAGACAGGAACCAGCCCAGTCATTCTAAACGGTGCTATTACGAAAATAGCTGCTGCTACAACTGGTGGCCTGATCCTCGGTGGAACCAATACGGCTGACAACATTATCAATGTTATTGTTCCTATTGAACCAACTGCAAACACCGGTGGCCTGACGAAGCTTGGTTCTGGAACCTGGGTTTTGAATGCAGCGAATACTTATGGTGGTGCCACGACCGTTCAGAATGGCACCCTGAAATTACGTGCCACTGCGGCAGCCTCTAATGTGATCCCTGAGGCGGGTGGCAATACGATTGTTTTTAGTGCGCAGGCAAACACCCAAACGGCTGGTGGCACCTTGGAGTTCCGTGGTTTTGCCGGTGCAGCCACCACGGAGACGTTAGGGGCGCTGACTCCCACCGCAGGGGCGGCAACAATTCGTTTGGTGGGCAATGGTGCTGCCGCCAACTTGACTTTCACATCCTTGGGGGCTACGACAGCGGCATCTAGTGTCAATTTTGATACGACGGCTGCGAGCAGCGGTGTCATTACACTGACAGGGCAGGCCGCCACGTCGGCAATTAACCTCCCTGGGACGACAAATTTCTTGGGTCACCTCTACATCAACGGAGCCAATTTCGCAGCAATCAATGCGTCAGCTCAGGTGTTTGCTCCGATTTACGGAACCACGACGGGTTTCGTCAATGGTGGCAGCGCTTTGACGTCTGCCAATCATAACCTCGTTAACGCAGCGATTGCATCGCAAGCGGCGGTCACGGTCAGCTCTCTCAAAATGACGACCAACAATCTCACGATGGGAGGCAACCTGACCCTTTCCACGGGTGCGTTGCTACAGACAGGCGGCAGTTCTACGCTCGATGGTACCGGCGGTGCTAGGCTGCTCTTGGGCGCCGCTGCTGCTACGAACATTGCCATTCGAGTCGATGGCACTACAGACGTTCTGACATTGGGGTCGAACATCAGCATTGGTTCGACGCAAACCGGTGGCCTGACCAAGAACGGTGCAGGTACCCTGGTGATTCAGGGCACCAATGCGCAGACGGGAATTTCCACGATCAATGAAGGAACGGTTAGGCTCTCAGGGGCCAATGCCCGCCTCTCTGCCAATGGTGGTACCGCTGCGGCCCTGGTTATCCGTCAAGGCGCGAAGCTCGAACTGGATGGCGTTACGGCTGCTAACGCGACCTTCAACAATAACCTTGATGGCGCGGGTATCATCACCAACATCAATGCGTCGCCCGCCACCATTCAGATTCAAGGCGCTGGCACTTGGAACGGGGTGTTTCAAGATGGTACGGGTGTGCTAAATGTGACCAAGGGCGGCACCACGGGTGCACCTACTTGGAGTGGACTCAACACCTACACGGGTGTCACAACCATCGCTGGCACCACAGGCGCGGTTACCGTCGATTTTCTGGCCAATGGCGGTCAGCCTAGTGGTATCGGTGCCTCCACTAGTGCAGCTAGCAACTTGGTGTTTTCTGGCACCACCGGCGGTTTGATTTACCGCGGTAATATCACTGATGGCGCATTGGTCCTCGGTTCCCGTTCCGCTTCTACGGACCGTCTTTTCACCCTCGCGGGCACTGCGGTCGGCTCCGGGGCTTCCATCTCCAGCACCACAGCCAACAACAACGCTCTCGTTTGGAGTAGCATGGATCCAATCGCTTTTGGTCCTGGCGCAGCGGCACAAACGCTGATCCTCACTGGCACCTCAACGGGTGACAACACCTTCAACCCGCAATTGACCGATAACGGAGTCAATGTGACCAGCCTGACCAAGCAGGGTGCCGGTCAGTGGAATATGGGTAACACCAATAATACCTACACGGGCATTACCACAGTCAATGAGGGTATCTTCGGGCTGAATCAGAATGGAGCACTTCCTGCCAACAGCCCCCTCGTTCTGGCCCCGACTTCTGCTAGTTCAGCGGCCATTTTCCAGATGAGTGGCCTGTTTGAGCGCACGCTAGCGGCGACTGCCACGGCGGGTGCCGGTACGGTCACTTTTGGTGGTGCCGTTGTCAGCACCACTGGTGGTGCCGGTTTCGCGGCTCACTCGACCCCTCTGGTGGTCTCCATAGGTGGTGAGTTTTCGCCTACATCTCTGGTTTGGGGATCTGGTGGATTTGTTGGCACCGGAGCTGTGCAAAACTTGGTCTTGAACTCAACGACCGCGCTTTCTTCCGTGGATTTTAGAAATGCCATCGATCTCGGTACTTCGGCGCGCACGATCAACGTGCTGGACAACGGAAATACGGGTGCTGACTACGCCAACATCAGTGGGAATCTCTCTGGAACAGGTAGCGGCGGCATCGTCAAGATTGGTGCTGGTGTTCTGCGTCTGACGGGTGCCAACTCCTACACCGGCACCACAGCGGTGGAAGATGGAACCTTGGTGGTATCCTCCTTGGGCAGCAGCAGTGGCAGTGCAACTTCCAGCGTTGGTGCTAGCGGAGTGGCTATGGGGAACAGCAATGCCATCGTTCTCGGAAATGCCACCACCACAGCCGGCATCCTTCAATACGTCGGACCTGGCGAAACGAGCAACCGCAAGATTCGTTTGCGTGGCACCACTGCAGGCAGTCAGATTCATGCAGATGGCTCTGGGCCCCTCGTTCTCACCAATGTGGCCCATGACACCACTGAAACGGGCAGTAAAACCCTTTCCCTGCGCGGAACAAACACCGCTGGCAACATGATCACAAGCCAACTGTCCAACAATGGTACCGGGGTGCTTAGTGTGACGGTGGATGGTGGCGCTACGTGGATTCTGACGAACCCCGCCAGCAACTACACAGGAACGACCACGGTTGGCTCCGGTGCGCTCGGAATTGTAGCCCTGCCTGCCTTCCAAGCCGCAACATCTGCCACTGGCGCGGAGGTTGCTATTGGATCGACCTCTTACACCGTCGGCTCCACTACTGGGTTGCTGGTCGGACAGGCTTTCTCCGGAACGAATGTTCCAGCTGGAAGCACCATTATTTCGATCGACGGTCCAACGAGTTTCACTGCCAGCGCCGCGCCTACAGTAGCGGTGACCAGCGGCACCTCCCTGACTTTTGCAGCGGCGCAATTGAGTATTTCCAACGGCAATGTCTTTGCCTACGGCGCGGACCGTGCCTTTGGCGGCACACTCAATCTTGGCAACAATGCCAGCAGTGGCTTCATCGGAGATTACAGTCTCACCTTTAACGGCACCAACAACCTGGCTGCGGGAGCTAACAACATCAACGTGTTCAATAGCATCGCGGCGGGCAAAGCACTCACCCTAAACGGTCTGCTAGCCAATTCCCTCACCGACACTCGTGCCTGGACTATCGGGGGTAATGGTGAAACGGTCATCAATGGCGGCTTTACCACGACTACAGGGTTTGGAGTCAATATTCTCAAGGAGGCAGATGGCACGCTCACTCTAGGGACGAATAGTGCCACTTCAAATTGGAACCAGGCAGGCAGCGCGCTGGACGTTGACCGTGGCACCCTCAAGTTCACTGCCAATAATGCGATTCCGACCACCTTTGGAGCAGCTTCCACCACAGCCAGTTCTACAACAGCCATTGGTTCGAATGCTTACACGGTTGCTTCCACCACAGGTTTGGTCGTCGGGCAGGTCTTTACCGGCACTAACGTGCCCGCAGGCAGCCGCATCGCCAGCATTACCGGCGCAACCACCTTCACCAGCACAACTACTCCAACCACAGCCGTCGCCAGCGGCACTGCGCTGAGCTTTCTGGCTAGCACCGGATTGACGCTCAGCCCTGAACTCGCCACCGGAGACACTTCGGTTCTCGATCTCAATGGCACGACTCAAACCATCAATGCTCTTACCGCGACGACAGATGGCACTGTGATCATCAACAATACCTCCGCCACGGCAGCTGCTTTCCGTTTCGGGGCAAACAACAGCACCGTGGCTTTCGGCACCGGAGCTGGAAATTACAGCATTCAGAACTTAGGTGACGGCAAGCTAGACATCGTGAAGTTGGGCAACACCAGCACTACCTTTGGAACGGCTATTTCGGTGGGCAACAAAGGAACCCTGGCGAGTGAAGGGGGGGGCAGCTTCATCCTGGCAGGTCCTGTGACCGCAGCAACAGGCCTGAGAGCCATTGAGGCCTCCACGCTGTCACTGACAGGAAGCATGGCGAATCCAGGCTTGATCACGAGCGTCGAGGTGGGCGGTGGCTCAACTCTAGGTCTTGTGAATGGTGCTGGCAGTGCCATCAGCAACCTCACGACACTCCGTCTAGGTAACTCGGGTTCAGGCACTGCGACCTTGAGTCTTAACGTTGGGGATTTGAATGCATCTGGAGATAACCTCAACACTGACACGCTTTCCCTGCTCACTGGGGGAGCTTTAAACCTGGGTAACTCGATCACATTCAACATGACGGATGCGGGTCTGAATCCTGGGCAGACGTATACGCTGCTCAATCTTGCCGATGGTGGTTTGACGGCTTTTGGCGCTGGCAATATCCTCCAAGGCGCGACCCCTGGTGGCTTCACGAGTATGACGTGGACCGTTACCGACAATTTGGTTCAGCTCACCACAGGTAGTCTGATCGTGGGTGATGTTTATTGGCGCGGTTTGACCAATGCTACTTGGAATGGTGCGGCCAACAACTGGTCCACTGACAAAGCTGGTGCGCTTGCCGCTGCTTCGATTCCAGGACAGGGAAACACGGTTCGATTTGCTTGGGATGGAGTCGGTACGACCGCTCTTACGACTACGCTGGAACAGAACTTTAAGGTCAATGCTTTGGCTTTTGAATCAGGCACCACGACACCGAGTTCCGTCGCCATTAATCCAGGCGCACTTACCACGGCTCGTCTAGAAGTCGCTCCTCAGGTCAGCACCGACGGTATCACGATCTCAGCTGGAGCGCCTGCGGCAGTGTCTATTGGGACGGTCCTACGTCTCGGGGCTAACCAAACCTGGAGTGTAGCTGATGCGGGCTCACTGTTGACGATTTCCGGAAGTTTATCTGGCGAGAAAAATGTCACGAAAGCTGGTGCTGGGCGTGTGGTTCTGTCAGCCGCAGCGGATACTAGCTTCAATACAGGTCGCACATCTGTCTTTACGGTGAGTGCAGGAAATCTCGAGTTTACGAACTCTGCGGCGCTTGGCACTACGGCGAGTAACAATGTGGCAAGAGTCGTCGTGAATGGCGGTGGTTACTATTACAACAACCCAACAGCTGGAACCGCAGCCACTTTGCCTCACGCGATTGAGCTTAATGGTGGCACGTTGTCTGGTGCTGGTAACAACCACACCTATGGTGGTCCTATCACGATTTCTGGCTCTTCCCGCATCAATATGGCGGATTCCAACGGTCCTGCCACAAACACAGTCCGTAACATTACCCTTTCGGGTGCTGTCAGTGGCACGGGCAATCTTACCATCGACAGTAACAATACCGATTCAGCGGGCAACCAGCTCGGAGGCACCTTGACCATCAACAATGCTGCTGGTTCCTGGGCCGGTGATCTGGCCCTCAATCGTGGAACTGTCACCATTGCTGCTGCTGCCAGCCCGACGGTCACTCCCGCCAATGTCACTTTCAATAGCTTTGGTCGTTTCATCCTTCAGGGTGTGGATGGTCAGACGCTCAATCGCGCCGGTGCTCTGAATTATGCTGCGGGAGCGGTGGGTGAGTTTCAGGTCGATAACACCACGACCACCCAGGTAACGAATTTTACAGTAAACCAGAATGGTCTCGTCACACTCGGTGCCAGTGGCACGGGTGCCTCCGTGCGCGTGGCTTTACCAGATGCCTTTGCCACGATGAACATCACGGGTGGCATTACTCTCGGTGGCAATAGTAGCATTTCGGTGTCCAACGCCGCCACTCGTCTGCTGACCATCTCTAGCATCATCAATGATGGTGCCAATAGTTACAGCCTTGCCATCAATGACGATGCTGGTGGATGGGCGCAGACCAACGGTACGGTTCTCTTAGATGCCGCCAACACCTATGATGGAGGCACTATTTTAGCTTCTGGGACACTGATTCTTGGGAACAAAGATGCGATCGGAGCCGGCCCCTTGACCGTTTCCGGAGCAAGCATCATCAATAGCCTCGTTGATCGAACAGGTGCAGATCTGGTTGCTAATCGTTTGAATCTTGGCGCAGTTCTAACTTTCGGCGGTAGCAACGGTTTTGCCTTCAATGACCTCACCACCAACATTGGTGCTGGTGGCATCACCAATAGCCTGACGGCTGGTAATCTCTCGTTTAACCAAGTCAATCTGGCGGAATCAGCGGCGGCTGCGGCGCGAACCCTAACGATCGCAGGCGCAGGCACAGGGCTCACGGCCATCACCACGCTGGTCAACAATGACCAAAATAACATCCTGGCCAACAACATGACGGGTAGTACCCTGATGATTGATACGGTCGCTATCTCGAATAGCGCTGCTGTGGGTCGAATCTTGGAGTTAGGAGGATCCGGCAATACGATGGTGACAGGCTTGATTGAGGACGTTGCGGGTGGTGGTGGTTTGGCAGGTACCTTACAAAAAACGGGCACAGGCACCCTTAGCCTCCAGGGCACGAATACATTCACGGGACCCGTCAACGTGAACGGTGGCAATCTTGATTTCTCCACTGTCACCAACGTGGGTGGCACGGGCAGTAACCTCGGAGCTGGCAGCGCCATCAATCTTGGTGGTGGCACCTTGCGTTTCATTGGCAACACTAGCCAAACCACGAACCGTTCCGTTACGGCTACGGCGGCATCGACTTTGAACACCTCGGGATCAGGAGGCGCAGAAATCAGCTACACGGGGGCAATCAACTTGGGTGGCTTTCAGCTCACACTCACAGGGGCTTTAGCCGCGAATGTAGGTAATCTTTCTGGAGGTATCACCCAGACGGGTACGACGTCAGATCTCTTGGTGAATTCTGGCACCTGGAACCTGACTGGCACCAACACCTTCGCTGATGACATCATTGTCACTGGCACGAATGCCATCCTCAACTTGAATGCTGCGGGAACACTCGGCTTCACTGCGGGAACAAGCAATGGTCTTTATTCTCGTGATGGAGGGGTCATCAACATCAACACCGCTAATGCAAGTGGTGTAGCTAACAGCGGCAGTTTGGACTTTATCTTGATTGCTGATACTCCGAGCGGCGCAGCAGCTACGTTGAACATGGCCTCTGGCAGCAGCGTCGAGACACCACGTTTGGATATTGGCGGTGTAGTCAATCCAGGAAGAACAGGCAACGTCACAGGTGCTGGTCTTATCACGGTCACCAGTACAGGTACAGATTATGCTAACGGTATCCGTTTGTTCGATGGCTTGATTTCGGCTAATTTGGCTGGTGTAGCCACTATGCTCAAGCAAGGCCTAGCAGACTTCACCGTCAGCGGAAACAACAGCGGACTGACGGGCACAGTGGCCGCTACCCGTATCGACTCCGGCAACCTGATTCTTGATTACACGACTCAAAACAATAACAAGATCAGTGCTGCAGCAGGCCTCGACATGCGCGGAGGCACACTGACTCTTAATGGCAATAGCTCAGCGGCCACTTCTCAAACGGTAACAAGTTTCACCTTGGCGAATGGTGGTGCTAATGCTATCGACCTGAACCCTGGTACTGCTCAGACCTTGGTTCTGAATTTAGGTGCTATCACTCGTGCTGCGTCGGCAGGTGCTCTCCGTGTGCACTTGCCTGTTGGCACTCAGGATGCAACGAATGGCATCACTACGACCACGGCAGTCAACGCTAATGGATCTTTGGGTGGCTTCCTGACGGTCACCGATGCCACCGGAACCTATTTCGCCGCCAAGAGTGGCAATAACATCGTCCCTGTGACACCAACGGTTGCATCAGATGTGAGCACCTGGACGAGTGGACAAAATGTTACCGATACCGGAAGTGCCTACTTTGGGGTAACGGGCATGAACAGGATCAACTCACTGAGCTTCAACCACACGACGGGTGGCACGGTGACACTCGCCAATACAGCTACGCTCGATCTTTTTAATGGTGGTCTCTTGGTTACCAACAATGTCACCGCAGGTGCGCCGACCATCACTGGGGGACGCCTGAATTCCTCGATTGCTGACTTGATCGTAACTCATGACGGCTCGACCACGATGTCGATTCATTCGCAGATTGGCCTTAACAATGGTGTCACGAAGACTGGCAACGGCATTTTACGGATCAACAGTGCTCTCAACAATTATACTGGCAGCACTCAGATTCTCGCTGGGACACTTCAAGTTTCTGGCGGTAATGCAATTGGCAATACGTCCTCCGTGACCCTTTCTGATGATCGTGCCTCGACTTTTGAACTGCTGTCTAATGAGACCATTGGAAACCTTTCTGGTGGCAATGCGGCGGCTGGCATTACTGTAGGCACCGTTGCCTTGGGATCTAACACACTAACCATCAATTCAACGGCCAGTGGAACATACGCAGGTGTGTTTACTGGAAGTGGAAGTATCGTTCGAAATGGTTCCAGTGGCGTCGGAAACCTCTTTTTTACAGGCAACTCAGGTGCTGGCTTCACTGGATCGCTCGTTGTGAATGGGGGGCTGATGTATGTGGAAGGTGGCGTGACGATGAACGCTTCCAGCCTCACCGTGAACAAAGGTGGTTCCTTCTTGATCAGCAACAACGGCACCACACGCTCTGGAACACGCTTCTTGGACACAATGCCCATCATTCTTAACTCGGCGGATGGTGCTTGGAACACGGAAACTAGGCCGAGCGGACTCGCCATTCGCACAGACCAGAACGCGACGACCAATGAGACTGTCGGATTGCTTACCTTGGCTTCGGGCGCCAGCTACTTCCGTGGGGATGCTTCTGGTACGAATGGAGTCGCGGGCATTATCGCAAGTGATATCACCCGCTCCAACTTCGCGACCTTCAATGCACGTGGTCGTGCCTTGGGTGCGATTACAGGTGACCGGAACTTCGTCAGAATTGCTACTGGTACAACAAGTGAAACTGCTTTTGCAGCTGCGCTCGTTGGTGGCGCGGGTGCTGCAGCATCAAAGAATATCTCTATTCTTCCATGGGGGATAGGTGAGGTGACCACGGCAACCCTAGCCGATGCTAACATGGGTAATTCACTGCTGACTTATGTTGTCAATGCTACCAGCGGTGCTGGTCTACGCCCACTGGATCTGGCGACCGAATACAACACTTTTGCCACCAAAACGGCCAACACCGACAACATCCGGGAATCGCTTGCCGCGGACCTCACGGGAATCGCCGGACAGAGCATCAATGCGTTGGTACTTAACAATAGCAACATAGCGACCGGGAGCATTAACGTGACAGGTACTGGGGCTGCGCAGACTCTGGCGGTTACATCGGGCACCATGCTCTTTACGGCGACTGCGGCCGTAACGGGTACGCCTGCCATGGGAATCAACCTGGCAGGTTTTGATGGCGGCATCACCGTCGGTAGCACCAATGAGTATGTCTTCTTTGTGCAGAACCCGACATCCGCAGCAGCAGGTGGTACGGTGACAGCAACGGTTTCCTCTCCTCTCGCTTCAACGGCGGACATCACCAAATCGGGTCGTGGAACACTGATTCTTACCACGGCTAACACCGCAGGTGGTGGAAGCAGAAGGACGACGTTGAACGAAGGCATTCTTGAGATTGCCGATCTCGATAATATCGGCGGAAACACGGGTGCTCTGGTTTTCGCAGGTGGCACTCTTCGTCTGGGTGCAACCCTGACCGATGACATTTCGACTCGGACGATCTCTTTCCTCAACGCAGGCGGCACGATCGACACCAACAATGTTAACTTGGCTTTGGCCAATTCGGTTGGCTCTGGAGTGGGTGGATTCACCAAGGCTGGATTGGGCACGTTGACGCTGGGTGTGGCATCCACCTACACCGGAACGACGACGATTTCGGGTGGTACACTTTTGGTCAACGCCAATAACGCCACGGGTGGCGGTGGTGCTTTAGCCATCGGCGCTGGAGCTACCTTGGATATTGGCACAAGATCGATCAACCACAATACTGTCACCACCACCGGTGCTAGCCCCATCATCGCAGGAACGGGAACCATATCTTCGAGCGGAGGGTTTAACTTCACCCACACTGGTGATACCACAATCGACGCCATCCTAGCAGGCGCGGGTGGTCTATTTAAAAACCAAACCAATATCTTAACCCTGAATGGTGCTAGCACATACACCGGTGGAACTGAAATCCAGAACGGCACGGTCGCTGTTAATGTCCTCGCCAATGCAGGTGTGGCCAGTTCTCTGGGTGCTCCTGCGGCCGGCACTGATGCTTCCGTAATCCGGTTAGGTCTCACCACGGCAACAACAGGTCTAAACTATGTCGGTGCTACTAACGGCAGCACCAATCGTATTTTGGCGATGCAAGGCACCACGGGCGGCGTCACTCTCAATGGAAACGGTATTGGAGCCGTTGACTTTGCTGGTGGAGTGGTTGGTTCTAGCACTGGTGCTAAGACTCTCACCCTAGCAGGAACTTCTGCCACTACCGTGGTGAATCGTATTACAGGAATTACGGATGGCATTGCTGCAAGTATCACATTGGCCAAGTCAGGCGCGAACTTGTGGGAAGTTTATGGTGCCAGCTCATACACTGGAGGCACACAAATCAACGAGGGCACGCTTCAGATTGCCAATGATAATGCGCTGCCAATAGCCACTACGGTTCGCCTTGGAACGGGTACCACGGCTGGAACCTTTGATCTCAATGGGTTTGATCAAACCATCGGCTCACTAACTTCCACGACCAACAGTGCATCGGTTACAAATACAATCGTAGTAGATGCTGGGAAGACTCTCACAGTGACTGGCGCTGTAACGATTGGGGCCAACGTCGCCGCAGGTGCGACAACGCTACTTACCGTCACAGGTGGTGGTAGCTTCGTAAATAACAACAATGGTGGAACGTTCCAAATCGGCGGAGCTACGGGAGGCACAAACACCAATATTGCCACAGTTGATTTCAGCGGACTGAGTAACTTCACTGTCAATATGGGAAGTACAGGCACCTTCCGAGTGGGTGATAACAACACGAATACCTCAGGTAGTCCTGCCTCAGGCTCCACACTGATCCTCTCTTCGACGGCGGCTAGCATATCCGCTGGAACTTTGAGCCTGGGTCAGGGTGCCGCACAAGGAAATGCAATCCAGACCCTTACCTTGGGTGCGGGAACCAACATCATCAACGCAGATACCATCAACATCGGTGGGAATACCACTCGTTCGGGAGGCACTCTGAACTTTGCGGGTGCTTTAGGTTCAGTGGTTATCCGTGCATTCAATGGAACTGATGCCGCTGTCGTGAACATGGTCAATGGTGCTGTGAATACTGGTATCGCAAACAATACCGCCTTCCTTCTCGCCGGGCACAATGCAGATGTGCTGATGAGTACGATGACCATGGCGGCTAAGAACACCAGCACGGGTCCAACCACCTCCCTCTTCACTTTTGACCAAGGGATTCTCGACATCACGACTCTTGAAATGGTGCGCAACACAGGTGCTTACGCAGGCGCGGCTTCTGCGACTGTCACGATCGGAGGCGGTACAGCCACGATTGATGCCGTCAACATGGCGCTGAACAGCAGCTCTGGGGCTGCGACTGCAACGGCAAATCTCAATATCTCTGGTGGAACCGTGACAATCGGCACGGGAACGGGAACCGCCATCAACATGGCCAACGCTTCAGCAAGTCGGACTGCCACTTCAAATATCACCCTCACCGGCGGAACTGTGGAAGTGATGGGAAGCATCGTTCGCTCAGGAGGAGCTGGTGTGGAGAATGCGACCCTCACCCTCAATGGAGCTATGCTAGATCTGAATGGCAACTCGATCGGTAGTTCAGGCGCTCAGATCAGCTTTGCCGCTCAGTCGGGCACGCTCACCAATCTGGCTGAACTCAATGGTGGTGGTTTGCTGACCAAGACAACGCCAGGTGTGCTGATCATGAGCAATGGCAACACTTATACCGGTGGCACCAGCGTCACTGGGGGTACGGTCACATTGGCCAATACCACGGGTTCAGCTACCGGCTCGGGTTCTTTCACGAGTGCCGCCAGCACCTTGGTGACCGGGGCAGGAAGCATTCTCGCTGCCGTCAACAATAACATCAGTTTCGGAGGTTCCGTGAATATCGGTAATCTTTCCGATACGTCTGGTAGCCAGATCAGTGTGGCGACTTCGGGCACAGGAACCCTGGCGCTCAATGGGGATATCTTCTTCGATCTCTTCGGGGGCTACAATGCCGGCAGTCTCAACGCATCGACCAACAACGACGCGCTGGTGATTGCGGGAGCCAATGGCTTCACGATTGGTGCTGGTGCTAACCTACGCGTGGCTTCCTCCGTCACCCCTGATGGCAGCTGGGTGGCAGGCAGCTCCTGGAGGCTGTTTGACTGGACCAACCTGACTGGAGGCGTCACGGGTAGCTTCAGCAACTTGCCAACTCTGGATGGTAACTTCACTAACCTGCCTGACTTGAGCAGCTTCAATCTCTCCTGGGATGTGAGCCAACTTTACACCCTGGGAACAATCACCATCGTTCCTGAGCCTGGGCGTGCCCTTCTCGTCTGGCTTGGTTTGATGCTCTGCTTCTTCCGCCGTCGTCGTCCGGGTTTCTAAAATCCACGGAACTTCGTGGAAGTCTGAGATCTTTCCTTTGATTTTCCGAACACCAAGTGCCTCAGCCCAACCGCTGGGGCGCTTTTTTCTAAACAGTGAAATGCCTGTGATTTTGCCGATGAGTTAAAAGTGGTTGGTTCGGAGCTTCCGACGTCTAGGTCCATCCGGAGTCTCTTTGGCACAAGAATAGTCATGACATTCGCAAAATCTAAGGAGTTGTGCTTTGCTGCGTTTGAGGGGAATTCCTCGCTGATTTTTATGATGATTTGCCGCTTTCTTCCCTGGTTTCTCGTTCCCGCTACTGCTCTTGCCGCTGACTTCCAAAAGGACATTGTGCCGATTTTGGAAAAGCACTGCTATGAGTGCCACAGTGAGAAGATGAAAAAAAAGAAGGCGGGTTATGTGTTCGATGATTTGGAGACCTTGAAGCTCGATATCAATCCCAAGGGGGCGATTGTGCCAGGCAATCCCGCAGATAGTCATTTCTTTGTCGTCATCGCAGATGCGAATCACGAAGCACACATGCCGCCTGATGATAATGTGCCGAGCGTGGACGTGGAAAAGATCAGAGAGTGGATCACGCAGGGAGCTTCTCTGGACGGCAAAGGTAAGATGACGGGTTTAGAGAATAAGGGTAAAGCGAAGCCAGGATTGCCGCCAATCATGACCTGGATCAATTTTGAAGGGAAGAAGATCAAGGCGGGCTTCGTGAGGCTCGACGGTGAGAATGTAATCCTGCGTATGCCTCAAGATGGCAAGGAAGTGCCTTATCCTATGAGTAAGCTGGATACGTCGAGTCAACAGCAGGCGCGCGATTCAGCTCAGTAAACCCTTCAAGTATTCAAGTGCTCGGAAGAGGCTGAACTCGAAGTGTCGGATGCTTCTGAATGGACGCTGCGCTTTAGAAATCTAGGTAGATTTCAGCCCGGCGATTTTTGGAGCGCCCTTCAGGGTCGTCGGTGCCATCCGCTTTTTGGTTAGGGCTTAGAGGCTGTGCTTTGCCGAGGCCTTTGGTGATGATTTGCGCTTCAGATACGCCGAGTGCGGTGAGCTGCTGCTTCACCGTGATGGCTCTCATGCTGGAGAGGCGCAGGTTGTAATCGTCGGTGCCTTTAGCATCGGTATGACCTGCGATGTGGAGCTTTTTGCCTGGATCAGATTTTAGTAGGCCTGCCACGATCTCCAATTGTTTTTGGGCTCGAGCGTGGAGCTGAGCTTGGTCATATTCAAAGTAGAGCGCTAGAGATTCACCCCCTGATGGGTTTTTTACAATGGGAGTGTAGGGTACGCCGAGCTTGGCTGAGCTCGCGGCAAAGGATCCCAAGATCTCCGAAAGGTTGAGCCCGACGACTCTCCAAGGTCGGTCTGTACCGGCTCGTTGCAGCTCTAGACCAAATTCCGTACTCTGCTGCAGGGCAGGGGATTGAATCTGGGCGATAACCCAGGACACTTCGGGATTGGCCACGGTGATGATGAGTGGTTTCGTGGGTTTGAATTCGTACTGGCCTTCTTCAAACACGATACAGAGTCCGGCGAGTCGCTCCGCAGGCACCTTTGATTCATCTACAAATTTCCGGGCTTCAGCGAAGTCATGCTGGAGCAAGGCGCGAACGAAATCGCTGCCGAAAGCCAGTGCATCATCGCCTGCAGAAATGGTGAAAAGAGGCGCTTTGGCGGATGCCGCAGGCATCGATGATACGGCTCCAGGGGTGCTTGCTGTCATGCTGGGGCTGGTCGGCAGGGCGCTGGCAAGCTCCTTGGGTAGCTCGATCTTGCTGACTTTCCATCCCATCCGTTCATCGCGCTCGACGTCGATTTGTAAGCGTAGTGGGCGGCTGTTGCCAGGTAGGCTCAGGGGCAGTGCGAGACGTGTTTTGTTTTCAACCACACCCAGGATCTCAACCTTGTCCTCGGGGCCAATCATTGCGCCTAGGTTTTTGATGATTTTTTCAAGGGTGCTGGCGGCGTTGGCGGCTTGGCTAGGATCATTCGCGGCCAGCAAGCTGCCCGCGCGGGCAAAATCGCCAGCAGCTAGGCTGCGAGCCATCTCTTTTCCCAAATCGAGAGGACGTGCAAACCCGAAGGTGGGCGGCGCTGGGGTGGGGGCGGGAGTTGCCTCAGCGGGCGGCGTGGCAGGCATGGTGCTCTTCGGGGCTGAAGAAACTCCCAGGGCTGGGGGTGGGGTCGATTCTGGCAGCTTGAGCTTAACCTCGTCCTGCCGATTGGCTTTTTCTAGCTGAGGCTTGGTGATGAAAAAGAACACCAGAGCCGAGATTAGCAGTGCGACGAAGATCAAGAGAATAGGAGCAGTGCGTCCAGATTCACGGAAGATCGTTCGAGGCGGATGAGAGAGTCGTGAGATCAGCATTTTTGAGCAGGCTGAGAATGAGCAGTTAGAATGCCATGCCCTGTTGGCGATGTCCAAGCTGCTTTCCAGCTTTGGCGGCATATTTCAATGGGCAATGATCTACTTGAGCACATAGGCGTAGCATTCAGGTGTTGAGTGGCAGGGAATGATGATTCGAGATCTCCACGAGGCAGTTTCAAAGGAGCGCTGAGTCGAGGCTGATCTTTTGTTCTTGGTTACTGAAGGTGAGCTTTAGTTGCCGCAAGGGGGAGAAAGTTTCGGTCAAAACGGTTCCGGGCTGTTTGAGTGCCTCGGAGATCGCCTGTTGAATCTCTTGCTCCGATCGGTCTCCGTGCAGGAGCGAGGTCTGTTCACGAGTTTGCAGTTGGAAGGAGCGGCCTTGGGATGGAAGTCGCGCTAAGTCAGCCCATGTGGCAAGGCTCAGGTGGGGTAAAGTCGTGCCTGGTGGCAAGGGCTGTGGGTCCATGCACCAAGTCACGGGAATTAAGGAACGCAGGGCAGTCAGATGGTTCGAACGCAGCGCTGAGGCCCAAAACGAACGCAGGGCAGGCAGATGCAGCCAAGCTCGCCACCAAGCATCGCCAAACCAATGCGTTTGCTCCGGAGCTAGCTGCCAGCCTTGCGGGGTTTGCTGAATCGTCAGGCTGAGCTTTTCTCCTGGCTGAATTGTGGTGGGGACGGTCGAGGGGTGCCAGGCCTGTAGCCAGGACGATAGAGTGGGCGGAAGACGGCCAGCCTCCAAATGATCTAGCAGTCGCTGTGCGGCTTCAGCCCAGAGAGAAAGGTGATGCCCTAGCGGCTGGAGCTGCTTTAGCTCTGCCCGGCTTAAGGCTGGATCCATGGGTGACGAAAAAGTCATATCACCACGCAAACAGCAGAAACACGAAACGAAAAGTAAAAAGCCGCAGGGGCATGACTCTGGCTTAGCGGCTTTGATCGTTACCTGAGTGGACCTATTTTCTACGCTCCAAGACGATTCTAAAACCGATGGTCGGGCGTCGGGTATCAGGTGGAACCGGCGTGCGGGTGGAAGAGAGGAGTTCTTCCGTGGATGAGCTGCGCCAGTTCCCTCCACGCACGGTTGCTATCGTATGCTTATCGTCGCCGTTCTTGGCAGCTTCGTAGTCGGTATCCACCCACTCGCTTGCGTTGCCTGCGAGGCAGTGAATGCCGCGTTCATTAGCGGGGAAGGCAGCCGCGGGGGCGAGCTGGGGGAATTTGTCTTGGTAGTTTGGGATGAAGGATTCCAGGTTGGCTTTTCGTGCTCCTGCGGCATCGGCTAGGTTGTCCGTATTCGTGGGGGGTGGCCAATCAAAACCCCAGGGATAAATGCCACGGATGCGGCCGTTTCTCTCGCTGGGGCGGGTGCCACGCTCCAGGGGAAGTCCGACTGCACGGCTCCATTCGTCGTCGGTAGGCAGGCGATAGACATCCTTGGTGCCGATGAGTCCGGCATTGCGTTCGCGCTCGGTTAGCCAAGCGCAAAAGGCACGTGCTTCTTCACGATCGACTCCGACCACAGGCTGAGTTCCGCCTTTGCCCTCTACGTCCAGGTTTCCGGGGCGCCGTGCATTCGTAGCCTTGGTGTATTCGATGTAGTCACGCCTGCGAGTTTCTGTGGCGGCGATCATTACGGCTTCTGTTAGTGGGACAAAGCGGATGCCCAGCCCGTTGGCCTTCCATTCTCGGCCGAAAGTCACTGCCTGCCGCGCTTGCATGTCTGCGAAAAGCTCTAGGAGCTCTCCTGCGCGCACTTCACCGTCTAGGATGATGTCGGAAAAGCCTTCCTCACGCAGATCATACTCAATCAGGCCGCTGCGCACGCGTGGTAGCTCGAGCGGTGTGTAGCCCAAGAATTGTTCGTGCTGGAAGACGCGGACGTTTTCTGGGGTCGAGCGGATCACGACACTGCCATAGGTCTGGCGCGTCAGGCGCAGGTGAAAGGCCTGCCAGTCGGCACCCTCAGCCCCTGCTGAGTTCGCGGTTTCGTTATCTCGATCCTCGGGCATGTCCTCCGCTGTCGCGTCTGGGGAATCGACATAGTAGAAGGGCTCGACCTCATAATGATGCTCTTGGCTGAGTAGACCTGCCTCGCGATCTCGATCCGTCAGCCAGAAGCGAAAAGCCTCTGAATCTCCTACCGGGGCCACGACATAGTAAGCGGTATCTTTGCCCTGGCCGGAGCGCACGACACGACCTTCGAAGGAGCGCCCCGTCGCCTCCAGAAACCGTTTGAAGTGACGGATCTCGATCGGCTGCACAGAGAGATGCCCGCCCGGCGCGGGCTTGAAAGCTATGCCCAAGCTATTCGTCCAGCGTTCTCCCATCTGTGGCAGCCGCGTGGCTTCCAGGGTCAGGTCAAACTCAGCCGGCTTCGCGCGGGTGGCCGTATGCTCGACTTCAAGATGCTTGTAGCCGGGTAACCTGAGTTGGTAGATGACGGGTAAGCCTTCTTCGGGATTTAGCGCGATGGGTGTGACGCCGAGGTCATCCTCCCCCGCATAGACATGGGCACCGGCCGGGGTGGTTTTGATCATTAGGGCAGGGATATTCCGCTGCACCTCAACGGCGACAGCTGCGGTCTCTCGCTTCGCCAACCACATGCCAAAGCCGACCGCCAATCCCAGGATGCAGAGAGCTACTGCCGCCCATTGCCAAGCCGCGCGGCGATTGGACGGTAGGGGCTGTCCGCGAAGGTCCAGCGCCATCTCGTGCGCACTCGTATAGCGGTCTTTAGCCTTCGGCGCACAGGCTGTGCAGATCACACGATGCAGCCGCTGCCAGGAGTCCAGGTCATCGCCACTATCGCTGCAGGAGGGAATGTCGGGAAAGTCGAGTCGATCTTTGCCCGTGCTGGCCTCGTAAAGCACCATGCCGAGGGAAAAGATATCGGAGGCTGGCGAGCCCGGCCCCTCAGGGGCGACAAAACCCTCCGTGCCGACAAAACTGCGCTGCCCGAGCAAGGCGACCAACCCGATATCGGCGAGGCGACACTGGCCTTCGATGAAAATCAGGTTTGCGGGTTTGACGTCGCGGTGGATCAGCTTGTGGTCATGCAGGTGATGCAGACCTTCGGCCACCGTGGTGCCAATCTCCAGGCAGCGCTGAGCCTTGAGCTGCTTTTGACGTCGCATTTCCAGCCCGAGGGTGTGTGGTTTGTAGGATTCAGCGGAGATGTCACGGCCCGTGTCCAAATCGTCCGCCAGCTCCATCACATAATAATAAAAGCCCTGTGCGTCGCTGCGGCCCACTTGAAGGATGGGCACTAGCCCTGGATGTCGGCGTGAGATGGGCTCGTAGCGTTTGATGGCTTCAAACTCACGCTCGAAGGAGTCGGCATGATCGTAGTCTTCCCGCCAGACTACTTTTACCGCGCGCAGGACACCCGTCACAGAGCGCGCCATCCACACTTCGCCATAGGCGCCGCGCCCGATGAGACGCAGAGTCTCATGATCACGAATCTCGGGAACCTGACGTGGGGGGGCGGACATGGAAAAGAATGGAGTCTAGGGGCTAGGCCTTGAACCCGTCAATTCAGCAGCAGCTGCGCGTGATTTTTTCTCATTGGCACAAAATCATGCCCACGCCGCCGTTCACCACTTGTACTTCGCTCGCAGGCGGCGGCGCATCCAGATGGATGTCGTGGCCAGAGAGGCGACGAGCAGCAGGAAAACAAAGACGCTGCCATACTGAGCGCGCTCGGAGTATTCATTGTGCGGGATGCGTGCCGCCAGGGTATAAATGTGGTAAGGCAGGGCTTGTACCGACTCCGTGAAGATGCCGAGGAAGCGCTCGACACTCTGCTCCCAATGAGCAAACCAGCCTGCATCGGGTGGCAGTGTGGGCAGGTCTTTTTGCCAGGGCAGCTTGTCTTTGAAAGCCAGCGCGGCAGTGAACATGATGGGAGCGGTTTCACCGGCTGCGCGGGCAATGCCAAGGATGCTGCTCGTGAGGATGCCGGGCGTGGCAAAGGGCAAGACGGCACGCCAGATAGTCTGCCAGCGGGTGGCCCCGAGCGCCATGCTTGTCTCACGGAAGCCCTGAGGCACCGCTTGCAAGCATTGTTCACTGGCCGTGATGATCACCGGTAGGATGACAAAGGCCAGAGTAAAGCCGCCGCTGAGTACGCAGGTATCCCAGCCCTGAAAGCTCAACTTGGTAAACAACAGTGGGATGACAAGCAGGCTGCGCTCGTGTGGCGTATCAGTCAGCACAGGTGCGGTTAAAACGAAGGCACCCAGCCCAAACAAGCCAAAGACCACGGAGGGCACCCCTGCAAGGTTCAGGATGGCCAGACGGATCATCTCCACCCGTTTTCCATGGCTGGCGTATTCGCTCAGGTAAATCGCGCTAGCCACACCCAGAAACAGAGCCACAACGACACTGACGACCACCAGCAAGGCTGTGCCGACGATGGGTCCGAGAATACCCCCTCCAGAATAAGAAATGGTTTTTTCCTCACGAAACTGATCTCCCAGCTGCTTTTTGATGGCATCGGCTCCGTTCACGTCGGTTTCGATAGCATGGCCCTTTTTATCGATAATGACATGCAGCGTGCCCGGTAACTCCGTCAGGAATTTGACATTCACAAAAGGGAATTCACTGCGAAAAGTGATCGGTGCTCCTTTGACAAAAATGTGTCCCACGATCGCTAAGGTCACCATGACGATGAGTACCGTGCTGAGGCGCAAAAACCAGCGCACGGCCGTTTCTTGGCGTCGAACAGAGGTTGTGTCACCTGCAAAGGGATTGAGGTTGGGCTCGCTCATCAGGCTCAGGCTTTTGGAAGTTCAAAACGGCGTACCACGGCGCGTGCGCAGGCATTGACGCCCAGAGAAATCACAAACAGCACGATGCCCACCATGAATAAGGCCTGCCAATGGGCGCTGCCGCGCGAGACCTCTCCCAGCTCTTGGGCAATAATACCCGTGAGCGTATGGGCTGGCTGAAAAATGACTCCAGGTCCTGCACTAAAGTCGGGAATCGCTATGCGATTTCCGGCGACCAGTAGCACCACCATCGTCTCGCCGATCACACGTCCTAGGCCCAACAGCACAGCAGCGGCGATGCCCGACAGCGCCGCCGGCACGATAACGCGGAAGACCGTCTGCAGTTTCGTTGCGCCGAGAGCATCCGAAGCATCAATATAGGCCTGTGGCACATTGTTCAGGGCATCTTCTGCTAGACTGAACATCGTCGGAACAGCCATCAGGGCTAGCAGGCAGCCGGCGTTGAACATGTTTAGGCGTTCTTGAATGGGGAAGCCTGGCAGCCAGCTCAGCCAGGCCCAGCCGCTCATCTCTTTGATCAAATCTCCGACGAGAGAGATGCCAATGAAGCCCAGCACCACCGAAGGAATCGCCTGAATGAACTCGATCACGGGTTTGATCCATTCCTTTTCTTGCTCGCTGGCGAACTGATTGGTGTAAATCGCTGCTGCTACACTCAACGGGGTAGCAATGACGATCGCGATCAGCGCGATCACCATGGAGCCTGCAAGCAAGGGCACGAAGCCGAAAAAGTCCTGCCAAGAAGAGTTGGTCAGCCAATTTGTGCCGAAGAAAAAGGCCGTCATGACCCCAAAGATCGACACGGATTTGTCCTGACGCCAAGCTTTCAGCTGCTCCACACTAGAGCGCATCTCAGCCGCGTGTTCGGGCAGTTCTTGGCGCACCTGGCTTAGCATTTTCTTAGCTTCCTCCGTGCCTGTGTCCAAGTGTAGCCCTACAGCAGCGATCTCGACATCTTTGGCATACTTAGTCACAGCTTGAATGAGTTCATCACGCCTTTCGATGACGGGTTTGATGCTTTCCGCATAGTCTGGTTCAGGCGTCTTGGATGCTTCGGCTTCTTTCAGCAGATCAGCCTTCTCTTCAGCATCGGGGTTCGCTTCAGCGGCTTGCAGTAGTTTTTGCCGCCCTTCTTCTAGGGTAAAGTGCTCCACAGCTGCTTCCTTGGTCGTTAGGACTTCTTCTTTGAGTTCATCCAAAATCTCTCTCAGCGGTTCTGGCGTTTCCTCCAATGTTTCGGAGGCCTCCACGAGGTCCGCAAATCGCTTTTTGGCTTCCTTATCTTGGGTCAAAAAAACAGCGCTAAGCTCCATCAGCATCGGCGGAAGTTCCGTACTCTCTGGGCTAAGCTTTGCCATCTCTTGGCGCATTCTTGTGCTCTCTGTGGTGGAGAATAGAGGACTCACAACCAGGGCATTCGCGGCCTGTTGTGTGGCTTGGGCCAGTTGCTGGCGCAAGATATTCAAGTCCGCAGGTGCCGCTGCGGGTGCTTTTTCTAGGGCGGACTCAAGCGCTTCGCGGGATAGTTTCGTCTGCTCTTCAATTTCTCGTTTGAGTAAAAAGGCTGCATCTCGGCGTGCACGCGCGTGCTGGATGATCGGGTCCATCGAGGCTGTTAGAGCGCGACGCAGCTTACTCGATAATTCCTGCTGCTTGGAAAGGGGGCGGTCCACGATATCGCAGTACTCCAAACCTGACCGGCGATAGATTTCCAGCTCGTGCTTGTAGGTGCTCAGGAAGCCCGCTCCCTCACGAAGCAAAAACAGCATGATCAATGCGAGCACGACGATGGTGATGCTCGCATTTGAGGCAAAAAAGAATCGGATCGTACGCTGAAGATCCAATCCCAGAAAGGTGCCTTTCTGTTTCTTGACGAGCAGTTGATGGAGCGGTGGACGTTCGGTAGACACGCGGGCGGGTGGAGTGTTTGGGGGTGAGCAGGCCTTGTGTCAATGCAGTCGTTGAGCACTTTAGCACTCTCTCCGGGCGACATCAGGTGAAGCAGGAAAGCCA
>JBIKYV010000201.1:0-5828 GCA_044355075.1 Prosthecobacter sp.
TCCACGCGTGCCGTTGAACTTCACCCCGTGGGCGCGTCCGCCCACATGGCGGTTGTGGCGATAGACAAAGTCCTCGTTGCTGGGTGCGTAGCGATAGAGCAGCACGCCCTTCCAATCCTGTGCTGGTTCGCGTCCGAGTGCTTTGGCGAGTCGTGTCAGGTCGTCATCAAGACCCAGGCGCATCGCTTTCCGACCCTCGGATGCCGTGCGCACCGCAGCGGTCACGAAGCGCCCGGTGCGCGAGTCCACCAAGACGACCCGATCCGCGGGCCGGATCTCGCTGTTCGTCCACGAGTCGGCCAGGAGGATGGAGTCGGGGCCATCCGCGCGGTCCACCTTCATCCGCAGTGCCTGATGCGCCGGGCCGCCGTCATCGGCGAGGCATTCGTATTCGCAGCCTTCGACCCATGCGCCGATGCGGCCGTTGTTCACGCCCGAGTGGCCGCCTTGGAAGTCCGCAGGCGAGCGGCGCACGGCTTTCACGGCCAGCAGGCTTTGAGCGGAGTTGTCATTCCCCAAGCACGGGCCGCCCGGATGATCGATAAGCGTGATGTGACTGAGCGTGCATGCCTCCGTCGCATTCATGCGGACAAAGGGAGAGCGATAAAGCGTCACCACAGCCAGCTCACCCGGCTCATGATGTTCCAAAGCGGCTGCCTTCACGGGTCCGATGTGGCAATGGCCTGCCGCACCCGGCACCGCGCTCGCGGTGGCATCGCGTGCCGAGATAAAGCCCCGACTGAGATGCCGCCCATGATGCTCGGGGTCCACGCGATTGAGAAAACTGCCTCCATTGCCTTCCCCCACGAAAAAACGGGCCACATCCGGGTCGTAGCCCGGCTCGGGCTTCACGATGAGCCGTGCGTTGGCACGATCCACCTCCAGCACACGCACCAAGGTATGCCCCGGCTGGCTGCTCATCGCCTGAAAGTCCTGAATCGTGACCCGCTGACAGTTTTGCAGGCTCAGGAGGCAGGAATCGCCAGCCAGCACCAGCTTGGCGCCATGCCCGTCGATGATCAAATCGTGTGCATCCTCCAAGGTCGCCAGTCCCGTGCGCTCACGCACCGTCAGACGATATTCACCCGGCTCAAAATCCACGCGTGCCGGACCATGCGCCGCCGCCTCTTGCAGCACCCGCGCCACCGTCTCCGCATCGCTGCCCGCACGAATCGTGAAGACTTTCTCGGGAGCACGCACTTCAAAGGCCACAGCCTGCGACCACTCGCCATCACCACGCCGCACACGCCACCAATACTTTGCTGGCGGAAGCGCCTTCACCGGCACAAAACGCGAAACCACCTCCAGGCGATCATCACAAACCACCTGCGCAAACGATTCATCCCGCGCGATCTGAATGCGATGCACCTCGTCGATCTTCACATCGGCCTCGCGTTGCCACCGAAAGTGCGGATGCGGCGAATAGACGACGTCACCTGCAATGGGCGATTCCGGCTTGGGCGCATCCAAAGCATGCAGCGCGGCCAACGGCGCGAGCAGCAGGGCGATGAGGAGGACGAGATTCGTTTTGATCATTTCGTGGCGTGAGAGAATGCCACAAAACGCCTCCTGTTTTCACTTCTTCACCAGGAGCAGAAAAGCCTCACCTCAGCTACATCCGCAGGTGGGCACTGATGCAGTCCCTGTCGGTGTGTGCTTCACGTTCGGGCGGCTGGTCGAGGCTGCAGTTCTACCTTTTCTCAGAGGTTGTCACCCTCAGGCGGCAGTTGCTTGAGCATCCGGTCAAAGTCCGATTCAAAGAAGCGATCTTGGCACTGACTACAGCGATGTTCACCTGCAAGCTGTAGTGCTTCGTCTGGTAGGCCTCGTCGTCAGCGGCAGTGGTTAAGTATTGCTTAATCACTGCCGATTCCCCCAGCTCGTTGTCGCTGAATAACCGTTTCAACTGCTGGTTGATGGCCGGGATAGAGACCTATTAGAGATCCGCAATCATGCGCTGTGTCAGCCAAATGTTCTCATCCTCGTAACGCATCTCCACGCTGCTGTCTGAATCACCTCCTGCTGCCACGAAGGTGAGGTATTCTGCCGCTGAGGAGCGCACGAGAGAGACCTCGGCCTTTTTTTGGCGCGGCTGCTGGTGGTGGATTTACGTTTGCTCATCAAGCTTGTCCCCCTTTAGAGTGAAAAGTAGTGAGTATTGCAAAAGATGCGGTGATAACCGGCTGCTGGGGCAGCCAAACTACTTTCCCGTTAAATCGCGTATCCAATTAGAGACGGACTTCCATGCTCTGGTCATTGAGGGGTTTAGAATGGTGCGGTTGGTTCACGGAGATTACTCGTGGGGGCTTCCTCAGCAAACGAGGCGCATCCGAGGGATTGAAGTCGTATGAAGCTAAGGGCCACTCCATCCCGCAGGCGGTGTCTTCCACTCACCAACGGGACTTTGCTCCTTGTATCGATTCTCAGGACGCGAGGTGAACTTGCGAGGGGATATTTCTGCAAACCCAATGGCAGCTTGTGCTTGGCCATGGAAATGAATGAGTTTTCGCTCATAGCTTTCCTTGAGTGGCGCGTGAAAGTTGCTGCCGCCGAACTGCCCATTGTTCACAACAAGGACTCCTTGAAAGAGGTGATAGTTGAGAGTAGCGGCGAGGTTGTCGTAAGTGGGTATGTCTTTGTTCAGAGCGCAGATGGCGAAGAAGTCATTTCGGTTACGCAGATCGTGGGCCAGGCCTGTATCTGTGGCATCATAACAAACCGCAGCACTAAGCAAGAGGGGACGGTGGAGGGGATTGGATGACCAATTATAGCGCACGATCCACTGGGCCGGGCGGTATCCTATCAATGCGGAATTATCCTTCTCAGGACCAGGCGCGAGCTCAGCCTTACCCTGCTCGATTCGGCTTACCTGCAAGCCATGCTCAGGGCTCCACTCAGGGATGAGCCAGAGGGCAGAGTTGATGAGCTTGCTATCGGGATCGCCAGCATCCTTCGGGTGATAAACCAAACCAGCCAACACGATGCATTTGTGTCGCCGAACCACCGGTAGGAGCAATGGCACCACGTCGTCTGGATGCACCGCGAGTTCGGGTAAGATCAGCCAATCGAGATTCGGGTTGGTATTGTCGCGCAAGTGGCTGAGGCGGGCATCCAGCATCTTCCGCACGCCTTGAAGCATGAGGCGCAAATGTCTACGGTGCCGTTGCCGAACGGCGACTCCGTTAAGCTGCAAATCCCCGTTTCCAGCAGCCTTGAAGTCCTCTAAATCCGGCACCACCGTCTGCACAATAGCAATCCTCAGCTGGCGTTCCCATTTCGCCGTCGGCCTTCTAGGCAATCGCGCTTCTTGATCGAGATAGAGAATCCCAGTGGCTTCACCACGCATCTTCTTGAGTGCCTTAATGCGGGCGTTGAGATGAGATATCCACTCAGCAGTTGTCCGCTCGGTTTCTTCTTGAGTTCCGCAGCCTGGCCAGCGCAGCAGGCCTATGAGCAGACTCTCCACCCAAGCGGAAAGAGGCAGCCAGTCTGGGCCGAAGGCTGAACGACCGTTGAAGGAGCCGTAGCGGCCCAGCTCCCAACTAGACAATGCACGGCGATATTGAGGCTGGTTCCTTCTTGCATACGTCCGGGGAACAGCCCGGAAATATTCGACACTGCCAGTGAGCAAGTAGCGAAGCACTTGACCGACCTCAACGCGGATTCGTTCGTCATCGTTCTCACACCAGTCTGGTAGCGCAAAAAGCATCTCGCCACCTGCGCGGTTCATGATTTGCATTGTCTTGGGCACAATGCGCTGAAGCACTGGCCCTTGTGTGACATCCTTCATCTCGCAAAAAATCCGCCATGGGGTCAAAACACCATCGCGTTTCTTTTGTCGGGCTGTCATGAGATCGCGCGCGAGCACGACGAGGTTGTATTCCTCCTGCCAGATCATTTGCTGGAGGCCGGATAGGTCGGCGGCACTGGTGAGTTCGTTTTTGAGCGGGGTAGGCGCTGCAGAGAGTCCGATGGTTTTCGCAACGCTTGCGAGTGAGAGCTGCTTTTGCGGCTTCATCTGTCGCCACACTTTATCCGTAAACGATGGCGAGATGCCGACAAGAGCTCGTAGCAGTGCCGCTGTCGGATGCTTGGCAGCACGGGAGATCATTTCATCTTGTTGGTCAAAGCTCCGTGCCTGCATGATCATAAAGCGGGCTTTGTCCGCTGCATCGGTGGGCTGATAGCTTTCGGTGTAGAATTGATACATCTCTACATAGCGGCGGAGCACACCAGATGCTCCCGGCAACTTCGATAAATTCACATCTTCGAGGCTCTCCTGCCGGGTGGCAAGGTAGAGCATGACTTGCTGAAGTAGATACCACGGGAAGCGGTCAGGCTTCTTAACCGGCTGGGTGGCAGCACAAATGATTTCGCGGGCTTCGGTAAGCAGAGTTTCGTGATAGGCAGATACATCAGTGCCAGTCGCATTATCAGGAAGTTCATCGTGGTCGGTGACGATCCCTGTTTCCGTGGCTCCTGCACGGAACAGCTCTGCTAGGCAATAGAGCATCGCCTCTCGTTGACGAGAGTTGGTCATGCTCTTCGACCAAGCAGGACGCAGCCGCTTCAAGATGCGAGCACAAAACTCAGCCCGAGGGAAAACGTCCACCGCAATACGCAGGAGGCGAACTTGCGCTGGGTTTCTCTCCCACATAGCGACCCATCTTGAGGCAAAAACTAGGCCGCGTTCATCGAACTGCTCACGACTGACAATAGAATCTGGTGCCGATATGACATTTTCTCCCTCATCTTCATCGCTGATATCTAGTTCATCATCATTCGGCGGAAACTCGCTGTCGAGCAGTGGCCGCAGGGAGCGGAAAGTTCTTCTGTATTTAGCTGCGGCAAAGCGGAATGCTGTGTCATCACGCATGTCGGAAATGCCTTTCATCACTAGGTTGAAACCGTTCCGAACCTCATCAGCATCGGGTGAGCATTGATGCTGCGCATGAATGAAGCCTTCAAGCGCCCCGATGATGTTCATACCCTGCTCCATGTCGAATCCGCCGGAGATCTCATGCTGGATGCGCTCGGCGGCTCGGGATTGGGGAACGATAAACTGGGCCTGTTCTCCTTGGATTATGATTTTGGTTTTATCTCTCTCCACCCAAAGGCCAGATGCAGTGGATCGCACGCAGGCGTTGAGCCAATTGGTGATTTTAGTTTCCAAATCATCAGCGACAACGGCCTTAGGCACTCGTATCACAAGCCGCATATCATCCACATAGCGACAGGCATCCAGAAGAGTTACACCCGGTGCCATCGTGATGGGTTTCCCCATGATGTCTGATAAGGCACTGTCAAAGCGGAGAAGCGCCAGATTCGCAAAAAAACCGGCTGCCACGAGTCCCTGTGGCAGTGCGATGTGGTCGAAGCCTTCGATCTTCGGTTCGGCTTCATCGGCATACGCCCCAGATCGCTGTTTATCGTCAGTGTCCCATTCCCAATCAAAGAGCTGCCCGACGAAGTCAAAGAAGCTTTGTTCCTCGCTGTTCTGCATCAACTCCAGGATGCGCTCTCGCAACAAGTGCGGTCGCACCCGATCATAAAATCGCGAAAGGTCAGCCGTGACTATAGCAACGTGATGGTCTGCCTCCAGCTCTGATCTTTGCTCTTTAGCCACAAGTTCAGGCCTCGCGAGGAAGCGGCGATAATCTGTGGAATACAGCCGGTAAAGCTTCTTTGCCGCCCATGCGTGACGCAACTTACCGGAACTCTCCATGCGACAGAAAAGCCGATGACCGTAGCTCAGGAGGCGCTTCCGATCTTCTAGTGTCTTATCCCCGCCCGTGGGATCGGATTGCAGATTCTCCACACGGTCAGCC
>JBIKYV010000061.1:0-19273 GCA_044355075.1 Prosthecobacter sp.
ATGATGTGAAGCGGAACTAGATCATGATTGATGTGCTTATCAATAATCGCAGCAACATCGGGACCATCAAAAGCTTTTTGCCCCGAAAGAGCCTCATAAAAAACACACCCCAGAGAGTATAAATCCGTTCTCTCATCAACTGGCTGCCGAGTTAGCTGCTCAGGTGCCATGTATAAAATCGATCCCATCACCGTGCCACCCTGATCTTCAGTTTGCTTTCCAGCGCGAAGTCCGGCTCGTGCTAAGCCGAAGTCGATAATCTTGGATTGCAATCGGCCGCCAGGAAGTCGCTCTACTTTGATGTTTTCGGGCTTAATGTCCCGATGAAGAATTTGGCACTGATGAGCGGCCAATAAAGCTTCCAGTGTTTGTGAGGCTAGTTCCTTAAAGTCATCATAATGAAGTGGGCCACGCTCCACAACATCTGCGAGGTCCTCACCATTAAGGAGTTCCATTACCATAAACAAACCATCCGCATCCGTCGCAACATCAAAGATGGTTACTATATTCGGATTCCTCAATGAAGCCAAAGCATCTGCCTCTCTTCTGAGATCTCCGACAAGAGTCTCATCCCCCATTTTGTCTTTACCTAAGGTCAGTCTTTTGATCGCGACCCAACGCCGCAGATCATGGTCGTAAGCCCGAAACACGGCCCCCATACCACCGGAGCCGAGCTGTTCATAGGTCTTGTATCTGTCGGCCATGCGCAGAAGCAATTTAGAGCATTAAGAAATTGCTCATTTAAGAAAAACCTGAATGCCCCTGCTTTGGCAAGAACGATGTGACAGAATTTCCACAGAGCTAAACTTTCATACGGTTCACTGGACTTATGCCTTCCTTGAAGAAGTTGGAGCAACTTGGGTGGGTAAATTGGAAGTGCAGAGAATGCTCTTCTTTCGGCTCTAAGCTACACCTCAAAAAGTTAATCTTTCCACTTACCAGGTTCGATTTTTAGCCTTGCTAGTTTTTTAGAAAAATGAACAGATTTTAAAAATATTTTAATTTGTACGAACTACTTAGAGAAATAAAGTGTTATCATATGAAATTCATTTTTGTCACAAACCGCTTAATTGCTACAGTGCTTTTTGCCTTTTTGGCCAGTTTGTGCAGCATAAAAGCACAGCCCAATTCGCCATCGGCACTTATAAACATCAAAGCAAGTTCCGGTGATCTTAGCTTGTCTCAGGCTACGCCGCCTCCAAAAACTGCTGATTTTAGATTCAACCAATCAGCTTATAAGCCACCCAGTCTGCAAAAAACTGCCCATACAAAAGATTTCAAAACAAGAACAACGAACGAGACTGGCACCAATTTCAAATCAGCGAAATACCAAGTTCCTGCTGGAATGGGCGCAGGCAGCAGTCGTCTCAAAAGCGATGCTAGTAAATTGCAAAACGCTTACCGGCGTCAGGATCTGCAATTAGGTAAAATTGAACGAGACGTTGAACTCCTTTCAACCGGAGGTCCTATCACGCGCTTACATCAAGAAAAGGATCGCTACACCGTAAAACCAGGAGATACCCTGTTTAGCATAGCCGCACGTTATGGCACCAGTGTTGGAGAAGTCAGGGCTTTGAATCATTTGAAGACTGATCGTGTCAGTATCGGTACAGTCTTACATCTTCCTGAATTCAAAGGATTCAAAACACCCAATATGACAAGTAGTGACAAAATCAATGTCGTTACTGAACATGGGCATTTCGACTCAATGAGCCGAACTTACGCTAGTAGCGATGAATTTATCGTTCAAGCCAACTCGGAAACCGTTGATTCGCAGCAGAAATCCAAAGCACACGATCAGCCTTCGGAAGCGCTCAAGAATACATATCTCAGCAAGACTCACACGGTTAGAAAAGGTGAGACTTTAAGCCAGATCGCCATCATTCACAGAGTCTCTTTACAGTCGATTATGGAGGCAAATTTGATCAAAAACGCTAACAAGATCACCCTTGGCCAACGCTTGGCCATACCAGGAAAG
Source organism: Prosthecobacter sp. (assembly GCA_044355075.1). Classification (GTDB taxonomy): domain Bacteria; phylum Verrucomicrobiota; class Verrucomicrobiia; order Verrucomicrobiales; family Verrucomicrobiaceae; genus Prosthecobacter. Next base: position 1,979 of record JBIKYV010000061.1, read on the forward strand.
ATCATCGCCAAAACAATACCAACAGAACTCATAGGACCACTGCGAAAACAGAGCCTAGAACTAGCAGAAGCAGTGCAGCCATCTACAGTGGCTCCAACAATCTTAGCGCATCATAAACACGGTTCACAAGACAACTCGTCCGCCCCCACATCTCATGCTAGCCATACCTCTTCTGAAACGATGCGCGGTGTTGTGGCCTACCGCATGCAACGTGGGGATTCACTCGAAAGCGTAGCGAGCCTGTTTAGCACGACAGTCGAAAACATTCGCGCACTAAACAAACATCTGCCAGTCGGCAACCCACGAGAAGGAAGCGAAATCTACGTTCCAACAGTAGGTGCCATTTCCTTGAACTGATCATGGATTCGGTTAGAGACGGCCTTGACGCATCGCTCCGCATTTGCCAGGAAAGAGACCCATGAGTCTAACCCGCCCCCCATTTCGCAGTGCGATCGTTTTTGGCGCAGGTAGCTGGGGCACTTCACTGGCGGCAACTCTTCATGAACGAGGCATTCGTGTTCAGTTTTGGGGGCGCGATGCCAGTTTGATGGAATCCATCCGCAAAGAAAGATGTAACAGCCGATATCTGCCAGCTTTGCATCTGCATGAATCGATTCTAGTGACTCATCAATTAGCCTCGCTCGAACCCGCTGAGCTATTACTGTTCGCCGTACCTTCCGGCGGATTGCGTGCAACAGCTTCGTTGATTGCCCAAGAAGGATTGCATGAACAAGCAAAGACCACTCTTTCTTGTACCAAGGGTATCGAACTCAAGACCGGCAAACGCATGTCAGAGGTGCTGGCAGATGTTCTTCCAGGCCCCTGTCCCGCCGTGCTGACAGGACCTAATCATGCGGAAGAAGTGTCTCAACAACTCGCGACTGCTGCGGTTATCGCTTGCGCAGATGCAGACCAGGCGCTCTCCCTCCAAGGTAGTTTCAATCTACCCTGGTTCCGCATATACACGAGTGATGATCTGATAGGAGCAGAGTGGGCAGGAGCCATGAAAAACCCCTACGCCATTGCAGCCGGCATTGCACGGGGCCTACGGCTAGGAGATAACGCCATTGCAGCCCTGGTTACACGGGCACTAGCGGAAATGGTTCGGATGGTGGTTAGCATGGGCGGTCGAGCCGAAACGTGTCAGGGACTCGCTGGCGTCGGAGACCTTATTGCGACTTGTTATTCTGAACACAGTCGCAATCATCGGGTCGGCAAACTTTTGGGAGAAGGCATGTCACTGCATGAGATCATCGCTAGCAGCAGGATGATTGCAGAAGGCGTACCCAATACAGCAAGCCTTTACCATGCGGCAAAATTACATGGAGTTCGCACGCCTTTGCTCGATGAGATCTATGCCATCCTACATGAGGATAAACCTGTAAAAAAGGCCATGCATTCCCTTCTCTCTAGAGACCCTAGACCAGAAGTCGATAGCCCGGTAACACCATAAACCGCGGCGCTTATTTTTTGCGCAAGCCTCTCTTTTCATTGATTCGATAAGCTGCCTTAGGGTCCATCCTTTTCAAATCTTCCTCGGTAGGCCCCCCACCACATTGTGCCCAGTATTTTTCAGCAAATGGATTCAACTGAGGGCCGAGCACCGCTTCATTAAGGTCAGCCTGACCTGTAAGTGATCCCCACCAAGTATCTAGATCAGCTAGCATTTTCTTCACAAGTTCTGGATGCTGCGCAGCAATGTCACTTCTCTCAGCTGGATCAGCCTTAACATCAAAGAGCTGCCAGCGTGGTTTGAAGTTATCTGCAGAAAGGCTACTAGAGCCACGAGGACTCTCACTCACAAGTTGATACCGAGCCGTTCTCACACTCGCATTCATAGCTTTGGCATGAAGATAACTTTCACCTTTTTTCCAGCGACCATTGTGGGTAAAGATCGTTCGTTCTGACCACACTGCATTAGGATTCTGAAGCAAGGGTATCAAGCTTCGCCCCTCTACTTGCTTTTGTGTCTTCTGATCAAACTTAGCACCCGCCAAATCAGCCCAAGTTGAAAAGATATCTATGTGAGCCGTCAACGCACCACAATCACCAGGAAGCAGTGTTCCAGGCCAATGCCAGAAAGAAATAGCACGCGTCCCACCCACCCAAGGCGATCCTTTAGCACCGCGCATCTGTGCATTGTAAACTTTGACACCAGCGGTTCCACCATTGTCATTCATGAAAACGACTAAGGTGTTCTTAGCGATCCCCCATTCTTCTAGCTTTTCCAAAAGCAGGCCAACATTGAGATCAATGTTGTGAATCATTCCGAAAAAGCTCGCCTCATCTTCGGACAAACCATGTCCCTCATAAAGTTTTTTGTCTTCAGGCTTAGCCACATATGGCGCATGCGGCGCATTGGTGGCTAAATGACAATAGAAGGGCTTATTTCCTTTGACCGACTCTATCCATGAAAGTGCTTGCCTAAAGAACACGTCTGTGCAGTAGCCCTTTGTTTTAACAAATTGTTCATTATGTAGGATGGTAGGATCAAAATAACGATTCCCTGGAGCGTCCCCACAACTACCTGGGTAGCTTTGACCAATGCCACCGCCTCCGTGAATGAATTGTTCATCAAATCCGCGATGGATAGGACGATATTCTTTCTCGTCGCCTAGGTGCCACTTTCCGAAAATACCTGTCGTGTAACCTACACCATGCAGCAACTCGGCTATTGTTACTGCTTTGAGATCCATACGCTCACGTTCGAGAATAGTATGTGTCACACCGCTACGAAACTCATGACGACCGGTAAGCAAAGCACAACGTGTTGGAGAGCAAGTGGGACTAACCATGAAGTCAGTAAAGCGCACACTTTGCGCATGCAGTCGATCCAGGTTCGGTGTCTTTAAAACAGGATTTCCATGCACAGCAAGATCACCATAGCCTTGATCATCCGTCAGGATAAAGACAATATTGGGACGCTTGCCTGCAATCCCAGCTGACAACGAGGACACGATCAAAGAAGCCAGAAGAACAAACGCGAATTTCAACATAAGCAAATGAGGCCATTCTAACGCGCACTTTTTTCGTGATTATCAGCGAAGTTCAGCTGCCACAGACACAAAAAAGGCAGGAATTCAGATTTATCCAAATTCCTGCCTATGTGCTGATGTTAGATTAAAGCTTTGTATAGCCCACGCTCTCGCAAGGCAAATCCCAGAGTTTCTTCAGCTCTGCATCAAGCTTTGTGATACTGAAACTCACGCCTGCCATTTCTTGGCAGGTCACGATATTGTCCACAATGGTTTGATGAACTTTTAGACCTCTCGCTTCTAAAATTGGCCTAGCTGCGCGAAGGAGAATCAGCAACTCCATCATATGCGTCGAGCCGAGACTGTTCACGAAGAATACAATTTCATCTCCAGCGTCCAATGGCAGATCGTCTCCAAAAAGAACGTCCAACATCTTGGGAGCCAGCTCATCCGCTGTGCACATGGGGATTAAACCCACGCCTTTTTCACCATGAATGCCCATGCCTAAACCAATCACATCATCAGAAAGATCAAAAGTTGGGGCACCTGTCGCAGGAATAGAACCGGGCTTTGTTGAAACACCAACGGTGCGGGTCATATCCACCGCTTTCTGAGCGATGCGTGCCAGTTCATCCAAAGTATCCACTTGGGTCGCTGCCGCGCCCGCAAGTTTAACCACAGGCACCAAGCCAGCTACTCCTCGGCGGTTTTGCTTTTGGTCAACAGGCGCAGAGGCAACGTCGTCATTGATGATCACCGTTTTAACCGTGATTCCTTCGTCGGCAGCCAACTCGGCACCGATATCAAAATTCATCACATCCCCCGCGTAATTGCCATAAAGGTAAAGAACTCCCTTCCCCCGACTAACGGCCTGAGTGGCTTCCAGGACAATATCTGGAGGAGGTGCTGCAAAGATATCACCCACAGCTGCGCCATCAGCCATACCTTTCCCAATCAAGCCGTGGTAAATTGGCTCATGCCCCGCGCCACCACCGACCAACAAGGCCGGCGCACCTGGACGAAGATCATTCATGACAATTGACCGCTTACCCACGCGGCTAGCCTTTCCATCGTAGGCAAGCACCAATCCTTCAAAAAGTTCATCCGCACATTTCAAAGGGTCATTGAAGATCTTCTTGGCAGGGTTGTGGCTCATAATTTAGCTATTTTGGGCTTGGGTTGGAATAAAACAGACACAAGCCATAGCCAGAGCATTCTAAGCTGTCAAAGCTTGAACATAGTTCACATCTCTTTGCAGACTTGTTCCCACCTGATCTGGAGTTACGCATCATCAAAAATCCATACTAAGATGTGAGGAAATTCGAAGTTTGCTTTTTTATTGGTGGAGGCGAGGGGAATTGAACCCCTGTCCGAATGGCCATAAGCCGAAGCTTCTACATGCTTATCTGGTGTTTTAATCTCGGAGTTGGACTTCCATCAGCAGAATTCCTTTCCCCCAGCGTCCTGTTAGATCTCGCTTTCGACTCGGTCGCCCAGTCAGCCAGCCAGCCTGGTAATGGCATCGTTGAGGCTACCAGACATGACCTCAAGGATGTCGCGGGGCTTAGGCCGCGAGAGCGAGCTCGTTAGAGTTTGCTGTTGTTTGTTTGATCCGTTTTTTAACGAGGCCAACGAATCATCCTCGGCATGCCACCCCGACCGCAGACTACCCGTCGAAACCAGTACGCCCCCGATCAGTATTGACTTTGATAGTTAATTGATTTCTGCGATTCGTCAACCCATCGCTTCGAAGATCAGGGTACGGTCACTACGCAGGAACTTGTCTAAGAACGGCTTCGGCGACTCTCATGCCGTCAGCAGCAGCAGAAATGATACCTCCAGCATACCCAGCTCCTTCACCAGCTGGGTAAAAGTTCGCAATTCCTTCGCAAACTAGGCTCTGTGGATTTCGTGGAATTCGCACTGGTGATGAACTGCGCGTCTCCGCCGCGGTAAGAACCGCATCCTCAAGAAGATAGCCGGGAAGTTTTTGGGCAATTTTTGGCAAAGCAAGTTTTAGCGTCTCGAGCACGAACTCAGGTAATATCTCGCGTAGATCCGACCAAACCACGCCGGGTTCGTAGCTGGGCTTGACTTGTCCACAGCCTTGAGAGGCACGATTGGCCAGCAAATCCCCCAAAAGTTGTGCGGGGGCATGGTAGTTGCTTCCACCCGCAGTGAAGGCCGCTCGCTCAATTTTCCTTTGAAATTCGATACCTGCCAGTGGGTGATGCTCTCCGTAATCTGAAGGCCGAACATCGACCATGAAGCCACTGTTGGCGTTGGCTTCAGCCCTTGCATAGCTACTCATGCCATTCGTCACCACCATCCCGGGTTCTGAATTGGCAGCCACGACGAGGCCTCCAGGGCACATGCAGAAGCTGTAGGCTGCCCGTCCATTCGGGCAGTGTGCCACAAACTTGTAGGGTGCTGAGCCCAGCCTCTCATGACCAGACCACTTCCCATACAACATCTGATCGATTAGTCGCTGAGGATGCTCAATCCGAACGCCAATCGAGAAGGGCTTTGCTTCAAAAGGCACACCTCTCCGATGCAACATCTCAAATGTATCCCTACTGCTATGGCCCACAGCAAAAATAATCGGAGCGCCTTCAATCACCACGCCATCGTCCAGGATGACCGCTCGCAAAGTTCCTTGCTCCAAAACAATATCAGTAACTCTGCTACCGAAGCGCACCTCACCGCCTAGAGAGATGATTTCCTCTCGAACATGACGAACGACTTTGATGAGTCGATCCGTGCCGATGTGAGGCCTAGCCTTTACCAAAATATCCTCAGGCGCTCCAGCAGCGACCATTTCACGAAGTAGCCAAGGTATCCGATCTTCACGATCTCGAATCTGCGTATAAAGCTTACCGTCCGAAAAAGTTCCCGCACCACCTTCGCCAAATTGAACATTCGATTCAGGATTGAATGCCCACCCTCGTCGCCAAAAACCAGTTACATCCCGCGCACGATCTCCGGCGGCCTTACCTCGTTCTAGCAGAATGGGTCTACGCCCTGCCCTAGCTAGCAAAAGCCCCGCAAAAAGTCCGCATGGACCAGTCCCCACGATCACGGGACGTTGGGTGACTCGATGCTCAGGAGCTGCCGTGAACTCGCGATACGTTTCATCCGGGGCTGAGATAACCTGCGGATCTTTCGCGAATCGTTTTAGCAGTGAAGTCTCTTCATCAACCTGAGCCAACAGAGTGTAGCTGAAGGTGACCCTTTGTCGGCGGGCATCGATCGCCCTTTGTTTGATGTGGAGCTGTTTGATATTCGTTAGCGAAATACCAAGACGCTCTGAAAGAGCGTGTTGAAGCATAGGCTCACTATGATCAACCGGGAGGGAAAGCTGAGAAATTTGCAGCATTGGAATCGCTTAAATGCCCTCTCTACCACGATTTTCAGCTGAATAACTTCCGCAGCAGCCCACTTGATATAGAAAACTCACCTTACATTGGCTGATAAATTCAAAGTCTTTATCCCTGGGGGATATGCACAATTCATGGCGAATAGCGAACGAAGCGGTTAAAAAGTTAATGATCCTCATTTGGACTAATTCAAAACGTCTACTTTTCATCAAAAGTGCCTTTTCAGCCAAACAAAATCCGCCCAAAGAGAATAGCAGAGGCCATTCCACAAAAATCGCCGATCAAACCTGCCATCAAGGCATGTCGGAAGCGCCGTATGCCGACGCTTCCAAAGTAAACCGTAAGCACATAAAACGTCGTTTCGGTGGAACCGTATAAAATAGCAGCCGTAAATTTAACAGCCTCGGACAAGTCCGAGCGGGTGATGATCTCAATCAAAAGTCCTTGAGAACCGGACCCACTTAGAGGGCGCATAAGGGCCAAAGACAACAATTCTACTGGGAAGCCCAAAAATCCAAGAACAGGAGCCAATGTGTATTCCAGAAGTAAAAATGCTCCTGACTCGCGCAGGATAGCGAGCACCGCCAGCATAGCTACCAGGTAGGGCATGATACGCGTTGCCACACCAAATCCTTCCTTAGCACCTTCGACAAACTCTTCGTAAACGCGGACTTTTTTGGCCCAGGCAAATCCCACAGCCAGAATTAAAATTGCTGGGATAGTGAGCCCTGACGCGCCATCCATGACACGGCGCAAGATGGCAGTCGAAGAACGGTCAGACAAAGCAGGAGACAACTCGGCTGCTTCTTTTTGATTAGTCAAAACAGCTTCAGCTTGCTGCCTCCTTTGGGCAGCTTGCTCAATAACTTGGGATAAGCCCGTTGAATCAAGCAATGTTTTGCGCCATGAAGAAGGTCCTAATTCAAGGACGGAGACTGCTAGAAAGGCAGTCACGAGCAGCAAAAGAGCTATTTTGGCCCGCCGACTCATGCCTGCGGTTTGCACTTTATCCAACCTTTCAGCATTATCTTCTGGCTCATCCGGAGTGGGCGCAAAGCGAGGCATTCGATTCAGGAAAAGCGCAGCCGCAGCAGCACCGCAGGAAGCGCAAGCTGTCGCCAAAATCGTCGGCAAAATCACCCGGTAACTGTGGGGAATACCGGCGGCATTTAAAAAATTCATTGCCGATACCGGGATCAAAGTAAAAGCGGCTGTATTCAGTGCCAAAAACGTGATCATGGCATTGCTAGCCGTTTGTTGATGTGGATTTAGCTCTTGCAGGTGTCCCATAGCCTTCAATCCCATAGGTGTTGCGCTATTGGACAGCCCCAGCATGTTCGCAGAGAGATTCATCACCATTGACGTCATCGCCGGATGATGGGTCGGCACCTCGGGAAACAAACGACGTAGCAAAGGCGAAAGTAGCCTGACCAAAGCTTCCAAAACACCAGCCTTTTCTAGCAACCGAAGAACGCCCAGCCAGAACATCATCATGCCGGCTAAAGGCAGCGCGATGCTAACAACGGCATTTTTAGCCCCAGCCATGGCAGCATCAATAACGCTTCCTTCCCCAGAGATACGTCCCACAAGACCGGCGACGATCAATCCAATAAATAGCAATGTGGCCCAGATATGATTCAGCATAAAGAAACGCAGTGTATCCGCTCTTGAAATGAACGCGTAAAGAAAAGTGCTTGCTTGAAAATTAGACAACAGGCAACCCGACGTTCGACAAAAAGTTTCACCAGACCGATTTCTCATTACCTTCCATGTCTTGTTCTATCCAGATGGCCAGCCAGCTCAGCGGTCTAAGCCCTCATGTGATACGCATTTGGGAAAGACGCTACAACGCGCTCAATCCGAGCCGAACCGATACGAATCGTCGCATGTATTGCGATGAAGCGATTGAGCGGCTGAAGCTGCTGCGCGAACTCACTGAGGGAGGTCATCGCATTGGCAACGTTGCTCGACTCCCCACCGAAGAGCTAAAGAAGCTTAGTGATCAATTGCTAACCAGAGGTCATGCCAACACCACCACATCAACCTTCAGTGTAGATGCGACCCCGAGCCTAGATAAGCCCGAAGACTTTATTCGTCTAGGATTAGAGGCTAGTAAAGTCTATGACAGCGATCGGCTTCGTCGCCTACTTCAGCGTGCGCGGCAGCAATTTGGTCAACGCGGAATGCTGCACCATGTGATTTGTCCTCTAATTGAGTCGATTGGCAGGGAATGGCAGGCTGGTAATCTTAGACCAGCACATGAGCACGTGGCCACTTCGGTCGTGAGGGAGCTATTGATGACGCCCGTGCCTGGAAGCCAAACGGCTGAAGGAGCTCCGGAGATCATCATTACCACGCCTGCAGGAGAGATGCATGAACTAGGTGCCATGCTCGCTGCCTCCTCGGCACGTGACCTTGGTTGGAAGATCACTTACCTTGGGCCAAATCTACCTATTGAGGAGATCGCAGCCTGCGCTCGAGCACGTAAGGCTCAAGCTGTCGCGCTTAGCGTCGTTTATCCTGAGAAATGCCCTATTACAGAGGACAAACTGCGCCGTTTGCGCCAGCTTCTGCCCGAGGAAATTTTCCTATTCGTTGGCGGGCGCGCCGCTCGAGGTTACCAAGAACAACTCCCCGATTTACCTATTCATTGGGCACATAGCCTGGGAGATATGGACAAGCTTTTGGTTGGCGTAAATCGCTGAAAATAAACCATTTAAGTAAAAATTAAAGTTTCGTTAATGGCAAAAAAGTGACGTTTGCTAACTTGCACAAGATTATTTCTGAGGGACTCTCGCCGCTCGGTTCCCCCACCCGTCATGATCATTAATCTCAGCACACACCTGCGTACACCGTTGCAGCAGACTCTCTATCGCCTTGCAGGTGGGGTGGCAGAACGAGTACTCGGATTGAATGATTTTGATCACATTTACCGCCAATCGTCTGCGGCCTATCACACGCTGCCGAAGGAACAAAAAACCTGCGGTGCATTTTTTACCGCGGTCATCCAAACCATACAGGCCGAGCTACAGATCCATGAACTTCCAGGGTTTGATTTCCCAAAATCAGGCCCTCTCGTGATCGTCGCCAATCATCCTTTTGGTATTCTAGATCCATGCGCCCTCGCCAGCTATATTGGCAAACATCGGCCTGACCTGAAGGTCATGACAAATGCTCTGCTTGGCAACATGCCGGAAGTACGTGAGCACTCCGTTTTGGTCAATCCCTTTGGTGGGCCTGAGGCTGCACGCGAAAATCTGCATGGAATGAAAGCTGCGCTTGCTCACCTTAAATCAGGTGGTGCACTACTTATCTTCCCTGCTGGTGAAGTCTCAGCCTACAAGCCTGGGAAAGGAATCGAAGAGGCTCCTTGGACCAAGCATGTTGGCTCTTTGGTTCGCCGCACTTCAGCGACCATACTTCCAGTTTACTTCCCAGGAGGCAACAGCACACTATTTCATGCGGCGGGTGTCATTCATCCCAGACTTAGGACAGGCCTACTTCTGCGCGAATTCGCCCAACAATCTAGAAAGAAAGTCGAAATGAGAATTGGTAATCCGATTTCATTCACCAAACTACGTAAATTTGAAGATGACGAGACTCTGACCAAATACCTGAGAATTCACACGATGGTTTTGGCCGAACGTCGGCTACCGAGTTCAGATGCCTCTGGCAATAATGTAGAGTATTTGAGTGATGACCCTAAAGGCTCACGCATGGGGGAGCGCCAACAACGTATTCTTTCAGAAGTTACCGCGCTACGCGAGAATGGTGCCTGCCTTGTTAGTCAAGGTGGACTCGGAGTCTATACAGCTCACTCCCATGAGATTCCGGAGATACTGCAAGAGATTGGCAGACTACGCGAAATTACCTTTCGTCAAGTGGGGGAAGGCACTGGTCAGGACATCGACCTAGATCGATTCGACCGCTACTATGAGCACCTTTTTCTCTGGGATGAGAAAGCCCAACGTATCGCGGGAGCTTACCGCCTGGGCCGTGCAGACATCATTCTGCGCGAATATGGTCCCAGAGGACTTTACACAAACACGCTCTTCAAATTCGAAAAGCCATTCCTCGCCAATCTCCAGAGCGCCGTTGAGATGGGCCGCAGCTTCATCACCAAAGAGTATCAGAGGAACCTTTCATCCCTGCCACTTCTATGGAAAGGCATCGCACACTGGATCAGCCGACATCCAGGATACACCAAACTATTCGGCCCGGTCAGCATCAGCAAAGATTATGATAAGCTAAGCCGAAAATTCATCGTAGAGTTCCTTCAAGAAAACTGCCTGCATGAGGATTTGGCGAGCTTTGTGAAGCCAAGAAACCCCTTTCGCTACCTTCGCGGCAGGAAACTCATGCGCGAATTCATCAGCGCTGAGCTTCAGGATGTGGACGACTGCTCTGCTCTCATTTCGAGCCTTGAGACCGATGGCAAAGGTATCCCTATCCTCTTGAAGCATTACCTTCGCCTCAATGGCACCATCCTGAGTTTCAACGTGGACAAGGAATTCTCTTCCGTGATTGATGGCCTGATTCTTGTCGATTTGACAGAAACCGACTCTAAGCTTTTGGCCAAATACATGGGTGAAGAGAAATTCAGAGCTTACTTAGCCAAACATTCGGCAGCCTAAGCCTAAACGCTCAGGGATTCCATTTGCCAGGATCGCTCAGACTTCGCTAAAAAAGCGTCGTGTCATTTCATCTCACTTTTTGCTTCTCCCTACTGCTGAGTTGCAGCCTTCTCAGCAGTTGCCGTCAGCCTGTATCGGCAGCATCCTCTGCAAACGCAAAAGTCTATCCTGCGGGTAGTGTCTGGGTCGTGGATAAGGAAGGATACCCAGGCCAGCTTTACCTTTGCGGCACCATTCATGTGCTAAGGCAGACCGATTACCCACTCGCAGAAGGCTACGATTACGCTTATCAAAACGCACAAAGATTGCTTTTTGAACTGCCACCAGGGGCCTCCGAAGCACCAGAATTCAATCGTCGTCTGATGGAATTAGGGCGTTACTCAGATACAACGACTTTGCAGGCTGAACTCGGCCCAACAGTATGGATGAGAGTCGAGGAGTGGGCGCGCACGCGCGGGAAAAGCACGACATCCCTTCAAGCACTAAAGCCGTGGCTAGCCTCCTTAGTTATAACAAGCGAAGAATTTCAGCAATTGGGTGCCAGCAATGCCATGGGCGTAGATCAGCACTACGAGCAACGTGCAGCCAAAGATGGCAAACCTGGGCAAGGGCTAGAAACCGTGGAGCTTCAGCTTCAACTCTTCTCAGGGCTTGATCGCAACCAACAAATTCTGATGCTGGAACAAACGCTAGAAGAAGCCAGAACCATGGCGGAAGAATACGATAACCTCGTCAAAGCCTGGAAAAACGGTGATCTAGAGTTGCTATACAGCCTGATCAATCGAGAAGCGGAGAAGCACCCTGAGCTCATGGAGATTTTCATCAACAAGCGTAACCGCGCATGGATCCCACCCTTGATGGACTTTCTAAGAAACGGGGAAAGCGTCATGGTTCTGGTAGGCGCAGGACACTTAGGCGGTCCTGAAGGGTTGGTTGCCCTAATGCGGAAACAAGGGTGCCGTGTGCGACACATGAAGGAAATCATCCCCCTAAACTCATCAAACTCAGTGGCAACGCCACGCTAGAGTTGCACGAGCTCTCAGTCGGCGTAGAAACAGCTGCCTATGAGTCAACCCATCATCGGCATCATTATGGGATCCAGTTCCGACTGGCCCACCATGCAAAACGCAGCGCAGGTGCTCGAAGAATTCGGAGTGCCTTATGAAAAAAGGGTCGTCAGTGCGCATCGCACTCCGCATCTGCTGTACGAATATGCCACTACGGCTCAGGCTAGGGGGCTGCGCATGATCATCGCAGGTGCGGGGGGGGCAGCACATCTTCCAGGCATGGCAGCTAGCATGACCACTTTACCTGTCCTAGGAGTGCCAGTACAAAGCCGCGCCTTGAGTGGTGTCGATAGCCTCTATTCGATCGTGCAGATGCCTGGTGGCATTCCCGTCGCGACCTTTGCCATCGGCAACGCAGGTGCACTCAATGCCGGCCTTTTCGCGGTCTCCATGTTGGTGGGTGAGAGGCCCGACCTAGCTGCCAAGCTTCAGGTTTTTCGTGAAAAACAGACAGCCAAAGTTCTAGAAAGCCAAAAGGAATTGGAAGATAAAGAGCCCGGATCGCAAGCATGAGAGCATGGCATATCACTAGCACGGAGGGGCTTCCTTCTCTCAAGTTGCAGGAGATCAAGACCTCTGTGCCAGGAAAGAATGAGGTTCTGGTAAGGATCCAGGCATGTAGCCTGAATTACCGGGATTACATGAATGTGACTGGCATCCGAGGCATCACCGGTCCGATTCCACGAGTTCCCTGCTCTGATGGAGCTGGAGTGATTGAGGCCATAGGCCCAGAGGTCAAGGGCTGGCACCCAGGGCAACGCGTTGTCATTCCCTTTATGCCGACTTGGTTAGACGGCGCTTTTACCCAAGCCCACGCGGCAGCGGCTTTAGGTGGTGCGGTCGATGGGCTGCTCCGCGAATTTGCCACAGTACCTGCAAGTTCACTAATCGAAGTTCCAGAATACCTATCGCTTGAAGAAGCTGCCACCCTGCCCTGTGCCGCCCTCACAGCATGGAATGCTCTGCATGTCCGCGGACAGCTTCAAAGCGGTGAGACAGTCCTGATTCTTGGAACCGGTGGCGTTTCCATCTTTGCCCTTCAGTTTGCCATTGCCGCAGGGGCACGTGTGCTTGCTATCACGAGCAGTGATGAAAAAGCGAAACGTCTGCTATCGATGGGGGCCTATGCAGTCATGAACTACCGTGAAAACTCAGCCTGGGACGAATGGGCGCTCACAGCGACCCAAGGCCTCGGGGTAGATAAAGTCATCGAAATCGGTGGTCCAGAAACTTTGAATCGGTCTATCCAAGCCACTCGTTTTGGAGGACACATCTCCCTCATCGGCGTTTTGACCGGCACCGCTGGAGATATCCAGACGGTCAGCATCTTGCGCAAGGGCATTCGCTTAGATGGCATCTACGTCGGATCAAAAAGTATGTTGCAGAGCATGCTAGATCACATGACTCAATCCCAATTGCACCCCGTAATCGACCAAATCTACGGCTTCACGGAGGCCTCAAGCGCCTTTGCCCACATGGAAAGTGCGCGTCATTTCGGTAAAATTGTCATTCGGGTCTGATCAAGCACGCCGATTCAATTCGTCCTAGATCAAATAAAAGCCCGGTTTTTCCACCGGGCTCATTAAATCGGAAGTTTGACCATTAAACCAATGCTTCGGAGACTTTATGGCCGAGCTGTCTCACCGCTTTGTTCAATTGATCATACTCCAGCGGCTTTTTGATGACTGTCACCGGTCCGTGAGTCAAAATGCGGCTCAGCACCTCACTGTCAGGGTAGCCTGTGATAATCACAATCGGAAGGTCTGGATGGAGAGCCTTCAACTGTGAATACACCTCATCTCCAGGAACATCTGGAAGTTTTAGGTCAAGGAACACGAAGTCAAACTTCTGCTTCTTCGCTAAGCTAATAGCCTCCGCTCCAGTTCCGACCACCAAGCGTCCGAAGCCTGCCTTCTTGAGGAACTGTTTGAACAAGGCTTGTAACGCTGGGTCATCATCCACAACCATGACTGTAGGCTGACCGGTTTCACCTTCATTGTGCAACACATCACGATCCAAGATACTGCGTTTAATTCTCCAACGACCACCGATCTGAACAGCGGGCAACTGTCCGCGCTGCACGAGATAATAGACCGTAGGCAGCGGAATGCGAAGGTATTCCGAGGTCTCTTTCACCGTCATCAATTCAGGAGGAAGCGCATCAGTCATAAATAGTTAGCAAAACAAGAATCACGAGATTTATCGACTCAGTTGGTAAGAAAACTCAAAATCAATAATGAAACGAATTTTTACTATAATTATCAAAAAAGAAAAGCTTTAATTCATTCGTGCCCCACTGACCCAAACTAATAAACAATCGTGAGCATTGATTCATTGAGCCATACCTAAATACCGTAACTGCCACAATTTTTTTCGAAAGACCTTCTCCCGTCAGAATGATCAATCACTCTTGTCTGAATACACACACTATGTACCTTGATCGTTCGGCATGAATGATCGCCTTAAACTTCATCTCGTCATCGTCGCTTGGGGATTGACGGCTATTTTGGGGAAGTTAATTCATTTGCCACCTGTTCAAATGCTCTTATGGCGAACGAGTTTTGCGGCTATCGGTTTTGCCATCGTTGCTCGTGCAGTCGGGCAAACTTTACCCTTACCCGGTAAGCAAATCCGCACTTTACTCCTACTAGGGGGCATTCTTGGCGTTCATTGGATTCTTTTTTTTATTTCAGCGCGACTCTCGACCGCCTCAGTCAGTCTCGCTGCCATGCCGACAGCAATGCTCTGGTGCACCTTGATCGAACCATGCATCGATGGCACTCGGCGTTGGCGCCCGCTCGAACTGATTGTCGGTGTTGTCATGGTTGGGGCTGTCTGTCTGATCTACCAAGTCGAATTTCGTCATTGGCAAGGCTTCAGTGTGGCTCTGGCAGCCGCAGCGTTGGCGGCCATTTTTGCTGTAATAAGTAAGCAGATCGTCTCTCGCTGCCATTATGCTGTCATGGGAACTTGGCAGATGATCGGTGCCTTTATTGCCTGTGTTCCAGGCTGCCTTTGGTTTGAGCGCGGAAACTTGGTTCTTCCTAGCGGGTCTGACTTTGCACTCTTGCTGCTCTTGGCCAGCCTATGCACGGTCTGGGCTTATGCTGGCTACATGGATGTGCTGAGGCGGCTACCCATGTTCACGGTAAATGTAATCTACAATCTAGAACCTATCTATGGTATCCTCCTCGCGATCCTAGTCTTTGGGGCAGAAGAACACATGCGAATCGGTTTTTACCTCGGAGCAGGCCTCATCATCAGCTCTGTCGTAATCCTACCTTGGTTAGAAAAGTGGACCGGACAGCGCCGTTAACTCTGCGCATTTCTGTATCGGGAGCTGCCATCTGTTGATTGGCTTCCAGATAACTGAGGTGTATGAAGAAAGACCAACTATGAAGCCTGTCTTTGAAAAAGTGCCGCGCCGTGACTGGGAATCCTTTCACTGTGAAATCATCCACGGACCTGACTACGGAACCCGCTGGCACTTTCATCCCGAATACCAAATCACACTCGCGATTCGCAGCCGCGGGCACCGTGTCGTCGGGGACAACATCTCACCGCTTCGGGATGGTGACTTGGTTCTCTTGGGTTCAAATCTGCCTCATGTCTGGCATCAAGATGAAGTCAGCGGCGCAAGCGTCGATGCCATCATCGTGCGATTCAGCGAGTCTTTCCTGGGCCCAGAATTCATGAACCTTCCTGAAATGGAACCTGCAAAAAGCCTGCTTAGACGTGCTGCCCGTGGCCTAGAAATAACTGGTGAGACAAGAAGAGAGATCACCAGTCGGATGCGACGCCTTGCAGACGCCAGTGGACTGACACGCGTGGTCGAGCTACTCGGTATCTTAGATGTGCTCGGGCGCTCGAAAGAGCTACATCCTCTCGCAAGTGCGAGCTATGAGCCAGCACTTCACTCTGGTGATCAAGATCGAATGCAACGCGTGGTAGATCACATTCATCAAAACCTGACTGAGGACATTGACCGTAAGCAACTCGCTAAGCTAGCCCACCTGAGCGAAGGTGCTTTTAGTCGGTTCTTTCGCTCACGCACCGGCAAAACAGTACCTGAATACATTAACGAAGTTCGCATCGGACGCGCCTGCCGAATGATAACGGAAGATCAGCAAAACATTACCGATATCGCACTCGACTGTGGCTATCGAAACTTAGCGAACTTCAATCGACGCTTTCGCGAAGTCGTCGGGCTCACGCCACGAGAATACCGTGCACAAATGCGTGTACTTGGAGGCAGTCGTTGAACGACACTTCAAGCCAACCACCAGCAGAAGCTGCCACTAGGCACAGGCAGAATTGCCTTTGCCCCTTCGAGCAACATTTCACCCGCCTCCAGATGGCCTTGAGGTCCGAAATCTTGATGCAAAAGATGACTGAGCGATACAGCCGTCATTTCAGGGGTATGACACGAAAGTAGCACGCCCAAAGGCTGATCGGAGAGCAAAGCTCTCAACAGCGAGAGCAAACGTGGTAGGTCATTTTCGATTTTAAAAACCTCCCCTTTTGCACCTCGACCATAGCTAGGAGGATCAAGAATCAGCAGATCGTAACGCCGCTCTCGGCGTAGCTCACGCTCAAGAAACTTCGTCACATCGTCCACGATCCAGCGAATCGGATGGTCTTGCAAACCGTTCAGGTCAGCATTTTTCCGAGCCCAGTCCACCATGCCCTTGGAGGCATCGACATGGCAAACCTCCGCCCCCGCGTGAGCGGCAGCTAAGGTGCTACCGCCTGAATAAGCAAAGAGATTCAATACACGTGCGGGCCGCCCCAACTGCCTCGCGTATTGCTGGCAGACTTCGCGAATCCGCCGCCATTGCGGACGCTGCTCAGGAAAGATACCCAAATGCCCAAAGTCAGTCGAACTCAGGGTAAAATGAGTTCCATCGACTTGGATTTCCCAAGTTTCAGGCAGTCGCTCCCTGCCCCGCCATTGATTGCCACCATCGCGAAAAAAAGAGGCTGTGGCTCGGCGCCACTCGCTCTCAGCAAGCGATTTTCGCCAAACCGCCTGCGCACAAGGCCGCGATAACACAACCGAGCCAAAACGCTCTAGTTTTTGAAAGACTCCACTGTCCAGGAGTTCGTAGCCATCATTTGCCATAAAGGTGGTCATTGAGAAAAGATCGAATCAACGCAAGCAAAGCGGACTCTTATGCTTCGAGTAACTTGTTACCTTCAAGCGCCCCTGTCTGGAAGCGATCAAGATTTCATCAAAAAATAC
>JBIKYV010000062.1:0-19074 GCA_044355075.1 Prosthecobacter sp.
TGATCCGAGTGCTGTGGACAGAAACTCGGGGAGTAACTTCGCAGCCTCGGTTCTCACCGCAAAGACGTGGTTCTGATGGATGCAGTAAGGTATCTCAGCACGCCAAACACAACCCCTCCCTAATTTGTCCAAGTCACCTCCTTCTGCGACGAGCACATCTCCCGATTGCAGAAGATACTTTGAAGCGATGCGTCGGGGCAGCCTCAGCGTTGCCACCGTGTTTAGATTCAGGCTGCCGTTCTGAACATTGGCCACGCGGAGGTAGGGAACTTCCGAGGACATGTTGACCGGATAGACGGGACCAAGTGTGACTCCATTTTGAACCGAGGCCATGCGCTTGAGGGGAACAACACGCCAATGCTTCGGGATCGGGCCGATCCAGGGGATGCCGGAGTCTTGGAGTTCGGCGTGGGGGTGGAGGCCGCGGGTGACGGCGCGGTTGATGAGGATGGCCTTTTGCTCGTCCAGCAGCTCGATCTGCCGCTGCTTCTTCGCGATCAAGCGGTCGATCTCCGCCGTCTTCTCATCCAGGAAGGCGACGATGCGGTCTTGTTCGGCGCGAGGTGGATAGGTCAGGCTGACTTGCTTGAAGTCTTCAAAGCGCATGTCCCACTGACCGACACGCACGCCATAGGAAATGGCATCCAGTGCTCCAATCAGAGGTTTGGAACGAAGAAGGTAGTGCAGATAGCGTCCAGCTACCTTCGACTGATTCACCTTACAAGTGATG
This sequence comes from Prosthecobacter sp., assembly GCA_044355075.1. GTDB lineage: Bacteria > Verrucomicrobiota > Verrucomicrobiia > Verrucomicrobiales > Verrucomicrobiaceae > Prosthecobacter. The sequence goes on from JBIKYV010000062.1 coordinate 731, forward strand.
TAGGCGGGACTGACGATTCCATGGTGCTCACTGACACCCAATGAGCCCTGCCAAGCTTTCATCTTGTTCACGGCCAAGTCGCCTGGATGCACCACCTTGTAGTTTGATGTATCGAGGGATGTCGCGTTGTGATTGTCGTCGCGGGAGTCTTTGAGAATGACGCCATACTCACGGTACACGGAGAGAACTGGAAGGTCCGGGCGGTTGCGTTCCACATTCAGTGCAGCACAGGCACGCAAAGCATTCACCTCCCAATGCTCCGGCACGTTGCCGAGCCATTCGACGCCGGAGTCTTTATACTTGGGGTATTTCGGGAAGGCGGTCATGGCTTCTTCACCTCCTTTTGGATCGCTTCGAGCAGGTCTCGGCCCTTGGGGGTGAGTTGGTATTTTTGCAGGCGGCTGTTGGGCTTGTCAGGCAGGGTGCGCGCCACCCAAGTCTCTTGGAGCAATAGATCGAGATAGTTTCGCTGAAACGTTTCCCGGTGTCTGATGCCAGTGGCGTTTTGAAGGTCCCGACTGCTTAGAGGTTTGTCTGCCGCTGCCACTAAGGCACGAATGATCCATGGATCGACTTGTCCGGTGACTTGTCCGGTGACTTGTCCGGTGACTTGTCCGGTGACTTGTCCGGTGACTTGTCCGGTGACTTGTCCGGTGACTTGTCGGGTCACTGGGTCGGCGACTGGGTCGGTGACTTGTCGGGTCACTGGGTCGGCGGTTTTTCGGCGGATGGTGGTCACAAAGCCGTCGGCGAGGTGGAAAACAGGTTCGGGGAGGCCGGCGGCGGTGCAGAGGCGGATCATGTCCCGGGTGCCGGTACCCATGCGCTCGATGTATTTGGTGAGATAGAGGGACTCCGCCAGGAGCGGGTTCCCTGGGATGGAGTTGTGCGGGCGGCGCAGGTCTTCCAGCGTGAGCGCCTTGGGCAGACGGCCGGGGTTGGTGATCTCCAGCCGATCCGCGAAGAGCATGACCTGGACGCTGCCGTTGCTCTCGTAGTCGCGATGGGCCACAGCATTGACGATGGCCTCGGCGACGACTTCCCTGGGGATCTCGTAGGTGACCGGGGCCTGCGGGCCATGCTCGCGGGTGCCAACATGGGCATTGATCTTGGACATGACGAAATCGATGGCCTGATCCACGAGCTGAAAGGCGGTGCCTTTATAGACCTGATAAGACGGAATGGGCTTGGCGACTTCCGTGCCGTGGAAGTGGGCGCACTTCACCTCAGACGGCAGGCAGAAGCGCTGCGGGTGTTTGCCGAAGAGGAGGATGGCGGCATTGGTGGGCTGGCCATCATCGAGCAGGTTCAGGTGAGTGAGCACCTCGGCAGGCTCGGTCTCTGCCGGGAGGGGGAAGTTCCGCGCCTTGCGTGCATGGCGGACGAAGCGGGCGATACCCTCCGCGTCGAGATCGTCGAGCGTGGCCTTGCGGGCGGCGCGGGCATCCCAGGGGGCGCGGTTGAGCTTGCCGGATTCCTCCAGGTGATCGACCAGGCTGGCATACACGGCGGGGAGCAAGTCCGCGGATGTCTGAAAGCGCCGGCGCACGAGCTGGCTGCCCGCCTCGCGGATGAGGGCCTGCATCTGCGGGTGTTTGGCAGAGTCCTCTGCGCCATGGACGAAGATGAGGCGTGTTTTTCCGAGGCGGCTGGCCTCCTGAAACTCCAGATGGGTCGGGGAAAGGCCGTCTGCGTTTTGCCAGCCGTATTCCCTCCCGAACAGCCCGAGGTAGATGTCACAATCTGCGACCTCGGCCAGGAAGACGGAATCAGGAGTGCGGTCCGTGGCGGGCACGTCCTGCTCGAAGAGAAAGACCTCAAAAAAACGACGCAGCAGCGGGTCCGCACGCAAATAGTCCGCCAGCGCCCGACGCTCTGCGGCGAACTCTTTCTGGACGCTGCTGATGAAGATTTTCATGGGTGGGTCTTGAAGAGCTGGAGGTAGGGCTCAAAGAGGAAAAGTCGGTCGCGCTTGGCTCCAGTGACCTCGCGCAGCAGGCCGTGCTCCACGAAGCGCTCGATGAGCTTGTAGGCGGTGGGCATGGAGACCTCTGCGGCAGTGGCGACCTCGGCAGCGCGGGCCGCTGGATGGCTGAAAAGGTGGCGCAGGAGGGCCAGGCCGGAGGTGCCCTGGGACTTCCAGCCACGCAGGCGCTGCTCCCAATCCGCCTGGAACTTGAGGATGCGGTCAAAGGTATCCACACCATGCCGGGCGGTCTCGCTGACGCCATCCAGGAAGAAGCGGAGCCAGTCGGTGAGGGCGTTTTGATGCCGGACGGCGCTGAGGCGCTCGTAATACTCGGCGCGGTTCCGCTCCAGGTAGTCTGAGAGGTAGAGGACAGGGCGCTTGAGGATGCCTTCGGAGAGCAGGAAGAGCGGGATCATGAGGCGTCCGATGCGGCCATTGCCATCCAAGAAGGGGTGAATGGTCTCGAACTGGTAGTGCATGAGAGCCACCTTCAGCAGGGGCGGCAGGTGGAGGTCGGTGTTGTGGGCAAACAGCTCCAGGTCCCCCATCAAGGCGGGCACATTTTCGTGGGCGGGGGGAACGAAGCGGGCGTTCCCCGGATTGGAGCCGCCGATCCAGTTCTGGCTGCGCCGGAACTCGCCCGGGGTCTTTTTCTCTCCACGCACGCCGGACATAAGCGTGGCGTGAGCCTGACAGAGCAGGCGATTGCAGAAGGGCAACTGCCCCAGATCCGCCACGGCCTGCTGCATGGCCTGGATATAGTTGTTCACCTCCTGCCAGTCGTCCCGGCGCTCTAGAGCCACCTCCTCCTCGGGCAGGATGGCTTCTTCAATTTCCGTCCGGGTGTCCTCGATCTTGCTGGACTGGGTGGCCTCCTTGGCGACGTGCATGCGCACGAAGAGGTCTAGGTTCGGCACGTATTCGGAAAACATGTCCAGTCGGCCCAACTGCCGGTCCGCCCGGCTGAGGGACTCCAGCAGTTGCGGATCATCGAAGCGCCAGGGCCGGTTGATCAGGGCGGGCTCGAAGCTCCGGTAGCCTTCCCGTTTCATCCAGGTGCCTGCTTGGAAGGTGTTCATTAAGTTTGGGTGGCAGAAGTTAAACAGGAAGGGTGCGCTATTTAAATTTATATGATTTATTTTAAATAGCAGGCTGCACTAATTAAACTTCAGGATCTGCTCCAAGAGGCCTTCGGTCTCGGTTTCGAGCTGGCGGATCTCGGCCACGACGTCCTCCAGCGGGCGGAGGGGCTGGTGCTGGTAGAAGTATTTGTTGAAGCTGATCTCGTAGCCAATGACGGTCTTCTCCTCGTCCACCCAGGCATCCGGCACATGTGGCAGGACTTCCTTCTGGAAGTAGGCGACGATGCCGCCGGGATAGGTGAGCGGGACGTTTTCGGTATCCCGCAGCTCGGCATCTGCGACGAATGAAGAATTGGGAATTGAGACTTTGGAATTCTCCATTCTGAATTCGCTATTCAAAATTCTCTGCGCAGCAGAGTCACGCCAGGAGACGGCATCGAGGATGGCTTTCAGGTCGGCGGGCTTGAGGTCGAGCTTGAGCTTCTTCGCGGCGGCTTTGGTGGTCTCGCTGAAGGCATTGAAGTCGTCGCTGGTCGCTTCGCCGAGATGCGCGTGAAGTTTTTCGGAGGCCTGCATGAGGTCGCGGCGGGCGGTCCAGAGGGTGGTGTCGAGCAGCTTCTTCTTGTTCGCGGGGGAGGTTTCGAGTTGCTCCTTCTCCAGCCAGTGCTCCAGGGTTTCCTTTTGGGTGGCGAGGAAGCCTTTGTCGTAAACCTTCGCGCCCCACTGCTGCCACATCCACTCCATTTCGGTGCTGAGGGCGGGGACGAAACGCAGGGTGGCGATGCGGTCGGCGGTGAATTGGGAAGACTTCCGCAGGGGGCGCTCGACGGTGATCTTCCAGTAGCCGAACTCGTGGTTGGGGAAGACTTGGGCTTTCAGCCCGTCAAGACTGGCTTTGCCAGTGTCAAGGAGGTCAAGGTAGGCTTTTGTGATCTGGTCGATGTGGGCTTGGGTGAAGGCGCAGTTCTTTTCGCCGAGGTTCTTGCGCAGCTTTTCGTAGAGCTGGGAGGCGTCGATGAGCTGGACCTTGCCTTTGCGCTCCTTGGCCTTGTGATTGGACAGCACCCAGATGTAGGTGGTGATGCCGGTGTTATAAAAGATGTTGTTTGGAAGCTGGATGATGGCCTCCAGGTAGTCGTTCTCGATGAGGTAGCGGCGGATGTTGCTGGCACCGCCGCCGGCATTCCCGGTGAAGAGGGCGGAGCCGTTGTGAACGGTGGCGATGCGGCTGCCGAGCGGGCTGTCGCTGAGGCGCTTCATCTTGCTGACCATCTCCATGAGGAAGAGGAGCTGGCCGTCATCCACAGCGGGGGCGGCGGGCACGGTGCTCTTTTCTCCCTGGGCATCGGCCAGCACGACCTCGAAGCGCCCGTCGATGATGACGGTCTCGCTGCCTTTCTTTTCCAGGATCTGGCCCTGGTCGGTCTTCCAGCTCTTCCCATAAGGAGGATTGGAGAGCATGAAGTCGAAGCGGAGCTGGCTGAACTCATCCGTGGCGAGCGTGGAGCCGAAGCGGATGTTCTCGGGGTTGTTCCCCTTGATCATCATGTCCGACTTGCAGATGGCGTAGGTCTCGGGGTTGATCTCGCGGCCATAGAGATGAACCGGGGCCTCGGATTTGATCGCGCCCTCGGGGTCGATGATGAAGTCCTGCGCCTCCGTCAACATGCCGCCGGAACCGCAGGCGGGATCATAGATGGTAATGACGGGCGGGAGCTTCGCTTTGATGGGCTCGAAGATGAGGTGGACCATCAACTGGATGACCTCGCGCGGGGTGAAGTGCTCCCCGGCTTCTTCGTTATTCTCTTCGTTGAACTTGCGGATGAGTTCCTCGAAGACGTAGCCCATGCCGAGGTTCGTAAGGCCGGGCAGTTTCTTGCCATCCGGCGCGGTGGTGTCGTGCGGGCTGAGATTGATCTCCGGGGAGACGAACTTTTCCAACACGCCGAAGAGGGCATTGGCCTCGGCCATTTTCCGCACCTGGGTGGGCAGATCGAACTTGGCGATGATCTCGCGGACGTTGTCGCTGTAACCGTTGAGGTAGTTTTCCAGATTGGCGACGAGCTGGGAGGGATTCCCGAGCAGGGTCTTGAGGGTGAACTTGGAGGTGTTGTAAAAGACCTGCCCGGCAGCGTCCTTCAGCCCCTCGGGGTCCAGCACGGCCATCTTGGCCTCCTCCTTCTGGAAGCGCACCTCCTCCAGCACCGCGGTCTTGGTATCCTCCAGCAGGCAGTCGATACGCCGCAGCACGAACATGGGCAGGATGACATCCCGGTATTTCCCGCGCACAAAGACATCCCGCAGGCAGTCGTCGGCAATGGACCAAATAAAGGAGACGATCTTGTTGTGGGTGGAATGATCCATACAGAATTTTGCCTACTCAAGCAGCGGGTGGCGCTCATGGCAAGAGGTCTCACTGATTCAGTGGAAATCGAGACCGTAAAAAAAACCCCCAGCGAATCCGCTGGGGGTCGATGATGAAGAACAGATGATGAAGAGGAATCAATCCTCGCTACTCGCAGCGGCGAGGGCGGCGATGACGTTGATGTCTTCGAGCGTTGTGGTGTCACCTTTGAGGGTTTCGCCAGAAGCGATTTGCTTAAGGAGACGACGCATGATCTTACCGGAGCGAGTTTTCGGCAGTGCGGCCGCGAAGCGGATCTCGTCCGGCGTTGCCACCGGGCCGATGACTTTACGGACGTGCTTCTTGAGCTCGTTTTCAAGTTCACGGCTGGTTTTGATGCCTTCCTTCACCGTCACGAAGCAGACGACCCCCTGCCCTTTCAGCTCATCCGGACGGCCCACGACGGCAGATTCTGCCACGGCAGGGTGGGAAACGAGCGCACTCTCTACCTCAGCGGTACCAAGACGATGGCCGGCGACGTTCAGCACATCATCAATGCGGCCGATGATCCAGATGTGGCCGTCTTTGTCACGACGAGCTCCGTCTCCGGCGAAGTACCAGCCTTTGAAGTCGCTCCAGTAGGTCTTCTGGTAGCGTTCCTTATCACCCCAGATGCCGCGCAGCATGGACGGCCAGGGTTTCTTGATGACAAGCTTGCCCTGTTCGTTGGTGCCGACTTCGTTGCCGAGGTCATCGACGATGCCGACATCGACTCCGAAGAAGGGCAACGTGGCGGTGCCGGGCTTTGTCGGGACAGCACCGGGGATGGGGGTGATCATGTGGCCGCCAGTCTCGGTCTGCCACCAGGTATCGACGATGGGGCATTTGCTACCGCCAACGAGCTTGTGATACCACATCCAGGCTTCCGGATTGATCGGCTCACCGACGGTGCCGAGCAGGCGCAGGCTGCTGAGGTCATGCTTTTTGAGCCATTCATCTCCCCACTTCATGAAGGCACGAATGGCGGTGGGGGCGGTGTAAAAGACGCTGACTTTGTATTCGTCGATGATGCGCCAGAAGCGGTCATTTTCCGGCCAGTTCGGGGCGCCTTCATACATGAGGCAGGTCGCGCCGAGGGCGAGTGGGCCGTAGACGATGTAGCTGTGGCCGGTGACCCAGCCGATGTCGGCGGTGCACCAGTAAACATCATCATCCCGCAGGTCGAAGACGTATTTGCAGGTCATGTAGGCATGCAAAAGGTAGCCGCCGGTGGTGTGCAGGATGCCCTTGGGCTTCCCGGTCGATCCGCTGGTGTAGAGGATGAAGAGTGGGGACTCGGAATCCATGGACACGGCGGGGCAGTTTGCGTCCACGTATTCAAGCTCACGATGCCACCAGAAGTCGCGACCTTCTTCGATGTGCACGTCGTTACCGGTACGGTTCAGCACGATGACGGTTTTGACCGGGGTGTCATTGGCCTTCAAGGCATCATCGACGTTCTTCTTGAGCGGCACGACGGCACCACGGCGATAGCCACCATCGGCGGTGATCACCACGGTCGCACCGCTGTCGAGCACACGATCTTTGATCGATTCGGCGCTGAAGCCACCGAACACGACGCTATGCATCGCACCGATGCGTGTACAGGCGAGCATGGCCACTGCGGCCTCTGGCACCATCGGCATGTAGATGACCACGCGGTCACCCTTCTTCACCTTGTGACGTTTCAGCACGTTGGCAAAGCGGCACACATCGCGGTGGAGCTGCTGGTAGGTGATGGTGCGCTTCTCACCAGGCTCGCCTTCCCAGATGATGGCGGCCTTGGTCTTGCGCGGGCCATCGAGATGACGGTCGAGACAGTTTTCGCTCACGTTGAGCTGGCCGCCGACGAACCACTTGGCATTGGGGCACTTCCAGTCGAGCACCTTCTTGAAGGGCTTGCGCCAGGTGAGCTCCTTCGCCTCGCGACCGAAAAACTTCTCTGGGTTCTTCAGCGACTCGTCGTACATTCTTTTATACTGCGCCATTGAGCTGATGCGGGCCTTTTTGGAAAACTCAGCACTCGGCTTGAATACGCGATTTTCGACGAGGAGGCTCTTCGACGAGGGGCTGGAGGCTTTGACGGTGGCTTTGGTGGCCTTGGCTGCTTTCGCAGGCTTTTTGGCGGCGGCTTTTTTGCTCATGAGGGGTCGGGAAAAGGGGCGTAATTAACGGCAGAAAGATCAGGCTACATGCAGCGAAGTTTGTCTGGCAATCGCGAAGTGTGATACTTCCGGCAAGAAGTAGCGGTGCCGTCCCCATGTCAGGCTTTGGCAAACCTGCTTAGAGCTTGGCTAGTTCGCGGAATTTGGGCAGGGCCGCCAGGATGCTTTCTCGCTTTTGGCTGGGGGAGAGTTCCCAAACCAGAGGCACGCCGGGGGGAACCAGGGGCAGCAGACGTGGATAATCCACGCCGCCTGTGGAAAGCGGCACGCGATGGTCGCGCGCGGGCCACTCCACATCATGGACATGACACCCCAGGAGCCGTGGTGCATTTTCACGCAAGAAAATCTCGTGATCCAACAGAGCGAGATTCGCCTGACGCTGTACGTGGCCAAAGTCGTGCCAGGTGCCGAGCCAAGGGCTGTCGTAGTGCGCGAGCAGCTGCTCCATTTCTTTCTGCGTTGGGATCTGCTCGAAGTGGCTGCGGGTCTCCATGCCGACCTTTACACCCAGCTTTTCGCACTCCGGCAAAAGCCGATCCAGTGCAGCACGGACGAGGTCTAGATGCTTGGCACTGGCTTTTTCACGGGCTATGGCCAGCTTCAGCTTCAGGCGGATGAAGTCTTTCGAATACAGGCCGCCTGCCTTGACCATGGCTTCCAGCTTGGCTGTGAGCGAGGGAATCTTCACGCTGCCCAGGTGCAGCACGACGCGGTCTGCCCCCATGCGACCAGCCATATCCAGTGTCTTGAGCGTCAGCTTGATCGCGCGCTGCCGCTGCGATTCGTCTGGGGTGGTAAACTCGAAAACATCGGGTGCATCTATCGTGACCTCAACCGGTGGCGGGCAGAAATTGTGCAGGCTAGAGACACGAATCTCACCTGCTTTGATTGCATCGAGGATGCCAGGAATCAGGGTGATCTTGGTGCCATGGCTGACCTCGATCCATTCGAAGCCAAGCTCACGGGCTTCTCGGACCAATTCGCGGCCTTCGTGGTGGCGATGGCTGTGCCAGCAGGTGGAAAGTGACAACATGATCAAGCTGGGAGAGGCGGCTATTCCTGCAGGATGATCATCTCCTGAGCGATCGGCATCTCTAGATCCCACTGCCCGTCTTTCGGGGTTCCCCTGCCCTTGTATTCATAGTGAAAGACGCGTTGCGGCCGTGCACCGGGCTGATTGGGCTTGGTGAAAAAGTCGATCTCAAGTACGCGCTCAGCGTCCTTGGCATTCTTCGGCAACTCGAGCTTTTTGGCACGCAGCTGAATGCTGTTGGCTCCATTTTTTAACCCACCTGTGAGGAATAGCCGCGCGACCGTATCGGCGGCGTAGTGCTCCTGGCCATTCACCAGCAGGGTGGTTTCGTAGCCGATGGTTTGCAGGGTGCAGCCAGTGATGTGATCAGGCACGGCACAAAGCGGCGGCGTGGCGGGCGGCGTGCCGGGTGGGGTGAATTCAGGCAGGTCGAGGAAGTCCGGCGGCTCTCCGGCGAGTAGCTTGGCTCGTCTCTCGGGCTGGGTGGAGAGCTGGATGAACTTGCTGCTGTCGAACTTCCAGGCCTGCTTTTCACGAAAGAACTTCAGCAGCAGGAGGTTTTCCGGAATGACATCGGGCGCATCCCCCAGATCGACTTTGCCGAAATAGAGCAAGTGAGCGGTATCGCCAACCGCCTGCACTTCTAGCAGACGCAGGCCTGTGATGTCAGCAGGCGAGAGCATGGTTTCAAACACCGCTTTGGGAAAAGGTAGCCCCTGGCTGATGACCAAGTTCCGCGTGATGATCTGGCGGTGCATCGTGATGGCTCCCGCCCAGGCTTGCGCATCCTTCGCCAACACGGAACTACGCCAGCGAACGTAGGCCCGATCTAGGTCAGAGCGCAGCACAGCCTCATCCTGGGCCACAGCGAGCCCTGCGACGAGGCAAAGGCAAAAAAGTATAGGGCGAATCAACGTCATGCGAGTCGGCAGGCTAGGCTCTGATTTTGCAAACGGCAAGCATGGGAGAGCCTGCACACGATGTTTCAATTCTGGAGCCTAGACCGCTGCCATACACCGCAACTATTTTCAGCGCCGGATCAGCTCTCGGGGTCCACGGCGACGGCCATGACGCCGTCTTTGGCCTGCCAGCCGACGACCTGCACGCGGCGGGAGGTGCCTGAGGCTTCTTTGCCCTTCAACCCCATGCGTACTGCTTCTTCGACTTTTTGCGGAGTGGCATCATTGACTTCACTACCAAAGAGTTCGGCGAGTTTAGCTAGTACCTGTGCAGGCGCTTGAACGCCAACGACGGTCACGGGCTGGCGGCTTTGACCGCCCTCGACCATCTGCTGGCGCATGGCATCTTGCGGCAGGCCACTGGGCAAGAGAATGACTCGACGCAGGCGTGCCACAGTGGGCGTAGTGACCTTTGGGGTCGCCACGGCGGCTGCTCTAGTGGCAGAAGAAACCGGCGGTTTGATTGATTTCGATGGCTTCAAGAAGCGCATGCTTTCAGGCTCGGCAAGCGTAGGCAGTTCAGGGCCTGCCTCGGGGAGAGGCAAAAAGGCATCTTGAGCGCCAGCACCGACTGCTACCGCAGCGAGGCTGGCCAAAATCAAGGACCGAAACGATAAATAAACCGGGCAGAAATTCACAATTAATCGGCGGCTTGTATCAGGCGGTGGAGAATCCGACAACCGCAATTTTAGGCGGCTCGCTGCCTGCGGTCAGCGAGTGGGGCGACTTGGCGGAGGCAAAGACCTTCAAGAGCTGCATCGCTTTCTTGCGTGCGAGCCGTTCGGCTGCTTTGTCATGGCAGCCTTTTCGTCATGATTGAAGCCTTCCGCACGGTTGAATTTTCCCACCCCAGCCTGACTCCGCCAGGCGTGCATTTTGCCACGGTGAAATCACCTGCACTGCGGCGGCGTGCGGACGTGAGCTTTTATGTGCCGCCAGGTCAGAACGCAGCGTCCCTGCCACGCGTGCTTTTGCTACACGGGGTCTATGGCAGCCATTGGGCCTGGCTTTTCAAAGGGGCTGCGCATGAAGTACTGAATCATCTGATCCAGCACGAAGGTCTGCCGCCGATGCTGCTGGCGATGCCTTCGGATGGCCTCTGGGGCGATGGCAGTGGCTACCTGAGTCATGTGGACGCGGATTATTCTCGATGGATCGTGGAAGAGGTGCCGCGTCTGGCGACCGAGCTTGAACCACGCAGTGCAGGCTCGCCCATATTTATCGCTGGGCTGTCCATGGGTGGCTGGGGTGCACTGCGACTAGGCGGGCTGCATCCAGAGGTTTTTGCCGGCATCAGCGCGCACAGCAGCGTGACGGAGATGGGGCAAATGCAGGGCTTTGTGGAAGAATACCCCGAGGGCTATGACTTGGTCGAAGATCGCCCCCTGCAGGCGGTGGAATGCCTGAAGCTAAACGCGCATCGCCTTCCCCCTTTGCGCTTCGATTGCGGCACGGAAGACATCTTGATCGAACCTAACCGCCACCTGCACCAGGCACTGGAAAGGGCGGGCATCAGCCATGTTTATCAGGAGTTTCCTGGCGGACACTCGTGGGAGTATTGGCGCGAGCACCTGGCGGACAGCTTACGTTTCTTCGGACGCCTCCTGAACCGAGCATGAGGACGGAATCTCCCACCCACTCGTCCGTGCCAGCCACCTCGGTTACGCATCTGCATGATCTAACCTTTGAGGAACTGCGAGCCTTACTGATGCGCGAAGGCGTTTCCCCCGCCCACACAAGCGCGTTGTGGAATGCACTGCACTTCCGCGCAGACCCGGATCTTCAGGCACGCGAGGATCTGTCTCCACCGCTGCGGCGCTGGCTGCTGCGTGAGCTAGGGCAAGCGGTGCAGACGGATGTGCTACCTATTGCGGTCGAGACGCCTAGCGGCGATGGGTTGACGCAAAAGTTCCTGCTAGGGCTGCAAGATGGTCAGGAGATCGAGACCGTGATCATGGGCTACGAAGGTCGCCATACGGCCTGCGTGAGCACGCAGGCGGGTTGCGCGATGGGCTGTGTCTTTTGTGCGACCGGACAGATGGGCTTTGTGCGTCATCTGCGTGCAGGAGAGATCGTCGCCCAGGTGCACCATGCCCGGCGGGTGCTAGCCGCACGCGGGCAGCGCCTGCGGAATCTGGTGCTCATGGGGATGGGCGAGCCGCTGCACAACTATGATCACGTGATGCGCGCCCTGGGCATCATCAGCGACACACGCGGCGCGAACCTAGGCCCGGCGAAGATCTCCATCAGCACGGTGGGCGTGGTGCCTGGCATCCGCCGCATGGCGGAGGAACAGCGCCCCTACAACCTGGCCGTGAGCCTGCATGGCAGCACGGACGCAGAACGCGGCGCACTGGTGCCTGCCAATCAACGCTGGCCACTGGCGGAGCTGATCGCCGCCTGCCGCGACTACGGCGAGGCCACAGGCAGGAAGATCTTCTTCGCCTGGACGCTGATCGCCGGGGTAAACGATACTCCCGAGCACGCACGACGTGTGGCGGCGCTACTGCACGGGCTAAAGGCTCATGTGAACCTAATTCCGCTGAATGAAACGCCTGGCTATGAAGGCCGCGAAAGCGCCGAAGCTGCCGCCGCAGAGTTTCACCGCCTGATCCATGAAAGCGGCATCCCGTGCACCATCCGCCAACGACGCGGCATCGACGTAGCCGCTGGCTGCGGGCAGTTAAAAGCCGAGCGGAAAAAGCGCATGGCATCAACCTAGCCACATCCTTTGCTTGCACATAACGGCAGCACCGCTATGCCAATCCAATGGCGTATTTCTCGATCAGAGAGATACGTTTTCTTTATCAGTCCAAGGACGTGATGAGCGTCCTTGGTAGTCGTTTCGCAGATGCAGGGAAGACCGTGAGAACCGGTCACAGTGGCGCTGCGGTATCGGGTCACAATTCTGTGACGTGTCTGGCAGCGATGCCAGGCAGGTGAAGCCAATCGGGAGGCAACGAACGGTGAAGGCGAGCAGAAAAGGCGCGTGGTTTAGGATCACGCACAAACCCGGAGTCCGAATATCTCGCTGCGAAATGCTCACTCCCACCGCTCCAAGTGGAGACCGGTGGGGACAAACTTCATCGCAACAATGAAGGGTGGGATCGACCTCCCCGAGCTAAGCCGTCCAAAGCCAAAAGACGCTACAGGCGCGGGTGATCGTTCTTGCCAAGACATCGCAAGACAACACATGAAACAGCGCACATCGCGCCTGGGAGCGGCTTTTCACGCCCTCGCAGGACTCAGTCTGCTGGGGGGCCACACGCTCTCCGGTCAGGAAAACCAAGAAGTAAAAAAACCTACATCCGCGGAACTCTCTCCCGTGGTCATCACGGCGACACGCACCGAGACGCAGGCAGACAGGACCGCCTCCAGCATTACGGTGATCAGCCGTGAGCAGATCGAGCAAGCCCAGTTCCGCCAGCTGGCGGATGCCCTGCGCACCGTGCCGGGCATGACCGTGGTAAATCCGGGCGTGATCGGCAATGTGGCCACCGTGCTGACACGTGGCACGGCTACCAAAGACACCCTGATGGTCATTGATGGACGGCCCGTGCCCTTCAACCTCGCGGGCTCCTTCAACGTGGAAACCATGGCGCTCGACAATGTGGAGCGTGTGGAGGTGCTACGCGGCCCTGCTGCCAGTCTGTATGGAGGACGCAGCATGGGCGGCGTAATCAACATCATCACCCGCAGTGGACAAGGTCTAGAGAAGCCTGAGACGACAGCCTTTTTTGAGGCAGGCAGCTACGGCACTTTCCGTGAGGGGCTGAGCACGCTCGGCTCGGCGGGAGATGTGGACTGGGCTTTCGAGGCCAGCCGCACGGACATCCAAGGACAGCGGTTGAACAGTCAGTTCGAGCAGTCGAATGTGGCGGGTCGCATCGGCTGGCAGATCGCAGAAGACCTGCGCTTTGATCTCGATACCCGCTATTACACGGCGAACGTCGGCGTGCCGGGAAGTCGATATCGCTTCTTACGCGGTCCAGGCTTCAGTACTGTGCTTGCCAGCGATAGTGGAGCCGATCCCGACGGCAACCTATTCACGGAGTTTTGGAGTCTATCGCCACGCCTCACATGGCAGACTACCGATGATTGGACGCAAACCCTGACCTACTCCCATAGTCAGTTCCGCCAAGCCGCCAGCAACATTGATCGTCTCTACATCACTGACTTGGAGCATAACAATCGCATCAGTTCCCGCACCGATTGGCTGGAATACCAAAGCATCGTGCAGATCAGGGACGTGTGGAAGCTGGTTGCAGGCGCCTGGATGCAGGATCAGAACATCTACCGATACAATGACAATTCTGAGGAAGTCGACATCGACCAAAATTTCACCAATTGGGCTCTTTTCCTGCAATCTCAGGCAGAGCTGCTGCCAGGCTTAAATCTTCTCAGCGGGTTGCGCTACGACGCCTTCTCTGACTTTGATGATGCTGTCACCTGGCGTGCTGGAGTCAGCTACCGCATCCCCGTTTTACGGACACTGCTTCACGCCAACTATGGCACCGCCTACACTCCACCGACGCCACAGGACATCACTCCCATGTTTGGGGGTGATCCAGCTTTGGTCCAGCCAGAGCATAGCCAAGGCTATGAAATCGGTATCGAGCAACCCCTCATTGGCGAGCAGTTGGTGTTGCAGGCCACCGGTTTCCGCAATGACATCCACGATACTTACCAGTATCTGGCTCCGACCTACCTCCCGCAAGCCGTGGGCGAGGCCACCACACAAGGTATCGAATCCAATTTATCTTGGGCACCCTGCAAAGATTTCCGCATCAACTTCGGCTGGAACTACCTTGATGCCCAGGATGACACAAATGATGTCCGCCTCGTACGCCGTCCACGGCATGCACTGAACGGCGGTATCACCTTGCGCCCTCACCGCGATATCACCATTAGCCTCAACGCCTTGTATTTGATCGACCGCGAGGATTATATCGGAACTCCAGATTTCGATCAGCAGGACGCAGAGGACTTCCTCAATGTTCGACTCAGTGCCAACTGGCGCGTCACAAAGAACATGGAGGTTTTTGGGCGCATCGAAAACCTGCTCGGCGATCAATATGAAGAGATACCCGGCTTCCCTGCCCTAGACACTGGCGCCTACGCAGGCTTCAAGGTGCGCTTCTAATCGACTGCCTGCGCTTGAACGCATTCGCAGCGGGTGTCTGGGTTTCCAGCGCCCGCTGTTTTTGCCCAAGCGTGACTTGTCACCTTCATAGCCGTACCCTAGCGTGATGCGTGCTTCTCGATAAATTCCACGATTGGTGTGGAGTCTTCCAGACCATGAGGATGATGGCCAACACCAGGCTTACGGATCAGCTTGATGTTGCCACCGAAGGCTTTGTAGCGTGTTTCGATCAGGCCAGTGTTTTCCTCCCAAGGAACGACATCGTCAGCATCGCCAAAAACATGCAGCAACGGCACACCTGCTTTGGCTAGGGGCGCGAGATTATCCACGGGATTCCCCTTGTAAGCGAGCGCCTCGGCTTCGCTTTGGAAGCCCCATAGCTTTTGCACGAAGCCCCAATTTCGCGGATCTCCCTTGCCCTTGCCTTTACCCCCAGGCCAGCTTTTGAAATCGCATACCGGAGCGTCACCATAGATGCAGGAAACCTGCTTCGGGTTAGCTATTGCCCAGTTGTAGCAATACAAGCCACCACGACTCAGCCCGACCAACGCCGGCTTTTTACCCAAGCCATAAGTGCCTGTAAGCTCAGCATAGCATTCATCCCACAATTTCACCGCCTCAGGACAGCCCAACATGTCAGGAATCTTCATCGAGACGATATGAAAACCTTTGCCTAATAGAGCGATGTCTGGCGCGGGCTTATGCCCGAAGAATTCACCATGCCAGACCCAAGGTTTGCCTGATGCCGGACTTTTGGGAACGATAAGTGTCACCAGCTTGTTCGCGATGTTGATCTCGTGCTTGGCATACCCATTCCAATCACCACGGCGCCCTGGAATCATGAGCTCGCGTGACGACGCGATTTGGCGTGCTTCTTTGTCAAAAACAGCCGCCTTAGCTTCTGCCTCATGTAGCGGTAAACCGATTGCGGCACCAGGTCGCCGATGCCCGACATGGCTAAGCCAAGCGGGACGTAGCACGGCATGTTTTTGTTTTACCGCAGCGAGGATAGCGGCTCCGTTGATGTGGTCGGGATTGCCGTTGGCGCGAACCTTAAGCCCCCAAGCCTGGAGCACAGCTTGCGCCATGAGCAGATGCCCTTCAGGGCCCGGATGCACCCCATCGCGGGAGAAGGTAAACGCCGGATCGTTTAGTCTTCGCTGAGCCAGCGCTGCATTGAAGGGGCCATGAATGTCCAGCACTTCCCAACCCTGTTTTTTCATACCCATGAGCCAGTCGCTGTAAGCATCGAGGACATCGTTGTAGCCTCGGTAGGGATGATCACCGTCCACCTGGTCAGCAGATGCCACTTTCTTCGCGATGGGCTGAGGATCAAACACGGGTGGGGTAAAGTGAATGATGCGTGCGCCCGCAGCCACCACCTGCTCATGCAGCTTCTTCATACCTGTCTGAAAAGCGCTGAACCGCTCCTGATTCAGCGGCAGATAGATTCCATCGTTCATACCATAGCAGGCCAAGACTAACTGAGGCTTGGTTTTCTCTAGCACTCGCCCCAGGCGCTCATGCAGGTCAGGGCGTGGAAATTTGCCTCCAGCATGGCCTTCTTCACTGAGCCCACTCACGGTTTCGCTGCTCAATCCCAAAGGGATAACGATCTTAGCCTCAGATGGATGCTGAGCGATCATCGCCGCCTCTATGTATTCCACATAGGCACCTGCCTGAGTAATGCTATCCCCTAGAAAAACAATGCGCGTCTCCGGTGGAAGCACCGCTTGAACAGCTACAACAACAAAAAAAAGCAAGGCAAAGAAAACAGCGCGCATAGGTAGAATAGCATCATACGCTGCCGAATCGCTCTCTCTTCTCATTGAATCCCAGGTTGAATTGCACCACCCCCTGCGCTTCTCTCACCTCTCATTTTCCCCAAAAACACACATGAACTACGACCTCATCGTCATCGGCGGCGGGCCTGCGGGCTACGTCGGAGCCATCCGCGCAGCTCAACTTGGTAAAAAAGTCGCCTGTGTCGAAAATGACCGCGCTGGTGGCACCTGCCTGAATTGGGGCTGTATTCCCACCAAGGCTCTGCTGAAAAATGCAGAACTGTATCATACCCTAACACACCGCGCCGAAGAGTTTGGCCTGAAGATCAGTGGCATCGAGTTTGACTGGTCAAAGGTCATCGGTCGCAGCCGCGGTGTGTCAGACAAGCTGAATAAAGGCATCGAATTTCTCTTCAAAAAGAACAAAGTGGACTACCTGCGAGGCACTGCCAGCATCCCCGCAGCAGGAAAAGTGGAAGTCACCGCCGCCGATGGCAGCAAAGTCACCCATGATGGCGCGAATATCCTCATCACCACAGGTGCTAAGAGTCGCCCAATGCCCGGATTCCCGTTTAACGGCACAACCGTCATTGGCAGCAAAGAAGCCATGACTCTGGCCAAGCAACCGAAGAGCATTGTGATCATCGGGGCTGGAGCCATCGGCATCGAATTCGCTTACTTCTTCAACGCCTACGGCACGAAGGTGACCGTCGTCGAGATGCAGCCCAACATTCTGCCGGTGGAAGACACTGAGGTAAGCCAGCTTGTGGAAAAGAGCCTTAGCAAGGCAGGCATCCGCATTCTCACCAATACTAAAATCGCCAGCACCAGTGAAGACGGTAAGGGTGTGAAAATCGCCGTCGAAGGCGCCACCAAAGAGACGATTGAAGCAGAAATGGCTCTCGTTGCCATTGGGGTCTCTCCAGTGCTGCCTGGCGGTATCGAACTTAAGCTCAGCGACCGCGGCTGGCTGGAAACGGATGCCCGTTACCAGACCTCCGTCAAAGGCATCTACGGCGCCGGAGACATCATCGGACCACCCTGGCTCGCCCACGTGGCCAGCTACGAAGCTGTTCAGGCCGTCGAAGGTATGTTCACCAAGCACACTCCGAAGAAAGTCGGCGTGTTTCCAGGCTGCACCTATTGCCATCCTCAGGTCGCTAGCATCGGCCTCACTGAACGCGCAGCAAAAGAAAAAGGTATCAAATACAAAATCGGCAAATTCCCCTACCAAGCCAGTGGCAAAGCTCTGGCGGCAGGTGAGCCGGAGGGCTTCGTGAAGATCATCTACGGCGAACCTCATGGCGAAATCATCGGTGCCCACATGGTCGGCAGCGAGTGCACGGAGCTGATCGCTGAGATTGGCCTCGCCATGAACCTCGAAGCCACGTGGGATGAGATCGAAGCCACCATTCATGCCCACCCGACACTGTCCGAGATGGTCAAAGAAGCCACCGAAGTGGCCAAAGGACATCCAATTCACGTGTAGGCTTAGCTAAAAGACATACAACCTCAGTTGAGCAGCCCTTTGGAGAACATCCAATCGGCTGCTCTTTTTATTTCGGGGAAGGCTTGTTGTTGTATGTGAGCTGTGGCTTGGCTGTTTAGAAGGCCTTACGCTCCACTGTTTGATGGCGAAAGAGGCGTTTGCCTCCCACTCTTCGATGAATCGCCTTTGACCATATCGCTCGTGCTATTGTTTTTCGTGAGCGTGTTTTTCAAAGTTAGCGTTTTCCTGCTGTTTCCGTTCCTGCGGCTTTTGCGGATGTTATTTGTGATCAAGGAATTGCCATTTCGCGGACTAGCCTTGCCGTGGTTTCTTGTTG
>JBIKYV010000063.1:0-18973 GCA_044355075.1 Prosthecobacter sp.
TGAGCTGCGCCGCGAGTTCGTGCAGCACGTCTTTGATGCCTACTTCCGCCTCACCACGCAGGCCATCCGCGAGGTGCTGCCACGGCATTTGTGCCTCGGTTCGCGCTTTCACGGACCGGCGAAGTCGGTCAGCGGTGTGTGGAAGGCCGCAGGCAAGTGGTGTGATGCCATCTCGATGAACTACTACGACCACTGGAGCGCACAGAAGGATCACCTGCGTCAGTGGCACGAGTGGTCGGGCAAGCCCTGCCTCATCACCGAGTTTTACGTCAAAGGCATGGACAGCGGCATGGCGAACACGAGCGGCGCTGGCTGGGGCGTGAAGACGCAGGCGGATCGCGGCGCGTTTTATCAAAACTTTGCGCTTGGGCTGCTGGAGTCGAAAACCTGCGTCGGCTGGCACTGGTTCAAATACATGGACAACGATCCCGCGAACACCAAGACCGATGCCTCGAACCGCGACAGTAACAAAGGCATCCTCAACGCCCGCTACGAGCCCTACACGCCGCTGCTCGATGCCATGCGGGAGCTGAACTCACGCATCCATCCGCTGATCCAGTCCTTCGACTCCGTGCCAACGTCGAAGTGAATCAAATCGCCATGCCACTCAGCGTCCCGGTGCTGGTGGAGAACTTGCCCGCTTCGATGCCGAGCTTTTGAAGCATGGACACAAAGAGGTTAGCCATCGGTGTGTTGTTTTGGGTGTCGAAGGCGAGGTGCTTCCCGTGTTTGAAACCACCGCCAGCGAGGATGAGCGGGAGGTTTTGGTTGCTGTGGGAGTTGGCGTTGCCGAGGCAGCTTCCGTAGAGGATTTGGGTGCGGTCGAGCAGCGTGCCGCCGGTTTCGTTGACGGATTGAAAGGCTTTGAGGAGGTCGCCGAAGGCGGTCATCTGGGCTTCTTCGATCTTCTTCAACTCAGCGATCTTGTCGGGCTCATTGCCGTGATGGGTGAGGCCGTGCGTTTCGCTCTTCACGCCGGGCACATGCGGCACGACGCTGAACGTGCTGAGCGAGAGCGTGACGACGCGCGTGCTGTCCGTTTGCAAGGCGAGGCGGATGAGGTCGAACATGAGCTTGGACCTGGCGATGACCTTATTCGCATCGGCGATGTCCTTGGGCTGTGGATAGTCCACTTTGGGTTTGGGGCGGTTTTCCCACTCGATGTTGCGCTGGAGGCGGCCTTCGAGTTCGCGCACGCTTTGGAAGTATTGCTCCAGTCGCGCCCGATCCTCGGCGGCGGTGCTTTTTTCGAGTCGCTTGGCTTTGTCGAGGATCAGATCGAGCACGCTGCCACCGGCTTCGATGCGGCGCATGGTCGCGGCTTTTTCCTCGGGCGTTCCGGCGACGAACAAGCGTCGATAAAGCCTCTCGGCGCTCGTTTCTGACGGCAAAACAACGCCGGAGCGCGAGACGGCGATGGAGTCGGAATAGTGCTCGCCCTTGCGCACCGAAACGGCGACCGAGGGAAAGCGCGTGTCGAGTCCGAGCTGCTCCGCGACGAACTGATCGAGCGAGAGGCTATTGCGAAACGTGGGCTGCCCCGGATGCGGAGCGCCCGTGAGGAAGCACTGGCCTGCGTGATGATTTCCATCGACCCCCGGATGCGAGAGGCCGCTGAAAGTGGTGAAGTGCGGACGATGCGCGGCGATGAGGTCGAGATAGGGGCTGGAGGCCTCGCCAGCCTTTGGGAAGAAAAACTGCGGCATCATGCCCAGCGGCACATGAATGGCGAAAAGTCGCTTCGGCGGCAGCTTTTCAGCCGCACGCCCGATGGAAGGCAAAGCGAGACAAGCGCCAGCAGCGCGGAGGAAGTTTCGGCGGGTTGTCATGGTGAGAATCGACAAAAGAATGGGGACAAGAGAATGGATTATGGAATTCTGTTTCGGGCTATTCTTCTGTCCCCATTCTTTTGTCGAAATCTGACTGAATGGTCGTCACCTCCAGCCGGAAATGGTTCAGATTGATCCACTGAATGCCTTTCAGTGAAGGAGCGTGTTGCAATAGAATCTCCAGGTGCTGTCGATAGCTGGGTTGAGGCCGGGTGAAGCCTGTGACGATGAAACCATGTTCCACGTCATGGTGTGGCACGGGATGAGTTCCAAGCATCAAGTCCCCAGACATCATCTCTGTCCGCAGCAAACAATTGGACTCACCTCCGAAGTGATGAACGAGAGCTTCATTGTAGAGCCGATAGTCCAAATGCGTCCCCCAGTCGCGGATGAGTTCTTTGAGATGTTCGATCAACTCTGTGCAACGAGGTCCTAACGGTCTCCAGCCGGTCTTTCGCATGGTGGGCTGATGGCGTTCGGGTTCACCTATAGCATTGCGGAGCAGCTTTCCACGAACCTCGGATTCGCCAAAGTTCAAGAGCTTCACCAAGCGGATGTTTTGAAGCATCGCGTAGTTCAGGGCTTGGGCGTCATGCTCGCGAAGCAATGAGGCAACGACTTTGAGTTCGTAGAGCATCTGATTCACCACGAGATCGAGATAGTAGGTTTTTTCGAAGCTACCGTGACTGACTTTGACCGGGACTTGAGTGTGAACCTCGAACCCTTCTGCACGCAGCCTCGCCGCCAGATCGTTCTCATAGATGCGCTCGTCGAACAGCCGACCGAAGTGGTTCTGACTCGCATAAGCACAACGCATCACTACCTCGTCAATCTCGGCGAAGGCTTTGTCCGAGATGCTTCGCAGTTCAAGGGTGTGGTGAATAGGCATGACAGTAAAGAATCGACAAAAGAATGGGGACAAGAGAATGGAACAAAGAAATCATTCTTCTGTCCCCATTCTCTTGTCGATAAAAACGCCGCTTCGAGCCAAAGCATGGATCAACGACTTGATCCCATACCCACTGCTCTTCGTGCTTTCGACGATCTGGCGGATTTGGGTCCGGTCGGCATAGCTGACTTCGGCTCCGGTGGCGTAGCGGGAGAGGTGGGCGACGAAGGCGCAGGCGAGTCGGTCGGGATCGCTGGTGAGGAGGGCATTCAGATCATTTGGGCCGCTGAACGAGCGGCCATCGGTGAGGGCACCGCTCGGGTCCACTTTGGGGCCGAGCTTGTATTGCACGCGCCAGTCGGTTTTGCCTTTTTCGGGTGGTTCGTCGCCTTGGCCGTTGGAGCGGTAGCGATCACGCAGGCCGCCGATGGGATCGAAGGCTTCGAGGGCGAATCCAGCGGGGTCGATCTTCGCGTGGCAGGCGGCGCAGTTGGCATCGGCGCGATGTTTGTCGAGTTGTTCGCGCACGGTGGTGGTGCCGCGAGTATCGGGATCGACAGCGGAGACGCCGGGCGGCGGTGGCGGGGCGGGATCGTTCAACACGCGATCCATCACCCACACGCCGCGCTTCACGGGCGAGGTGGTGGTGCCGTTCGCGGTGAGCTTGTGAATGGCCGCATGGCCGAGCAGGCCTCCGCGCAGACTTTCGGGTGGCAGAGGGACTTTGCGCGGCTGCACACCATGCACGTCTTTGATGCCGTAGTGCTCGGCGAGGCGCTGCGTGAGCATGGCAAAGCCCGGTTTGAGCAACGCGGTGACGGGGAGATCGTTTTGGATGAGTTCGCGCAAAAAGGCACGCGTCTCGGCGGCCATGCCTTCGTGGAGCAAAAAGCGATACTCGGGGTAAAGCTGCGGATCAGGCGTGGTTTCATCGAGACGGCTGAGTTCGAGCCATTGATTGGTGAAGTCCTCGATGAAGCGGTCGCTGCGTTTGTCCGCGAGCAGGCGATCCACCTCCTTGTGGAGCACCGCTAGATTTTGGAGGTCGGCGGTAAGCAACTCGGCATCCGGCGGGCCGTTCCAGAGCCAGTAAGATAGCCGCGAGGCCGGCGAATCCGGCGCATGAAACAGAAACTCCGGCGAGGTGAGCACCGCGACATACACACGACGCATCGCGTCCTCAAAGCAGTCCTTCGCGGCAAGTCGAGAGCGCAGCAGCGCCACATAGGGCTCGATCTCTTCGGGCTTCACCTCCCGACGAAACGCCTTGGGCAAGAACGCCGTGAGCAGCTTGCGGGCATCTTCTTCCGGCTGTGCCGACTGCACGGTCTCCAGCGTCGGATTTCGCTCCTGCGGCGTGAGATCGAAATGCATGCTCGGCACATAGCCGCCGATACTGCGCACCTCCTCGCGCTGCGGCGGCACCGCTTCACCGCCTTGCGGCCACGGCTTGATCGGCAGATCGCCAAACAAACGTTGATGACTCTCCGGCGGCCACACGGCGTTGATCGGCCCTTCGATCTCGAACCAGTCAATGGCCACGCCCGGCCCCACATGCTTCTTCGCGCGTCCGGCCACCTGACCGATGCGCAGGCCGTTCCAAGGAATCGAAACGGGATCAAAGACGATGCTTTCATGCGCATCGAGCCACTCGGTGATCTCCGCCTCGTTCGACTGCATCGACGGCGCGGTGAAGGCTCGCAACAAGCGCCCGCCTTCCTGTTGCTTGCCCTCCTCATGCGCTCGCAGCACCGCAGCCTGGGGCGCGGCGCAAGGCCCCGGCTTGCCCTCGTTCCAGTGAAAGCCCCATAGCGAGAGCTTCATGCGATACATCCCCGCGTAGATCGGCGACACGTTCATCGCCGCCTCATAGCCCGCGAGATTCGGATTGAGCAAACCGACCGCGCTCTGCGATTTCTTCACGGCTTCGAGCAGCTTGCGCCTTTCCTCCAAGTCCGGCCCCGCATCGCCCACATGGCCTTTTTTGTCCTCAAAGCCGCCACGCACCGGCAGTGCCGGATCAGGCTGCTTGTCCTTCAGCAGCACGAACTGCCCCTGGAGCAGGTTCCCGCCAAACTTGAACAACCCCGCCGGATAGATGCGCTTCTTGAAGACTCTTGGCGGCGCACTGCTCGTAGCGATCGCCGCATCCAGCGCCTTTTCCACTGCCTCCTCATAGGCCGCGAGATGCGCGGGCGAGATATCCAACGCTCCCGCCATCTTGTCATAGCCCGCCACGCGACCATCCGCCGGCAGCAGCGCCGTGATGTCGAGCCTCGGCAGCGCCAGCAAATCCTGCAGCGTGTTTTGAAACTCCACCCGCGTCATCCGCCGCATCCGAATGCGCCCCTGATCGCTCGCCTTCGCCAGCGCCATCAGCTTCGCGTCCATCTCGCTCACAAACGCAGCCTTTTCCGCCTCCGTAGGCTGCTTTTTCTTCTTCGGCGGCATCTCGCCACGCTCCACCGCATCGTGCACTTTGACGAGCAGGTCCAGATGCTGCGCGTCAAAGCTGAGGACGGTCAAATCGAGATCACCCTTCTTCGTCTGCGCATCATGGCAGTCATAACAATGCTGCTGCAAAAACGCTGTCGGTGGCGCAGCGAAGAGAGAGCTGGAAACAAAGCAGGCAAGGAAGTAGCGAAGCATGAGACAGACAGGTCTCCTCATTACGGATGAAGAGGGCTATTCTCGACATATGGGCGAATTCGACGGAAGAACCGAGTGAAACGAGAACCAGTTTAAAGTTATCTTTTCCACACCGATTCTTGCGTCGATAAAGGTCCTCACATCACCAAAACTGCAAATAGCCGAAACTCCGTCCCTGGTTTCTTTCGCAGCCCTCAGCGGCTCGCCCTCAACATACCCGCAACACTCCAGAGCCTCAAATTGTCCAGACAAGCGGCGAGTGACGAAGCGTTGACATCGCTTCCCTTGCTCAACTTACATCCGACGGCTGACAGGGCTCTGTTTACTATGCATCAGGCCCCGAAAACAAAAGAGGGGCACAAAGGAATTCTATTTTCTTCATGCCCCTACTAGTCTGGTCTTTTAGGTTGTTCCATCAGCCAAGGCTAACCGTCTATCACGGCTTCACTTCCAAATGCACGTCCCCCGTATGGAATGGCCCGGCTAAAACTCCGACACCCAGATTCAACTTCTGCAGCACCACACCACGGAATTCTAGGATCGTCCTGCCCTGTCGAACCGTCCCCAAAAAGAAACCATTCGAGCGGATTAACCTCAATGACCTCAATTGGGGAGAACAGGATGCGTATTCAGAAGAATTAACCCATGCCGTCGCCGAAATGATCGGAGCCATCAGGTCTTCGGCGGCTATCGTGATCCCCACCTTACGCGAGGCACCCAGTTGCAGTATTCCCTGCGTCGTAGATGGAACTACATACCGGGAACCAATCCCGCTGAGGCTAGCCACGCTGAATCCAGCCGAATACCGTTTGGCGGGGGGGCGTTGCGCCGGACAGGTCCACTCGAATTGACCTTCAATATCACTCACTTCAGGCACATCCATGGCGTCTACAACGCCCACAAACTGACCTTTGGGATTCCGGTAGGGCTGCATATACAGAGAAAACGAACCGTCTTCACAAACGTGAGGCGACGCTGTGAACGCACCCCAGTCCCCTAGCCGCGTGACACAGGTCGCTCTTCCACTATTTGTGACCGAAATCACCATGTATCCAGAGCCCTGTGGAACATCCGAATCTTTAGCTGTATCCACGTTCGGAGGCATTGCCAAAGTATAGCGTCCTGGCACCAATTCAGTATCGTTTGCAGCAGGATATCCAGCAGATAACGCCGTGCCAGCCAGAGCCCCATCAGAGTCTATCGTGCTGATGATAGGGCTCGCCTCGACATTCAAATTCAATGCCTCAAATTCGCCGATTGAGATCGCCTCTAGCTGGATTTGCCGCGTCGGCCGGCCGCGAAGTTTTAGAGAAGTCGTCGCCACTCCCGATGCATCAAACTTGCCGGTGAATGGATAATTCAAAGATCCAATCTGAGCCAGACCCGAGAACACACGAGACTTTGAAACCAACACCGATACGCGTCCAGCCATGTGGTTGTGCCGCACTAGCCCATTATAGTAGCCCACCTTGAGCTGGGTTTGCTTGGTTTCCAACTTCGTCGCATAAATACCCGCTAAGCTCTCCGTGGTCGTCGCATTCAGCATCGTAGCGGACAGCGCAAGCCACCGCCCCCGCAGCCCCTCACGTTCAAAAGAAAGGGCCGAAATGATCGATCCAGCAGGCGCTGCAGGATCTAGTGATTGGCCGCTCATCGTTGTGTTCAGCAGTGTGGTGATCTCCGAACCGTTCGCAAGGTAGACCCCATCCACCGGATTGATGTAGTTATGCTCCGCTGGATCTAGCAGACCCGTCCGCGACTTGAACGCCACCGTCACTGTGTTTCCAGGTCCGCCCGAAACCGCAACGAATGACGATGCACGCCAACGTGGCAACTCGCCGTCAGACTCATCACTCTCACCCACACCAGGAGGCCTTCCCGAAAAGGTCCAGAACAGAAAATCATCCAGCCCATTTCCTGTGTGTGCCATCCGATGCGTTAGGCCACTGCGCGTGTCATGAACAAAAATTCCCTGATTTACTGGCACCTGGACCGGAAAGTTATCTCCCACAAAGTCACGGCAATAGGCAAGTAGATCCGCATTCCCGTCTGTGGGACAATCGAGCCAGATCGTCTTCATTTCCGTTCCCCATGCTCCCCAAAACGCAACATATCGACCGTCAAAGGCCAACGCCTCGCCAAACTGGGTAAAGTGCTCATTCGCCTCCTCAGGCACCGGGTCACCAATCCCGATCAGCGTGGTCAACACCGGGTTCGGAACTAACTTCGCCAGATAAAGCCCACCGTAGGTCGGCGATTCTTCGTCGTCATACCCCGCGAACACCATTTCGCGTCCATGCGCACTCGGTGGTGCGGTCGAACCAAAAGTAATGCCGCTGACACCATCTGGAAGATTGGGAATGACTGTGGCCGTATTGGCGATCAATTGCACAGCGGCATGCCCATTCTCGGCAATCAAGTCCCTGAAATACACCCCCGTTTTGCCGATTCCATCCGTGTAATTACCTTTGAACACTACAACCTCATGATCCGTCACGGATGGAGATCCCGGGAACACATCAAACTTCGTCCCAGGAGGAGCCCCAGGAACCGCATAATAGGGAAAATAGTTTTGTCCCAAGATAGGACTCGCCGGGGCGGGCACTGCCCCTAGCAAACTCACACCCGTCATCAGTAGACCGCCAGGATTGGCATAAATCCCTGTGGTTCCCGCTTTGGTATCAGCCCCTGCCACTTGGTAGGTCCAGACAGGCTGGGCATTGCCTCGAGTCGCTATTGTGGTCGTCCACATGCCGATTCGGGGAATGGACGGAAACTCAATGAAGGTCGTCAGCAGGTCATTAGGCGGGTAAGTCGTGTTATTCGGAGCGGGCACCGTCGTCGTTCGCGTGGCCACCGCTTGAATAGCAGATCCAGGCTTCGCCAAGTCCTTCATAAAAATCCCACTGATCGGCTGGCTTGGCCCCTTGCTGCGCGCTCGAAACACCATCAGGCCAGCCGCATTCAATGAAGGTTGATTGTAGCTATTGAATTTGGTCGATGTCCCTGGAATGTTGTTCAAGTTATTGACCGCCTTGGACCATGTTGGACCACTTGAGGGACCAACTGCACCCGCAGAAGCACAAATTGCAGTAAGCAGTGCGACAATTAGATTCTTTTTTGGGGACCCATTTTGGCATGTTGTTTTCATCATTTTGAGGTGGGCTGTGTTTTCTCCAGGTGTCTCCCGATGAGGAGCTTGTCTGGAGAAACTTTTTCATCGTCGGCTTGGCGATGGAAAATCACCATGGGGTCTAGACCCCAGATCCGTTTGCCTATTCTTGTCGCTCTTTCTGCGGTGCGAAAGGATCCCAGTCCCTGTCGCAGCGGAAAGAACGAGCACTGTATGCCTAACAAGCTAGGGATCGCATTGAAGATCGCGCTCCTTACTGGATCGGCGATCACTGGCAGGAACTACCAGTTGGCTACATGAGCGCTGGCGTGGGTGCTTGGGTGGCGAATTACGACCACAACTGGATTACTAACGCTGCAACTATGCACCAAAACCGAATGCAGTTCGATCGTGGTAAAACAGCATTTGGCTTCGTGGATGACGACGAGCGCCAGTCCATTGCCGACTGATCTTGCAACAAGTGCGTAGGCTTTGCCGACCAAGGTAGAGCTTACTTCGCGGTTTCGCGAAGACGCCAGACCTAGAGACACCTACCTCTGCAACTGCAAGGGAACTAGAACACCAACCATTCATCGAAGTGCCCTTAAAGTCCGATTCTTCTGCCCCCATTCTTCTGCCTAATTCCGGTTACTTCACCACCAGCAGCGGCTTCAATTTGGCGGCATACACCGCATAGCCCGCAGGCGAGAGGTGGATGTTGTCCGGGGTGAAGAGGTCCTTCTTGATGGTACCGTCGGCGTTGGTGAAATCGGCCGTCAGATCGAGAACTTTCACATTCGGATCGCTGTCGAGCTTGAGGAGATCGAGAGCGGCGTTGGTTTTCTTGATATCTTCGTAGAAGCGATTGCTGGGTGTGTGAGCTGGCAAAATCTTTGCCACGATGATGGCGGCGGCAGGGAACTTCTCGCGCAGATTCTTTAGGCACATCTCGATGCCTTTCGCCACGGCCTCAATGCCAGTCTCGGGGGTGAAGAACATGTTGTTGTTGCCGATCATGAGCACGATGACCTTCGGTTGCAATCCTTCGACACCGCCGTGGTCGAGGCGCCAGAGCACATTCTGCGTTTTGTCGCCGCCGATGCCGATGTTGACGGCTTTGAGCTCGGGGAAGTTCTTCTTCCACGACTCGCCCCACTGGATCGTGATGCTGTCGCCGACGAGCAACACATCGAGCGGGCCTTGATTCGCCTGCACGGTCTTCACATGCGCCTCGTGCAGCTTCAGCCATGAATCGCCGCCGAAATGGCCTGCGCTGGGCACTTGGGGCCAAAGCTGCGGCAGATGCTTGTTCGACTCACGGCCGGGGCGACGCTCGTATTCCGGCTTATCGACGACATAGGCCCGTTCTTCCGCTGTCAGCGGCCAGCCCGTCTTTTGAGGCTCGGCGGTGACGTGGGGGTAATCGAGAGCGGCAGCAGTAGAGGCAACGAGGAGGAGCAAGGTGAAGCGGATCATCTGGGTTGATACGGAGAGGTGCGCTGACACTCGACAATCCTGTTAGGACAAAAAGCAGGAAAAGTTTACCCCAGCCGACTCCGCTGTTTAAACTTATTCATGCCAGGACCTCACGGATCACTTTTCCTTCTACGTTGGTTAGGCGGCGTTGGACACCGTTGTGCTCGAAGCTGAGCTGTTCGAAGTCGAGGCCGAGCAGATGAAGGATGGTGGCATTGAAGTGGTAAAGCGGATGCACGTCCTCGATGGCGCGTTGGCCGAGGTCGTCGGTGCGGCCGTGGCTGACGCCGGGCTTCACGCCTGCGCCTGCCAACCAGCAGGTGAATCCATCGGGATTGTGATCGCGGCCTTTCGCGCCTTTCTGGAAGAAGGGCATGCGACCGAACTCGGTACACCAGACGACGAGCGTGTCTTGCAGCAGGCCGCGTTGTTTCAGATCGCGAATGAGCGCGGCGGCGGGCTGGTCGAGGATGTGGGCGTGGATGTCGTATTGCTCCTTGAGCTTGCTGTGCCCGTCCCAGTTGAGGGCACCGCCGCTGGCATACGCACCATTGAAGAGCTGCACGAAGCGCACGCCCTTCTCGATGAGGCGGCGGGCGAGGATGCAGTTTTTGGCGAACGCGGCTTTGTTGGCGTCCTGCGTGTCGTCCGCGCCATACATCTTCAGGATGTGCGCAGGTTCGGTGCTCAGGTCGTTGATCTCGGGCACACTGAGCTGCATGCGAGCGGCCAATTCATAGCTGGCGATGCGGGCGGCGAGCTTGCTGTCACCCGGATTGGCTTCGAGATGGCGGGCGTTCATCTTTTGCAAAAGCGAGCGGGCGGCGCGGTCAGCATCTGTGGGGATGCCGGGAGCGCTGAGATGGCGCACCGGTTCCTTGGAGCTCATCGTGGTGCCTTGGAAGGCGGCCGGGAGAAATCCTGGCCCCCAGTTGTTCGCTCCATTCTGCGGCACGCCGCGTGGATCGGGGATGGCGACATAGGATGGCAGCTCCTCGCTCTCAGTGCCCAGCGCATACGTCACCCACGAGCCGAGCGAGGGGAAGCCATCGAGCACGGAGCCGGTGGAAATAAAATTCTCCGCCGGTCCATGCGTGTTCGATTTACTGGTGAGCGAGTGGATGAACGCGATGTCGTCCGTCAGCTCCGCAAGATGCGGGATCATGTCGCTCACCATCTTGCCCGTCTGTCCGCGAGGCCGGAAGGCATACTGCGGACGCGCCAGATTGCCCGCCGGGCCTTGAAACGTGACCGCAGGACCTCCAGGCAGCGGTTTGTCATCCCACTTGATCAGTTCCGGCTTGTAGTCCCATGTTTCGAGCTGGCTCACGGCACCGGCACAGAAGATGACGACCACATTCTTTGCCTTCGGCGCGAAATGCGGCTGCCTCGGCGCAAAAGGTCGCGCTGGATCAATAAGAAGCTGATCGTCCGCGAGCAGCTTCGACAACGCGATGCCACCGAGCGCCGTGGCGCTCTGCGTGAGGAAGCCGCGGCGGTTCAGCAGCCGCAGTCCATGGGGAGTGAGAGGCTCAGCGTTCATGATAGAGAGCAGGGTTGACTTTGCAGTGATGTCAGACAACTCTTGTCAGACATGAAGACCGCGACATCATTTACGATGAGAGATGTCAGCCGCGACACAGCAAAGGTGTTTGCGGCTGTCAGAAAGTTTGGCCATGCCAAAATCAGCACCCGCTCTGGCGAGGTCTTCACGATCGCAGCAGAGCCTTCGGTTAAGCAAAAGCCATCCCAAAAGGAGATCATGGACGATTTTTTCCGGGTCAGTGAAGAACGAGCTAAACGGTTCCGTGAAATGGGATATGTGCAGCCCAAAGCAGGCGAGTGGGATGAAGAACGATTCAACCGCATCATCGCAGGCGAGGAATGACTACCTACGTGGATGCCAATGCCTTGGTGCGCTATTACCTCATGGCTGAGGGTCGCGCTGACATGACTCGCGCACTCAGCGATCCAAAAATGCAGCCTTCTCTGCCAGTGCCTGTCACGACTTTGGTGCGGTTTGAAGTCCTTAACGCAATCGAGCGAATGGTCTTTGAGACACGCAATAGAGGCACTGCTAGAACTTCTCCAGAACTGGCCATGGTCGCTCAGGATGACTTTGAAACAGATCTTCGAGACGGAACACGATTCCGACTCATCCCTCTCACCCTCGCCGACATCGAAACCGAGTTCGATACCCTCGTGCGCCGCTACACTGCTGCGCATGGCTTTCGCACTTACGACATCATTCATGTCGCCTCGGCGCTGAAGTTGCGCTGCAAGCGATTCCTCTCCTTTGATGGGAAGGCCAATGCGTTGGCCAAGCTGATGGGTTTGAAGACGCTTTAAGTTCACGGCAAAAAGAGGAACTCGTTCGAATTAAAGAGCGCCCGGCAGAGCACGGCGGCTCCGTGTTGCTTCACGATCGGCAGGGCGTCGTGGAGTTCTGCGGCATTGGGAGGTCGGCAGAGAGCGAGCTCATAGGCCCGCTTCACTTGAGCCGCAGCATCGTCGCCAGCCTCACGCCGGACTCTCTCGGCGAACGCATTTGCATGTTCGAGCGTGAAGCGGCTGTTGAAGAGATTCAGCGCCTGAATCGGCGTGGTGGAGGCGCGGCGCAGGGCGGTGCTTTGGCCCGCGTCCGGGCAGTCAAAGGCTCCAAAGACGGTTTCCGGCTCGCGACGCACTTTGTGGGCATAAATCATGCGCCGCTGGTTTTCGGGCTTGAAGATCTCCACTGGCTTGAAGCCGCTCAAACCGCCGCGTTTGTCGAAAAGATCGAATCCCCGGCCATACATCGTGAAGTTGAGTTTTCCGCTGACGGTGAGCATGGAGTCACGGAGTGTTTCCGCTTCGATGCGACGGCTGGGGAAGCGCCAGAGGAGGCGGGATTCGGAGTCCAAAGTGGTTGCGGCTTTAGCCGCATCCATTCGGCTAAAGCCGAAGCTACTTTGCCCATACGTTCCGCTCAGCACGATGAGCCGGTGCAGGTGCTTCACGCTCCATCCGCTGTGGATGAACTCGCCTGCGAGCCAGTCCAGCAGCTCGGGATGCGTGGGTTTCACGCCCATGCGGCCAAAATCACTCGGCGTGGCCACCAAACCGGTGCCGAAGTGGCCTTGCCAGATGCGGTTCACCATCACGCGGGCTGTCAGCGGATTCTGCGGGTTGGCGATCCAGTCGGCCAGGGCTTGGCGGCGCTTCAATTCGGGCGTCGCATTGGTGAGCTTCAGATCACCGAGAGCGCTGAGCACGGCGGGCACGACGGATTCCTTCGGCTGCTCGGGATCGCCGCGATTGAGCAGATGAATGTCGTCCGGCTCGCGAAAGGTGCCCGCGAAGGCGAGCTGCCCCTGCTCGCCCGCTTTCATCTTGGCCAAAAGGCTGCCACGCTCATTGAGCAGACCGCGTATCTCCTTCGCCTCCGTCTCGGGCAAGCCCTCAAACACAAACTCCGGCCCGGCTCCGAGTCCCAACTGATGCGGGCGACGATCACTCGCATCCGCCACCAGCAACCATCCTTTCTCATGGCCGATCTCGATGGCGTAATCGAGCGCCACGCGGTCCACCAGCTTTTCCAGTCGATCCCGGCTCCACGCGATGTGTGAAATCTCCTCCTCGCGAGCAAACTCGATCTCCACCCAGCCCTTGCCCTTCTCGTTCGACATCCAGCTTCGCTCATTGCCGTAGCGTCCATCATGAATGAACGCCGGCTCATGGCGGTTGCGCGAAATCTTGTCGCCCGAGGTCTTCAGCTTGGCCCCGGCACTGGCGAGCGCCACGTTCACGCCTGCGGTGTTGAAGACCTCCAGCTCATCAAGGCAAGGCTCCAGGCTGTTGGTTTCGTGAATGGTAAATCTCACGCTCTTCGTGCGAACCGTTGCGATGCGGTCGATGTTCATCGTCGCCCGCACCGTCGGGCGCTGCACGCCCTCCTTTTTTCCCGGACGGGCCATCGGCGAGAGCTGCGTGAGCCGCTGCGTGATCTGTGCATCACGCTGGCGGGCCGTGGCGGCTTCTTTCTTTCTCGCCAGCGCCTCAGGCGTGCGCAGTTCGCGATCTGCGTATTCCACGCCCGCCACCAGAGCCTGCATGGCGTAGTAGTCCTTGGCGCTGATGGGATCGAATTTGTGATCGTGGCAGCGAGCGCAGCCCACACTCAGCCCGAGGAAAGTCTGGCCGATGTTTGTGACCATCTCATCGAGCGAATCCTGCCGTGCCAGCCGGATGGACGGCGCATCCTTGCCGATCTGGCCGGGCAGTAGCACCGAGGCCGTGACGAGGAACCCCGTGGCCTCATCCACCCCCATCGAATCGCCCACGATTTGCTCCTTGATGAAGCGATCATACGGCGTGTCGGCATTGAATGCCCGGATCACATAGTCGCGATACGGCCAGGCATGAGGCCGCTCGGTGTTCACCTCAAAACCATGCGTGTCCGCGTAGCGCACCACATCCAGCCAATGCTGCGCCCAGCGCTCGCCGTAGCGCGGTGAAGCAAGCAAACGATCCACGGTGGAAGCATGGTCTGGCTTCTTCAAGAATGCCTCCACCTCCTCCGGCGTGGGCGGCAGCCCAGTGAGATCAAAGGTTACACGCCGCAGCCACGCGATCGGCTCAGCAGCCGGAGATCGGGTGAGGCCGTTTTCAGAGAGTTTGGCGTCGATGAAGGCATCGATGGATTTGAGATTTGTAATTTGAGATTTCAAATCGCCGCGAAGCGTCCGAAACGCCCAATGATCGCGCTTGTCCTCCACCTTTGCCAAATCGACGCCATCCGGCCATCTTGCGCCCTCATCGATCCATCGCGTGAGAGTCTCGATCTCCGCAGCGGCCAGTTTGCCCTTTGGCGGCATGACTTCGTCTTCATCGTCCGAGGTCAAAAAGTGCACCAGCGGGCTTTCGGAGGCCTTTCCGGGCACGATGTCCGGCGCGTGATTGTCACCGCCTTTGAGCGCAGCGGCTTTCACATCAAGACGCAGGCCGGATTTCTGCTTCTTCTCGCCGTGGCATTCATAGCAGTGCTTCTCAAAGATGGGCCGCACGTCGCGGACAAAGTCCACCGGCGCAGCGAAGGCGGGGAGAGTGATGAAAAGAGCCAGGAAACGCATGAACAAGCTTCAACGGTAAGGATTGCCGGATTCGAAGAGCGACTGAATCTCCGCATCGCTCATCGCACGGCCTAGGATGAGTATTTCGTCCACACGACCGCTGAGTTTGCGGTCCGTGCGGTTCCAGTTGCCGATTTGTGCGGGACCGAGGCGGGCGGGATGAGCCGTCGTTTCGCGGCTTTCGCTGTCGAAACGGCCGTTGAGGTAAAAACGCGTCGTTTTCGTCTCGGAGTCATAAACCACGGCGAGATGCATCCAGCGGCCAATTTCGGGCAAAACAGGCGTGAGCGAGTCCGGGAAGCCATCGGGGCTTGAGGAGCCTGCGTTGCCTTTGAGTGCCAGTCGCATGGTGGAGTAGCGATTCACCATCCAGTGGACCTGGCCGGGATTGCTCACCTCCCAGCCATCTGTGTGCAGCAGGGATTGATAAGGCGCATCCAGCCGGTCCAGCCGCACCCACGAGGCCAGCGTGAGCCGCGGCCAGGTGCGCTCACCACCGAGATCGAGCTTCAAATGATCGCCCACACGCACAAACTCCGGTGCCCGCGATCCCGGCCAGCGGCCTTGTGTCGTGCGGCAGGTATCCGGAGCCTCGCCTAACTCAAAATCCAGCAAGGCGATCAAGGCGGGATCCTCGCGGAGCTTTGACAAAGCAGCCTCAGAGCTTGCCCGCTGACCCGCAGCGAGACCGGCGGTGAGTTCGTTCACTTCATCGCCTTGAATGAAGGCCGCCGAGCGCAGATCACGCGCCGCATGACCGCCGGTCGTCATCGTCACCGCATCACCCGTGCGCAGGCTGCGCTGGTCTTTCGCCGCATGGGCGATGACTTCTCCCTGAAACACATGCACCTCTGCTTCACCCGCGAGCGGCACATCCACGCCGAACCGCGTGCCCAGATCCACCGCATCCCCCGACGGCGTGATCACCGTGAACCCTTTCGCCGAAGGCGGCACATCCGCCGAAAGCCGACCCTGCGTGAGCCGCAGACGCTGCGCGGTCTCAAATTGAAACACCGCCGGAGCCTCGATCACGACTTTTGCGCCCTTGGATGTGATCAGAGCCAGTGTCCCGGCTTGCAGCTCATGCTTCTCGCCCTGCAAAATGGACCCAGGCGTCAGACTCGACACCCCGACGATCTTTTCCACACGCGCGAAGTCCTGCGGACTGAGCCACCACATCCCCAACGCCACACAGGCCGCCGCCGCGCCGATGAAGGCCGCTGCGCGAGCACATCGCCAGCGAACCGACGTGGGGCGGACACTCTTGTCTGTCTTTTGGTGTCTTGATTCGGTGCTGACCAGAGTATCTGCCTCACTCCAGCCGGCGGCCATCGTGGCGAGCGCGGAATCGAGATTGAGCAGCTCCGCAAAGTGCCTCCGCGCCTCGGAATCGGCATCGAGCCGTGCATTCAGCCGCGCCATGGCCTGCGCGTCGATGCCACCCTCAAGATAGCGATGGATGAGCGAATCGAGTTCGTGGCTCATGATGAAACCTCCCTGGCGAGCGTGTTTTGAATGCAGTCGTGCAGCATCTTGCGGATGCGATGCAGCCATTGATAAAAACCCGTGACACTGCGCCCGCTGCTGTGCGCCACCTCCTGCACCTGCGCCTCCGGCTGGTAGGCCCGCATGACGAGCGCCCGCTGCTCCTGCGGCACCTTTTCCATGCAGCGCTCCAAGGCCTCGCGCTGGCGTGAGAGCACCGGCTCATGCGCCGCCGTCTCATGGGCGATCTTCAAAACGACCTCTTCATCGAGCACCAAGCGGTCACGTCCCTTGTCCCGCAGCCAAGCCAGCACCTCAAAGCGAGCTACCCCAAACGCCCAGGCTTTAAAGTCCTCGCCTTCGCGGAAGGACGTGAACTTCTCCCACAGTACGATGGACACCTCCTGCATCACATCATCCGCATCCGTCCTCGTCGGCACCAGGCGCCGCACAAACGCCCGCACCGCCTCTTCATGCGTCGTGAAGAGACGCAGGAAGCGATGGTGAAGCTCGGTTTCGGATGAAGACATGGAAGATGACAACAAGAGTCATCTCCAGAACCCCGCGCGTTTTAACAAAGTATTTTCTGGGCACCTCATTACTTCCGCCCGAACTCACGGCTTGCGACAAGGGCGATGATGACCTCGCGAATCACAAAGTCTTTCGCCTTCGCACTCTTCACGATGTCATCCGCGAGCGCGGCATCTGTGAAGCCATACGGCCTGCCGAGCGCATACTCGATCAGGGCTTCGGTGAAGCCCTGAACAAAATTTTCGCTCTTGGCGGCGATTTGATCGCGCAGGGCGAAGTAGTCTTTGAAGGCGGGGCCGTTGTGGAATTGGCCGGCGGGGTCGATGGGCCAGTCTTTTTTGGTTTTGGGGTCGTGATCAACTTCGCGCCATTTGCCGGCGGCGTTGAAGTTTTCGAGGCCGAAGCCGATGGGGTCGATCTTGCGATGGCATTGTAGGCACTGCGGCTCTTCTTGATGGGCGAGAAGACGCTCGCGAGGGCTCACAGGCTTGGTGGCGAGGCGGTCGAGTTGCGGGACGTTCGGCGGGGCGGGCGGTGGTGGGTTGTGGAGGAGTTTGCGCAGCACCCAGGCACCGCGCTCGACGGGACTGGTTCGTTCGCCATTGCTGCCCATGGCGAGGATGGCGGCCATGCCGAGCAGGCCGCCGCGTGGGGAGTTGGCGGGGAGTTTGACCTTTTGAAACACATCGCCGCTGATGCCTTCGATGCCGTAGTAGGTGGCGAGTAGGCCGTTGACGTGGATTTCGTCGCTCTTGAGCAGTTTCGTGAGGCTGCCGTTGTTTCGCAGCAGGTGGGCGAAGGTTTCATAGACCTCGCGGCGTGCGGCGGCCTTGGCGCTTTCGTCGAAATCGCGGAACTGCTTGGTGTCGAACTGGAAGAAGTCGAGCCGGTCCATGCCGAGCCATTGATGCACGAAGCCGCTGACGAACTCGTCGGCCTTCGGGCTGGTGATGAGGCGGTCCACTTCGCGGCTGAGGATGTCTGGCTTGGTGAGGTCGGCGGCGAGCAAAGCGTCGTCGGGTGGAGCGCTCCAGAGGAAGTAGGACAGTCGGGAAGCGAGTTCGGATTTCGACAGGAGAATGGGGACAGGAGAATGAGATTCCGAAGTCTTATTCTTCTGTCCCCATTCTCCTGTCGATCCTGTTTCTTGAAGATACAAAAAGCCCGGTGAAGCCAGAATCACGCTCAGTGGCTCTTTGAGGGCTGCTTCGTGCGCATCGCCTGCTTTGCGACGCACATCATACAATGCCGTGAGTTTGTCCAAAAAAGCGGCGGAGGGCTTTTTGCCGCGAAAGGCTCGTTCGGCGAAGGTTTCGAGCACGGTGCGGGCATTCGTTTCTCCGGCGGCGATGACGGGTTGCACCTGTGAACTGGTTTCGACCTTGTTCAGCGGGCCTTCGTATTCGATCCAATCAATCCACAGCACCGGATCGCGTTGCTTCGGGTCTTGGATCAAACGCGTGCGTCCCGGCAGGCTGATAGCCTCCTTCTTCAACGGACGCTTTTCAAACAGCACAAACTTCCGCGGGCCGCCGGGGCGGATTTGGAAGGGCAGCTCGATGACCTCGGGCTGGTCGAGCGTGGCGGTGATTTGTTTGTTCGCGAGGAAGGTGCGGTCGTCTTTGTCGATGGGGCTGGCTTCGACGAAGGAGAGAAAGGCACGCTCCGTGGGCATATCGGGCACGCGGCCGATCTTCACGCGCATGATGTAGTCGCCGGTGGCGAAGTCGGCGGGCAGGTCGATGGCGTGCTCGCAGGTTTCCTGGACGGTGTTGTCGAGATAGAGGCCGGTCTTCGAGAGCGGACGGTCGAGGTATTGCTGGAACCAGCGGTTGTTGCTGTCCCACACGACCTTGGCGAACTCGGCGTGCGATTTGTCGGTGAAGGCGAA
>JBIKYV010000202.1:0-5712 GCA_044355075.1 Prosthecobacter sp.
ACAATGATAAGTGGGCGGCTCGCGTGAGCACGGAGCGGCGGGTCACGCCGCAAACGCCACCTGTTTTTCTTTTCCAGACCGATGAAGATGCCGTGGTGCCCGCTGAGAATGCCGTGGCTTTTTACCTAGCGTGTCGCAAACATGGCGTTCCTGCTGAGCTGCACTGTTATAAGCCTGGACCTCACGGTGTGGGTCTCTTTCTCGGTGACCCTGTTTTAGGCACATGGAGCGTTCATCTCCGTGACTGGTTGAGAAATCAGGGCTTCTTGAAGCCTAGTCCACGAACTGCGATTAGTGGTACGCTGAAGGTCGATGGGGTTCCAGTGAGTTGGGGTAGCGTGGTGTTCACCCCTTTGGATTCATCGGCACCGATTGCTTGCGCGCGTGTTATGCGAGGTGCGTTCAAGCTTAAGGCCGAACAAGGACCAGTGATCGGCAAGGTTCGTGTGACAGCCAGCTACAGTGCAGCAGATGTTGCAGGTTTGCAGACGGCAGACGGCACGGTAACGACGCATGAAAAAGGCCCTGGAGCCGGTTCCTGGGAAATTGATTTGGAGGTAGAGCACCCGACCTTGGCCCTGGAAATCAGTCGCTAAACCAAAGGGTTGTTACTTGCCAAAAAGGGGGTGATAATCGGAGGAGGTGGCTTTTTATGAGTCGGGTAAACTTGACTCTAACAAAGCCTTTTCATGGCCGTTGTTTAGCAACACTGTGAACTCATGTCTGATCGCCAGCCCCAGCCCGAAGAAGCCGCTTTGCTTGTCAGGCGGGCTTTGGATCAGCATGAAAGCAACCTTATCGCCTACACGGCAGGTATTCTTCATGGTGATGTTGAGCGGGCGCGTGAAGTTGTTCAGGATGCTTTGCTCAAACTCTATCTGACGGAGCCTGAGAAAGTTCGCGATAACCTCAAGGCTTGGCTTTTTACAGTCTGCCGGAATCGAGCTCTGGATGTGCTGCGCAAGGATCAGAGGCTTGAACTCGGCAATGATGATGCTCTGTGCTATGCGGTCAGTCATGAGCCTGATCCGAGTGAAAATGTTGTATCGCAGGAGCTCTACGAGAGAATCTGGGACCTAGTGGAGAAACTTCGCCCGAACCAGGGCGAGGTCATCCGACTCAAATTTATGCACGACTGCTCTTACCAGCAGATCGCTGAGATCACCGGGCTAAGCATTGGTAATGTCGGATTCATCATGCACATGGCCATCAAAAGGCTCCGGGAACTCATGAACCGCGAACTTACTGTCCGAAGCGTTTAATTCTATAAATCACTTTTTTTGCTTATGACTAGTCCTGCCAACGATACCTCCGAACTGACTGCCTACGCGGTCGGAGAGCTACAGGCACATCAAGCGGTGGATATTCACCGCCTACTCTCTCAATGCCCGGCCGCTTTAACGGAACTGGAGCAGATTGAGGCTGTAACCGATGCTTTGCGCCAGCATGCACCGATTCCGCAAGAGCGGCTAAATCCTGAACAAAGGCACGCTGTGCTGCGTCCGGTGAACTTGCCTCGTCGCATGGCGGCGATGCAACCTCGCCAACCTATCGCGCGTCGGCCCCATCGTTCAGTTTGGCCTTTGGTGGGCACTGTGCTGCGGCTGGCTGCATTGATCGCCATCACCGGATTTTCGTATTGGTTTGGCAGACATGAGGAGATCGCCTCTTTGGCGAACACGGGCCTAATTTCTGCCAACACAGCTGCGGGTTCTTCGTTGGAAAAAACTACCCAGTCGGAGAAGATCGGGGTAAGCATGATTGCATCGCCGAGTGAGGAAAGCGGTTTAGCAGTTAAGGAGATTGAATCCAATCTCACGGAGACGATGGTGGAACCAATGCCTGTTTTACGCAAGGTCTCCGAGGTTGTCTCGGTAGAAGTGGGTTCAAGAAAAGTAGAAGCCGCTCCCGAGAAGCCCAAAGTTGCCGCTACAGCACTTGCTATGGCTAATGCGGCTCCTGAAAGTTCTGCGATGCTAGGCAGCAATACGCCTAGAGTGCCTATGGAAAAATCGACGGTGAACTCGGCGCTGCTCAAGCTGTCTCCTGATCTTGCCTTTATTTCGGCTATGAAGAAGGAGGTGGATGAGGTCGCTATCCGGCCAGCAGATATTCTGCCCGTTCCTGTTAAGAGGGATGCGAAACAGGTTTTTGCCTCACCGATGGATTCCGGTGCTAAGGTCACGCAGGAGAATGCTTTCCGTCGGTCACCTTCGGAGATATACATTCACGCTTGGCGCGCGGAGGTGGCATCCTGCCCGTGGAATCCATCGACAAGGTTACTGCGGATCAGCATCCAGATGCCGCCGAGTCAGGCTGCCGCCGACCCGGGGAGTTCGTATCCTCTTCAGGTTTCCTTTGATCGTCGCTTAGTGCGGGAATTTCGCCGTTTGGGTATCCGCCAATTGCCTGCTTTGGAGATGAATAGCGCAGGCACTCAGACCCTTTGGTATGAGTTCATGCCTGTGGGGGACGAAGCCATCCGCAGCAATCGTGCTTTCGCCACAGTGAGTCTGGACAAAGGTCGGTTCACGGTATCTAGCCCGGGGCCTTTCAGTGATGGTGCTAAGCTGGCTGTCTTGGATCGTGGCTTGATCTGGACTGCTGCACGTGATGATTTTCTCTACGAAGCCGCTCTGATTGGCATGGGCACTCTTTTCCGCGGGGACTCGCACACTCCAGGGCTGAATGTCCAGACCATCCTCTCGATGGCAGAGAAAAGCCGTGCCAATGACCCGACTGGCGAGCGGGCAAAGTTGGTCCGTCAGCTGCATGAACTCAAAAAAACAGCGGGTTTGTGAGCAGAATCCGCATTTGACAGCCTCCTGAGTCTAGCTTAAACCCTGCGCCCCTTCCGCAGACCCCTTTTTTTATGGCAAACATCCGTTCCTCCGAGAAAGACATCCGCCGCACGCAGGCTCGTACCGCGCGCAATCAGACCGTGAAAAGCCGCATTCGCACGCTGCGTAAGAAAGTTCTGACGGCTGTTGAAAAAGGTGATG
This sequence comes from Prosthecobacter sp., assembly GCA_044355075.1. Taxonomy (GTDB): domain Bacteria; phylum Verrucomicrobiota; class Verrucomicrobiia; order Verrucomicrobiales; family Verrucomicrobiaceae; genus Prosthecobacter. The sequence goes on from JBIKYV010000202.1 coordinate 3,003, forward strand.
CAGCAGCAGCTGCTGCTGGCTTGAGCGAATTCGCCTCGGCTGCGGATAAGGCATCGAAGACCAAGGTGCTGCACAAAAATACCTCTAGCCGTCTGAAAGGACGCTTGGCACTCAAGGTTGGTGCTCTGACCAAGAAAGCCTAATCTCTCGATTTTTTATTCTCGATGACCCGGTTGGTTTGCCAGCCGGGTCTTCTTTTTTATAGCACACAGAGAGCGACTGCTGGGACTGCAATGGCGAGGTCAGCCGATGTGCGTTTGCTGTCGTGAGACCAGTTTTTTCCCGCTTTTTCAATAAGCATCAGTAGTGCAGATCCGAGCAGGCAGGCCCAGGCCAGTTGAATTTGGGGTGTCCCTATGATCTTGAGGCCTTGTGAGCTAAGCACCAGGAGTGACAGGCCGATGCTGATTTTTAGCCACCGTTGGCGCTGATCTGAAGTCCCTGACAGAAGGCTGAGATTGGTAATCATCAGACTCCCCAGCAGGCCGTATTGTATCCAATCGCCCACCGGGTCATCTCCAGATCGCAGGAATTGGCTCCACTGGCAGCAGCCCATCGAGAAGAGTAAACCTCCTGCGACATCTTTGTTCAGTTTTTGCCTCAGCCTAAACCAGAGACTTGTTTTCCAAGCATGGCTAATCGTCATCAAGCTGACGGTCAGCAGAAGCCATTGGGCGATCCAGTTGGGCATCGTCAAAGTGATAACGAGGGGCATAAGTATACTGCCCTGGGCCAGTGCCAGGAGTGCTCTATTCCAGCGGCTGCCGTAAATGCCAAAGTAGCCTGTGACCAAGCCGCAAAGCTGCATGCCACTTGCCATCAGCGCAGCGGGCAGATGATACAAAGCTAGTACGCCGTTCAGGCTCACCATAAGCAGCATCAAGATGATCAAACTAACAGGTGAAAGGCGTGAGCCTAGATGTCGTGGTTCTCGTGTTTCAGCAGGCGCAAGAGCATGATTCACCAGATAAATGAACCAAACTGTCAAAAATAACGCCGCACTAAACTCAGGCAGGAAGGGCTGATGATTCACCTTTGCCAGTGCCATGGCCCAAAGCACAGCGATCGCCGGTGCTTCTAGGCTTGTGAGGTGCAGTCGCATCCATTGGGGAGAGGTGAAGGGTGAGATACGAGGCTCAGGTGCCATGGAAAGGCTGCCAGCAGAGAAGTAAAAGCGTGTCGTTGCAAGTTCTGTAGCCATCACATGAATATCTCTTCCCATCATCTGACCAGCTTGGAGAGTGCGTCGTTGCTGCTTAGTATAAGGACAACCATGCCCCGCCTGTCTCTATTTATGGCTTTCTGGCTCGGAGCCTTACATCCTACCTTCGCTCAAAATGTCGAACTAGACGACATCGCAGGCAACGAAGCGGTCAAAAAGATCATGGAGACGCGTCCTGGCCGGGGCGTGATGCGTGACGACACGCCTCCCACGCCTGCGGCGGAGGCCGTGAAGAAATTCAAACTGCGCAGCGATGTCGCCATCGACCTCATGGCGTCCGAGCCGGTCGTCGAGCAGCCGCTTTATGCGAGCTGGGACAGCAAAGGCCGCATGTGGGTCACCCTGTATCGGCAATATCAGTTCCCGGCTGGCTTGAAGATCGTCAGCTACGACCAGCACCTCCGTGCGAAGTTCGACAAAGTGCCGCTGCCGCCGCCGCGTGGTGAAAAAGGTGCGGACAAGATCACCGTCTTCGAAGACACCGATGGCGACGGCTTTTTCGACAAGCACGAAGACGTCATCACCGGCCTCAACATCGCCAGCGCCGCGCTGCATGGCATGGGCCGCATCTGGGTGCTGAATCCGCCTTACCTCCTGAGCTATCCCGATGCCGACTTCGATGCCAAACCCGATGGCGATCCCGAAGTCGAGCTCAGCGGCTTTGGGCTTGAGGACACGCACAGCGTCGCCACCAGCCTGCAATGGGGCATGGACGGCTGGCTTTACGGAGCCAACGGCAGCACCACCACCGGCAACGTCAGCAGCGCCAACACCAAGAACGTCAAATGGGAAGGCCAGTGCATCTGGCGCTACCATCCGAAAAAGAAGACCTTCGAAATCTATGCCGAAGGCGGCGGCAACACCTTCAGCCTCGACTTCGACAGCAAAGGTCGCCTCTTCTCCGGCACGAACGGTGCCACGCGCGGCATGCATTACGAGCAGGGCAGCTACGGCATCAAAGGCTGGGGCAAACACGGCCCACTCACCAATCCGTATGCCTTCGGCTGGTTCGAGCACATGCGGCATGAGGGCGACAACAAACGCTTCCCCCAAGCCTTCACCATTTATGAAGGCGGCCTGCTCGGCAGCGCCTACGAGGGCAAAATCATCGCCCCGAACGCCCTGCATAATCTTGTCTATGTCAGCGAGCGCCTCCCCGACGGCTCCACCTTCCGCACGAAGGATGAAGAGCAACTCATCACCACCCCCGACCGCTGGTTCCGCCCCGTCTGGGCCGGCGTCGGCCCCGATGGCGGCTTCTACATGGCCGACTGGTATGACACGAGACTCAGCCACGTCAGCCCCGTCGATGACTGGCACAAAACGAGCGGCCGCATCTACCGTGTGCGCCCCGCGAGTGGTGCGCCGAAGCTGAAGCCGTTTGATTTGAGCAAAGCGAGTGGTGAGGAGCTTCTCGGCTACCTGAGCCATCCGAATGAGTGGTTCAGGAAGCAGGCGGTTTTGGAGATCGGGTGGCGAAATCTCCAA
>JBIKYV010000064.1:0-18808 GCA_044355075.1 Prosthecobacter sp.
CTATCAGGTTGTCAACAAAGGCTAATTCTTCGGTTAATGCACAAGGTACTGCCCAAACGATAAATATTGTGCAGTCTGAAGAGATGGCCAAGGTGCCTAAAAACGACGTGCAGATGAAGCACAAAGTCTACAATCCGGGTAATAGTTTTCCAGGTAAAGAAGAATTAACTGCATCAGCAGTCCAGATCGAGCAAGTTGAGCAATATAATAAGACGCTCCGAAATGAGGCTGAGCGGGGTGATGCTAAAGCTCAATTTAGGTTGGGTAATACGTATTTTACAGGCGAAGGAGTTTTGAAGGACGAAGTAGAGGCCATTAATTGGTGGCGCAAAGCTGCTGAGCAAGGTTATGCCGAGGCGCAATTCTGGCTTGGCGGCGCATATGACAAAGGGGTTGGAGTCTTGATGGACAAAGTTGAGGCGCTGAAGTGGTATCGCCAATCTGCTGATCAAGGTTATGCTTTTGCCCAACTCATGATCGGTGCTAGCTATGCCAGCGGCGAAGGAGTTTTGAAGGACGAAGTAGAGGCCGTGAAATGGTATCGCAAAGCTGCTGAGCAAGGTTATGCCATGGCTCAATGCGACCTTGCTGACTGTTATTATGATGGCAAAGGCATTGCAAAAGACGATACTGAAGCGGTGAAGTGGTATCGCAAAGCTGCTGAGCAAGGCTATGCCTCAGCGCAAAACAACCTTGGTTATCACTATGCTAACGGCAAAGGAGTTCAGTATGATGCCGCATCAGCCTACATGTGGTATCTATTGGCAGCAGCCCAAGGACTCGAGGTTGCAAAAGAGACCGTATCAAAGATTGCGCCACATTTGACACCTGCTCAGCGCTCAGAGGGTGAACGTAAGGCTCGCGAGTTTAAACCACGGCATAATTCGCAAACGAACTAGGCTTCGCGAGTCGCTCAGTCAGATGATCCAAAGTTGGCCCCTTGGTATTTTTGGTTTTATGACACCAAAATGGTATTGAATCAAAAAAGCACAGCGCTCAAGGCACGAATTGATTACCACTTTTGATACGACCTGTTGAACGCTAATACGCGAAAAGCGCACTGCAAACTTTTTTGGCGGACCCCAAAGGGTGGCCTGCCTCCCTTGTTTGCCTCTCTTGAGATTGTATATTGGCGAATGAAACCACCTAAGCCCCGTGACCTTCGCCTTTTGGCATGGTGGGCAGGTTCACACGCCCCACTAGACCTTCCCGACCTGGCTGCCACGTTGGAAGCTGCTCGGGTTCACTGCAAAATGAAGCCTGAGCGATTTGAGGCCCTTTTTAGCGAGTTTGCACCCTGGCTTAGCGTTTACGTGTCAGAACGCCTCAGGAGGCGTAAAAATGGCCTTTCTGCCTCGCCACGGCATCAGCCTGCTTGGCTTGCCGATCATCGCCGGCGAATGGCACCGAAGCGAGCTAAGGCGAAGAAATCATCTCCATGGTTTACAGATTGGATGTTTCAACGCCTGAGCAAAAGTCGGGAGATCGAGGACGCTGCTCTTCGGGTTGCAACTCTGAATGGGATGATGGCGAGAATCATGTCACGTTCCCTCCCGGATTGGTTTGAATGCGACCCTGGCATGAAAGCGTGGTTAGCCTTCGATAAAAATGAGCTGCGGATCAGAGAGAAGCGGCTTTTGATTCGTGCGGCTGATGAGGAAATCCATCGCCGGGCAGCCTGAATTTCCTAAAACCGCGCGGAAGCATGGGTGGGGGGGATCAAGACGCTAGCAAAGGCGCTTTGATGGCGATGAATTACTGTCCGCAAAATTATCTCCAAAATCGAGTGATCGACTTAGTGTGATGCTGGACAAAGAATAATCTGGAACAATAGTGGAACTGGATGGACGTATTCTTACTTTTATTCTTACTTTGCTTCTTTTTTGCGGGTTGGTTTACTTAAAGTGTTGATTATGAGCTGTCCCCGTAGTTCAATGGATAGAACGAGGGTTTCCTAAACTCTAAATACAGGTTCGATTCCTGTCGGGGATACCAGAGGTAAAAGGTGAGTCATGGCATGCTGGGCAGAATTTTCGCTGACGTGAGGTGAGATGCACAGGGGGCGTTGCCAAGGGGAGGCTGGTGCGTAATAGAAGGGATCACTGACATGCCTTCTGCCTTTTTGCCGATCCTGGATGCTCTTCCTGAACGAAAATCGCCCCTGATGGAGCGATTTGCTTCGCTTTTGGAGGTGAAGACGCCCTCACAACTGGAGGCGATGGCGCGGGAGGCGCAGCAGATCACGCGTCGCAATTTTGGGCGCACGATGCGTATGTTTGCGCCGCTGTATGTTTCCAATGAGTGCGTGAACAACTGTTCTTACTGTGGTTTTTCCCGCGACAATGCTAGCATCGCGCGGGTAACGCTGACGGTGGATCAAGTGGTGCGGGAGGCAAGGCATCTGGCCGAGCAGGGATTTCGGAACATCCTGCTAGTCGCAGGTGAGCACCCGAAGTTCGTTAGTGATGGGTACCTGGAGGAGTGCATCCGCGCGATTCGCGATTTCATTCCAACGGTAGGCATCGAGGTCGGGCCGATGGAGGCACCTGAGTATGAACGCATGGTCAAAGCTGGCTGCGAGGGCCTGGTGGTGTATCAGGAAACGTATGACCGCCCGCTGTATGCGCAGATGCACACGGCAGGGCCGAAAAAGGACTTTGATTGGCGCATTGCTTGTCCTGAGCGTGGCTACGAGGGTGGTTTTCGTCGCATCGGTATCGGTGCTCTTTTTGGACTCAGCGATTGGCGGCTGGAGGCTTTGCGCTTGGCTGCCCACCTGGAGCATCTTTATAAGCACTGCTGGAAGGCCTGGTTTACGGTGGCGTTTCCTCGACTGCGTCCTGCAGCGGGTGATTTTCATCCACTGACGGCATTTCCAGATTGGGCGCTGTTGCAGACGATCTGTGCGTTCCGACTGATATTTCCTGAGGTTGGCATTGTGCTGAGCACGCGTGAGCCGGCCTTTCTGCGTGATCAGCTATGCACTCTGGGCATCACGAGCATGAGTGCTGGCAGCCATACCGAGCCTGGTGGCTACACGGGAGCTGGAACCGAGGATCTGCACCAAACGGTGAAGGGGCGTAGGATCGATTTAGATACGAAAAATACGCCAAAGAAGGCGGAGGGTCAGTTCGGCATCGCTGACGAGCGCGCGCCTTTTGAGGTGGCTGCAATGCTGCGCGGCAAAGGTATGGATGCTGTCTGGAAGGACTGGGATGCCTCCATCTTGTCTGCGGCCTGAACAAAAAGCGTCGCCTCGGTGTGAGGCGACGCGGGTGAAAGTCGAGACCAAGGTGCCTTAGCCGAGGTCGCTCACTTTCACAGGCAATCCACCGAGCTCGGCACTGCGGTCAGCGGCAAAGATGACCTCGAAGCTTCGCAGGCTTTCCTGGAAGCTCGTTAGTGGCATGTCCTTGCCTTCATCGAGAGCATCGAAGAAAGCTTGGAATTGCGTTTGGTAGGGGTGGTCGGCCACGTCTCCGCTGTCGAGCATGTGCATGGACAGTTGGCTCCAGGCTTTTTTGTCGGTGTGCAGCTTGTTGGAGTGAAATTTATTGTCCAGCAGGCTGCCCTGGCTGCCCACCAAGTGAGTGTGAAAGTAGTAGGGCTGGAGGCAGTCAACGATAGCGGCGCATTTGCCGACGGCGCCGTTTTTGAACCGTACTAGCGTGCAGCTGGAGGTGTCGTATTCGTAGGGAGCGAAGATTTCGCTTTTTGTTTTGGTGCTGAAGCTAGTCACACTTTCGACTTCGCTGCCCATCACCATGAGTAGCGCATCCAGTGCATGGCAGCCAGCGGTCAACAGCGCGCTACCGCCGTCTTTTTTGCCGGTGTTCCAGCGGAACTGACCATACCAGGGGCCGATGCCGTGGTAGTAATCCACTTCACCGTAATGTAGATCGCCCAGCAGACCTTGGTCGATGAGGGACTTGGTCACGGTGAATTGACCGGAAAAGCGGCATTCGAAGCAGACGCAACCTTTCACGCCATTGGCTTTGGCCGCAGCCACGATGTCGCGCACCTCTTGCAGGGAGTTTGCCATCGGTTTTTCCAAGATGATGTGTTTCTTGGCATTCGCGGCGGCGACGGCTTGGTTACGATGCTGGCTGGGGTAGCTGGTGATGTCTATGACGTGCAAATCAGGATCGGCCAGCATGGCATCGAGATCATCATAGGCCTTGATCTTGCCGCCGTGCTTAGCGCTGAGTTCTGCACTGTCGAGCGGGCGAGAAGAATAGATGGCAGCCACCTGGGCCTGCTTGGTTGCATTGATAGCGTCAATGTGGGCAGTGGCTGCCCAACCGTAACCGACGATGCCGACGTTGTATTTTTTCATAAGAGGGTAAAAGAAATGCCAGACGATTACGCGTCTGGCATGTGAGGCTTATCATTCATGGCATGATGCCCTCTGCTGCTACAGAAGACATTCTGCGATTTGTACGGCGTTGAGCGCCGCACCCTTGAGCAGCTGATCTCCCACCACCCAGAAAGCTAGGCCATTGTCCAAAGCGCAATCCACACGCAGGCGTCCGACGGCACAATGGTCACGGCCAGCGATATCCAAGGCGAGCGGGTAATGCTTGTTGGCGGGATCATCGATCACATCGAGCCCAGGTGCTTTGGCCAAAGCTTCACGCGCTTGAGCTAAATCTACAGGTTTTTCGAACTCGGCGCTGATGGCAATGCTGTGAGCGCGGAAGACCGGAATACGCACGCAGGTCACCGAGGCCCTGAAGTCCGGGTGATGCATGATCTTGCGGCCTTCGTTCTCCATTTTCATTTCTTCTTTGGTGTAACCTGACTCAAGAAACGAATCGACGTGCGGGATGGCATTGAAGGCGATTTGGTGTGGGTAAACGTGTGGCTTAGAGGCAAGTTTGGCCGCATCCCAGGCACGATTTTCCGACGCCCACTCGCGCGACTGTTTGGCTAGTTCTTCGATGGCTTGGGCACCCGTTCCTGAGACGGCTTGATAGCTCGATGCGAAAATCCGCCGTACGCCAAAGGCTTGATGTAGGGGATACAAGGCCATGAGCGAAATCGCAGTCGTACAGTTTGGATTGGCGATGATGCCTTGATGGCTTTTCACGTCAGCCGCATTAATCTCAGGCACGACCAGAGGCACGGTTGGGTCCATGCGGAAGTAGGAAGAGTTGTCCACGACTACGGCTCCGGCCTTCACCGCATGTGGGGCGAAATCCCGCGAGATACCGCCACCGGCGCTGAAGAGAGCGATATCCACACCTGCGAAACTTTCCGCTGTGAGCTCCTGAATCGTCACTTCCTCACCTTTAAAGGTTTGTTTCTTGCCGGCGCTGCGTGCACTGGCGAGGAGGGTGAGTCGTCCGACGGGAAAGCCGCGCTGTTCAAGACAGCGCAACATTTCCACTCCCACCGCTCCGGTGGCACCGACGACCGCGACATGCTTGAGGTTGCTCATGGTCTGCTTCTGGATGTGTAGTGTTTGGGTTGGAAAAAAGGGGACGTAGCGTAGTAGCCTCGCGTGGGAATGCAAGGGCGGGGGATTCTGAATTCAGTTAGATCGCCCATGATGGCTTACTCTGATCGCTGGGAAGTGATTTCACGGCGATCTTTGGAGAGTGCCTCATGACCTGTCCTGGAAAGTCCTGCCCATGTCTCACAGCCGCGCTAGCGTCGTGATGAGAAGCTTCCAGAATTTCTGTGCCGAAGAAATGCTGGCGCGTTCGTTTTCGGAGTGTGCTTCTTCGATGTCGGGGCCGAAGGAAATCATGTCCAGGCCCGGATAGGTCTGCGCAATGACGCCGCATTCGAGACCAGCGTGGCAGGCACTCACGCCTACGTCATGGCCGAAAAGCTCGCGGTAGATGCCTTGCATCTGATCGAGAATCACAGAGCTCGCACTCGGACTCCAGCCGGGATAGCCATCATCGTTGTGCACCTCGGCCCCGAGTAATCGAAATGGCGCTGCGAAAGCTGCGCTGACATCGCGCTTGCTCGATTCGACGCTGCTGCGCTGTAACCCGCTCCACTCAGCGTGGCCTCTGCCAAGGTCGATGAGTGAGAGACTCGAAGATGCCTCGACCAAGCCGGGCACTTCGGGGCTCATGCGATACACCCCATTCACCACAGCTTGCAGTGCCAACATGAGGGCGCTCTGCTTCTCGGGTATCAGTGTCGCAACGGGGCCGTTGTCGAGATCCTTGGTCGTGATTTGCAAATCAGGCTCGAGGCGTTTGAATTCATTCCAGATGGCCTGGACTTGTTCTGCGATGGTTTGGGTAAAAACGAGCTGATTGAACACCGCAACGCGTGCGATGCAGCGGGCTGGAATCGCGTTGCGTGCACTGCCGCCGCGCATGTCGATCAAAGCGACCACTTTTTCGCCGCAGGCCGCCAAAATTCGCGCCATTAGCTTGATGGCATTGCCACGACCTTCTTGGATTTGTAGGCCAGAATGCCCTCCGCGCAGGCCTTCGACGCGGATTTCAAAGATGCTGGCCTTCTCGTGTGCGATTTCGGGATAACTCCAACTGACCAGCGTGTCTATCCCGCCCGCGCAGCCGATGGTGAATTCATCATCTTCCTCTGAATCTAGGTTCAGCATCGTCTTGCCGGTCAGCAGTCCGCCCTGTAGCAGGCGAGCGCCGCTCATGCCCTGTTCCTCGTCGATGGTGAGCAGCGCTTCGAGGGGGGGATGCTTCAGGCCCTTCGAGGCTAGCACTGCGAGAATCGCCGCGACGCCTAGCCCATTGTCCGCACCAAGCGTGGTGCCACGCGCACGCACCCAATCGCCATCCACCCACATCTCGATCCCTTGGTTCATGAAGTCAAAGCTCATGCCGTCTGCCGCCTTGTGCACCATATCAAGATGCGCCTGCAAAATGATCGGTGGACGCCCAACGCGATCCGCGGAGGCTGGTTTCTTTACAATCAAATTGCCGCCTCTGTCCTCGATGCATTCTAGCGAATGCTTGGCCGCAAACTCTTTCACGAAGGCCTTCACCCTCGTTTCTTGTTTAGATGGCCGTGGCACCGCATTGAGATCGGCAAAGCAGTTCCACAGGGCGTGGGGTTCGAGGGAGCGGATAGCGTCGGACATGTGGTGACATGTATGGCGCGGATTCTGCCAGGAGAAAACGGGTAGATGTGGTCTCTGCGTCTGTTTTCGATGACTTAGAAGCCTCGTTTTAAACAAGATGGGCCAAACGTTCGCAAAAGGATGTCAAAAGCTTCGTTTTCTTCGGTCCTGCCATGACACGATTCTTCATTCTTCATCTCTCCCTTTTGTGGATCGCTTTGGGTTATGCTCAAAAACCTGCGGACATCAGCCGAATGGATCCTGCCATGGGTGGGCAAGCCAAAGCTGCGAAGGACATCCAGTGGCATGATGTGACCACCTGGGGTGCTGAGGGAAGAATTCTGCCTGACCAGCCACGCAAGAGCTGGTTCGACCGCTTGCCTGCTAGTGCCGAGGGGAATGTAACCTCCAACGTTTGGAACCTCAGCCGTGATAGCGCTGGAATGGTGGTTCGCTTCAAAACCGATGCCACCTCTATCCATGTGCATTACAAAGTGACCAAAACCAACCTAGGCATGCCGCACATGCCCGCCACTGGGGTGAGTGGTGTAGATTTATATGCACGTGACCAAGATGGGCGCTGGAAGTGGGTTCAGGTGACCAAGCCTTCCAGTCCAGAGATGATGGTAGAACTCGCCAAAGGGCTGGCTCCTGGAGAACGTGAATACGCCGCGTATTTGCCGCTCTACAATGGAGTCGAATTCTTGAAAATAGGTATCCAGTCGGGTGCGAAATTTATGGGACTGCCACCTCGCGAAAAGCCCATCGTTTTTTATGGTACGAGCATCACGCATGGTGCCTGCGCCAGTCGTCCTGGCATGGTTCATACAGGTATCCTTGGGCGGAAATTGGATCGTCCCGTGGTAAATCTTGGCTTTTCAGGTAATGGCAAAATGGATGCTGCGGTTGGTAACTACTTGGTTCAATTGGATGCAGCTTGTTTCGTCATCGACTGCCTGCCCAACATGAATGCTGCTCTCGTGACGGAACGATGCATTCCTTTAGTTCGTCAGCTGCGTGCAGCCAAGCCGGAAACGCCGATTGTGCTTGTGGAAGATCGTCGGTTTACCAACGATTGGATCACGCCTGAAAAGCATCGGTTTCATACAGAAAACCATGCGGCTTTGAAGGCGGCGTACAAAGTTTTGGTCGATCAGGGAGTTCAAAATCTGCATTACCTACCTGGTGATTTCCTTTACGGTTCAGATACGGAAGGAGCGACGGATGCCTCCCATGCCAGTGATCTCGGATTCATGCGTCAGGCTGAGATTTTTGAGCCAGTGCTGCGCAAGGCTCTTGGTCAATAACACCTAAGGTCTGGTTTTGAGCCAAAACAATCATTTACAGCCGTCAATCGGGGGGTGTAATTTCTGATGCTTTGCTAAGGCCTGCTTTTGCCAGAATGATTCACGATCCAGCCTCAAACCATGGAGAACCTGATCTCATCGACCGGGCTCTACAGCGGCGGCTTTTTTTCAAAAAATCAGGCAGTGAAAACCGCGTAGGACTTTTGCCCACGGAGGGATGGCGGAGGCGGAATCTGCAGTTTTTGGGTGACATACTCTTGCCGACGCTCCTTGCCCCACGCCGACCTAGCCGAGTGATTGATGGCGGCGTGCCTTTGATTGATGCGGACAAGCTCGGTGTGACTTGGCTTGGCCATGCGGGGTTCTTTGCTCAGATTGGCGGAGTGAATGTGGTCATCGATCCAAACTGGGCCCTTTGGCATGGGCCGGTGAAGCGTGTGCGTCACCCCAGCCTTTGGGCAGGAGACCTGCCTAGCATTGACCTCGTACTGGTGACTCATGCGCACTTTGATCACCTTCACCTGCCTAGCTTGAGGCGGATCGCGAGAGGCCAGCCCATCGTGGTGCCCAAAAGTGTGGGTACTGTCGTCAAACGCTGTGGTTTTGGGCAGATCGTCGAGCTCGAGACGTGGCAACAGGCGAAATTCCGCGATCTAGAAATCACGCTGACTCCAGCTCGTCATTGGGGTGCGCGTATGATCCATGACACGCATCGTGGCTTTGGGGGATACTTGATCCAGTCGCAAGAACGCACGCTCTTTCATTGCGGCGATAGTTCAATGTTTGAAGGCTTCCGCGACATCGGACAAAGAGCTGCCATTGACCTAGCGCTGATGCCGATAGGGGCCTATCTAGCACCCAGTGGTCGTCCCGTTCACATGAATCCAGAAGAAGCGCTGGATGCTTTTGAGATGATGGGTGCCCGCCACATGGTGCCCATGCATCATGACACGTTCCCTCTCGGTGGTGAGCCGATTCATGAGCCGGCGGAGTGGTTGGAGCGCTCCGCTTACGCACGCGGATTGAGCGATCGTGTGCGCTTACTGCACGAGGGAGAAACCGCCCTTTATTGAGTTCTTGTCACGAAGGGATATTGGCTCTTCTCAAATCTCGGCAGCGATGTAAGGCTAAGGGTCCATGGTCAAAATCCGACTCTTTGTAACCGCTTTTTTATTCGTTCTTTGTTGGTGCGAGCCTTCGGTAAGAGCGCAGCGAATGTCCGTCACGTCACCCGAGGTAACACTGAACGGAAATGTGACCTTTCGTCTTCGCGCTCCGAATGCAAAATCAGTGCTCCTGCGTGGTCAGTGGGCGCAGAAACCCATACCGCTTAGCCTTGAGGTCGAAGATACCTGGAGCTTGACACTGCCTGACGTGCCCTCAGGGATTTGGGAGTATCAGTTTATCGTCGATGGCTTGGCGATTTTAGATCCGACGAATCCAGCCATCAAACCGCAGCGTCAACCGAACACGAGCATTCTTCACCTGCCGAGTCAGCCCGCAAAGCCATGGGATTTTCAAAATTTACCTCATGGCACCGTTCATCAGCATAGCCAAAAATCCGCATCTTTGGCTATGCTTCGTGACCTTTGGGTTTACACACCTCCAGGCTATGAAGCCGAGCCAACAAAGCGCTATCCCTTGCTCGTTTTACAACATGGATCTGGGGATCGCCATGACACATGGGTGGTTCACGGTAAGGCTCACTGGATCTTGGATCACTTGATCGCTGCGGGAAAGGCCGTCCCCATGATTGTGATGATGATCGACGGTCATCCTCTGGGAATGGTGCCGCGCGATCAAGCCGCTCGACGGGCCGAATCCCTGAAAGCCTTTCAAACTGAGCTTCTTCATGAGGCGCTGCCCTTTGTAGAAAAGCATTATCGCATCCAGCCAGGAGCTGAAAAACATGCTATCGCAGGTCTCAGCATGGGGGGTTGGCAATCCGTAAGCGTAGGCATGAATCACCTCGATGTCTTCAGCTCCATTGCCTCTTTCAGTGGGGCTATCGATGTTACGGAGATTCAGCCAGCACTCAGCCAGCCAGAGATTACCCGTGAAAAACTGCGCTTGCTGTGGGTTGCTTGCGGGAAGGAAGATTTTTTGTTAGATCGCAATCACGAACTGATCACTAAACTTAAAGCAAAAAACATTCAGCATGAGTGGCTTATGACGGAAGGTGGCCATTCCTGGCCGATTTGGAGGCAGTATTTCGTGGATCTGGCTCCAAGGCTTTTCCGCTAATCACAGCAGATTGGACTGTGTTCTCGCTTGAGCGTTATTTTTGTTTCTTTGGGTTGGCAAAGGTCCAGCAATCCTGGCTTTGGTGCTACCCCAAGAATACACGAATTTGGGTTGAATGGCTTCTTGCAGAGGCTTTTGCATGTCATGAAGACGCACCAAACTAGGAGAGCTGCGAAGTCTGATTTTTCTCTATCAAAAGAGGTTACTTTTTTGATTTCCACTCTTGCAAAGGTGACGCGGACTTCTATTCTCGGGCTCCGCTTGTGAAATTTTTCACAAGCTCTGACTTTGACTTCATTTATGGGCAATTTCTTTCCTCGTTGGACCAACTGGCTCCCTCTGAAGCTGGCCGTGGCGGCTGGCTTCATCGTTTTTGGGGTGAGTCTCGCTGTGCCTTACTATTTCACACCCAAATACACACGCGTCGGCTACGAGCCTACCCAGCCGGTGCCGTTCTCCCATAAAATCCATGCAGGTCAGCTAGGCTTGGATTGTCGTTACTGTCATTCCTTTGCAGAAGTATCCAGCCACGCGAATGTTCCCACCAACCAGACCTGTTTCAATTGCCACGGGCCAGGTAAGGGGAATATCAAATCAGCATCGCCTAAGCTCGAAAAAGTGATCAAAGCAGCAGAAACGGGTAAGCCTATTGAATGGGTGAAGATTCACAAAGCGCCTGACTATGTCTACTTCAACCATAGTGCGCACCTCAATCGCGGCATTTCCTGCCAGAATTGCCATGGCCAAATCAACGAAATGGAAGTCGTGAAGCATGCAGAGCCTCAGTCCATGGGCTGGTGCTTGGAGTGTCATCGCAACCCTGAGGAAAAACTTCGTCCTCTGGATCAAATCACCAACCTGAACTACAAGCCTGAACAGCTCAATCGCGCTGGTTTCTATGAAGGATTGTTGAAAAAAGGCATCAAAGCAGAGGAAATTGCCAGCACCATTGAGCCAGGTAAGAAGGCTACAAAACTGGACGAAATCCTGGCTTTGGCCTCCGGCAAATACGGAGATAAAGTCACGCAGCTCGAAGTTGGAACTCAGCTGAAGAAACATTGGCAAGTTCAGCCGCCTGAGAACTGCACGACTTGTCACCGCTAAGATTTAGCGAGCCTATCTCCTGACTTCAGATTTCTTTGACTACCCAAGACCCTGTCCGCCCATGAAACGCAATTGGATTCACCCCGAGGAGCCGCAGACTGGTAAGCGCTATTGGCGCAGCCCTGCCGAACTCGAGCGCCGCTCGGAGTTTCTTTCCAAACTTGGGGTGGAATTTCCTGCGGGTGATACCTTGACCGAAGAGGAGGCGGGTCAGTCTCGCCGTCATTTTCTCCAGCTCATGGGGGCTTCTGTCGGAATGATGGGTTTGGCATCCTGTCGTCGTCCAATCACTCACATCCTTCCCTACACTAATCACGTGGAGTGGGTCATTCCGGGCAAGCCCTTGCTTTATGCTTCGGCCATGCCGACGGCCAATGGTGCGGTACCTATGGTGGTGACCACCCATGAAGGTCGTCCGACGCATTTGGCTCCCAACCCTTTGCATCCTTTAGGAGGTGGTTTGGACGCTTTTGCTCAGGCAAGTGTTCTCGATTTGTATGATCCTGAACGTTCTCAGGTGCCTCTCGCATCTGGCAAAGCTACGACTTGGGCCAAGATCAACGAAAGTCTCAAAGACATTCTGAAAGATGCCAAAAACAATGCTGGTTCATCTCTCGCTATCGTTGTTGGTTCTGGCACTTCTCCAACTCAGCACCGTCTGCTGAACGAGTTCAAAGCGGCCTACCCCCAGGCAAAGCTTTTCGCCTATGACGCGATCAACAATGAAGGGCAAACTGCCGCCAATAAAGAAGTGCTTGGCGCCAATACGAAGACCTTCATTCGCTGGAGCAAAGCGCTTCGGATCATTTCTTTAGATTGTGACTTCCTGGGCCTTGATCCCGTGGCGAGTGAGGCGGTCAAGCACTTCACCAAGCAGCGTGCCAAAGATAAGGCTGAAGGCGACATGAACCGCCTGTACTGCCTAGAAAACCGCTACACTCTGACAGGCGGCATGGCAGATCACCGCAAGCCGCTCGCCGCGAGCATGATTCCGGTCGCAGCAGCCATTATTGCAGAATTCCTCGATGTCAAAGATGCCTCGGCGCTTGCCTCTGCCGCACCTGCAGGTCTCAAAGAATGGCTGGCTCCCGCCGTTCGCGATCTCATCGATCACAAAGGCAATGCTTTGGTCATAGCAGGAAGTCGCTACGGAGCCGAAGTGCACGCACTGGTAGCTGCGATCAATAACGCCTTAGGAGCCTATGGTTCGACCGTTGAGCTGCTTGAAAATAGTCAGTCGGTGCCTTTGGCGTCTGTTTCTGAACTTGAGTCAGCCGTTTCCTCGGGTGCCGTCAAGACCCTAGTCTCATTGACGCCATCCAACCTGCTGTTCGATGCTCCATCTTCGCTGTCAGGTGCGATCCTTAGCAAGGGCACCCAAGTGATTCATCTCGGACATCTCACGAATGAAACTGCACGAGCTGCCGCTCTGCACATTCCGGCTGCACATTACCTGGAGTCCTGGAACGATGTCCGTGCAGGCGATGGCACTTACAGTGTCGTTCAGCCCATGATTCAGCCACTCTACGACGGAGCAAGCGTGATCGAAGTGATTTTGGCGCTTCTCGACAAGAAGAAGCTTGGGCCTGCCGAAAAGCCTGCGGATGGTGCAGCTCCTGCTGAAGACCCTTCTTATCAGGCAGTTCGTGATACGTTTGCTGTGGTTGCTGGAAGCTTGGACGAATCGAAGTGGAATCTTACTCTGCGCGATGGATTTCTCAAAGGCTCCAGTTACATCAAGTCCACTGGTGTAATCAATGCCGCTGCCGTGGCTGCCATTGTCAGCAAAGCCAAAGTTCCAGCAGCGCCAAAGCCTGAGGCTATGGAAATCGTGCTCACACCCGACTCTGCGGTTTGGGATGGACGATACATCAACAATGCTTGGCTCCAAGAATCACCAGATCCGATCACGAAACTAGCCTGGGACAATGCCGCTTGGATTGGCAGTGTCACCTTCCGTAGTCTGGGACTGAAAAATGGCCAAATGGTAAAATTGTCCGTTGGCGATCGCAGCCTAACTTTGCCGGCGATTGAGGCCCCTGGTCATGTCCAGAACAGTGTGACGGTGACGCTAGGTTACGGGCAGCAAAACCTTGGTTTTGTTGGTTCAGACAGCGCGGGTGTCGGACGCGGATTCAACGCCTATCCACTTCGCGCTAATGTTTCTGAGTTTGTTCTCGAAGGTGCCAAGCTAGAAGTTCTTGCCGACATCTACCAGCTTGCGATCACGCAAGACCAAAACACCATGGAAGGCCGTGCGCTTTATCGCGAAGCCACCTTGGAGACCTTTGCTAAGACACCTGACTTTGCTGGGAAGACTGGCATGGATGGTCATATCCCGGAAAACATCTCCTTCTACAAAGGGCAAGTCGGACGCAAGACAGCCGACAATCCTGATGGCTTTGACTACGAGAAAAAGCACCAGTGGGGAATGGTCATCGATCTAAGCAAATGTATCGGTTGCACCTCTTGCTTGGTAGCTTGCCAGAGTGAGAACAACATTCCAGTGGTTGGCAAAGATCAGGTCGTCAAAGGACGTCTCATGCAGTGGATCCGCATGGATCGCTATTTTGCTACCAACGAATGGGGTGAGCAAAAAGCAAAGTCTGATGAGGTGAACATCGACCCGACCGGCGAGCAGCTTGAAAACGCTGAAATGGTCGTGCAGCCAGTGGCCTGCCAGCAATGTGAATCCGCTCCCTGTGAGACCGTTTGCCCTGTTAACGCAACGGTTCATACCGACGATGGTCTCAATGCGATGGCTTACAATCGCTGCATCGGCACTCGCTATTGCGCCAATAACTGCCCCTACACGGCTCGTCGCTTCAACTGGTTTGACTACAACAAGCGACCTCTGGATGAGCTCTACTGGGGGCCGCTTTCCAGTCCTGATAAGACAGGAATGCGCGAGTCGCTCCAACTGCAGAAAAATCCGAACGTCACGGTGCGCATGCGTGGTGTCATTGAGAAGTGTACTTACTGTGTGCAACGTCTCGAAGAAGCCAAAATCCGCCAGAAGCAAGTTCAGCGAGATTCCAAAAACTTCCGTATTCCTACCGACAGCGTTAAGGTGGCTTGCCAAGAGTCTTGCCCTGCGGAAGCAATCTCCTTTGGAGATCTGGCTAATGAAAATAGCACGGTAAGCAAGGTCAAAGCTAGCCCGCGCAACTACGAGCTTCTCAAATACATCGGCACCCGTCCGCGGACTAGTTACCTTGCCCGCTTGCGGAACCCCAATAAGGAAATGCCAGGCGCTGAACGCATCGCTGCCTGGAGTGCTCATCAGATCTAAAACACATCTCCCGCTGACATGTCCGCCGAAGCAGCCCATATTCATGAAAAGGCCTACAATGGTGCCCCGCGCATCCTTGATCGAGAGCCTTTAGTACTCAACAAGCGCTCCTATTCCTGGATCACTAACCGCGTCTGCGGCATTGTGGAAAACAAGCAACCACTGCTCTGGTGGATTTTATTTGTTCCTTCCGTGCTTCTCACCGGTTTGACGGCGTTTTGCTTTGCCTACCTCATCAGTACTGGCGTTGGAGTTTGGGGACAAAAGCAACCCGTTGCTTGGGCCTGGGACATCACAAACTTCGTTTTCTGGATCGGTATCGGCCACGCGGGCACTCTGATTTCGGCTATTCTCTTCCTCACTAGGCAAAAGTGGCGCACATCCGTGAACCGTGCTGCTGAGGCCATGACTATCTTCGCGGTGATGTGTGCCGGTCTCTTCCCTGCTTTCCACGTCGGTCGTGTTTGGATGGTTTGGTTCCTTGCTCCAGTGCCAAACGCAAATGCGATTTGGCAGAACTTTAAGTCACCACTCCTCTGGGACGTATTCGCGGTCTCGACCTACTTCAGCGTATCTCTCGTCTTCTGGTATCTGGGTTTGGTACCTGATTTGGCAACTCTTCGCGATCGCTGCAAGCCAGGTCTTCGTAAAGCACTCTATGGTATCTTTGCCTTGGGCTGGCGTGGTGCTAACCGCCACTGGAGCCACTATGAAACCGCTTACATGCTCTTGGCGGCTCTCTCCACGCCTCTGGTGCTATCCGTGCATTCGGTCGTGTCATTTGACTTCGCGACCTCCGTGGTTCCTGGATGGCATACGACCATTTTCCCACCTTACTTTGTGGCGGGTGCTATCTTCGGCGGCTTCGCAATGGTGCTGACTTTGATGATCCCTGTGTCGAAAATCTACGGCTTGGGTGACCTCATCACGCCAAAGCATATCGATAACATGGCCAAGATTATCCTGCTGACAGGTACGATCGTCGGTTATGCCTACTCAATGGAGTTCTTTGTTGCCTATTACAGTGCCAACAAATTCGAACTTCAGACCTTCATGCTTCGTGGCCTCTACGGCCCATCCACTTGGGCTTATTACTTCATGTTTGGGTTCAACGTATTTGCTCCCCAGCTTTTCTGGTATCGGCCCTTCCGTCACAACATGTGGGTCGTGATGTTCGTCTGCATGTGTGTGAACGCAGGCATGTGGTTTGAGCGCTACGTCATCATCGCCACCACTCTAGAGCGTCATTTGACTCCTGGTTCTTGGCGGACTTATGAGGCAACTTGGGTCGATAAATATACCTTCCTCGGAACTTTCGGCCTATTCATGATGCTATTCCTCTTGTTCCTACGCTTCCTCCCCGTCATCGCCATTGGTGAAGTGAAAGGCGTTCTGCCTCAAAGTGATCCTCATCATCATGATCACGGCAAAGAGGGTATTCAGGAGGAAGATCTCATGGGTTATCCTGATCGCCATATTCCGCGCGAGGCTGCTGCCGCCGCATGATCTGAAATTTAAAACTTTGCGCCTTCCTTTTCATCCATGAGCACCCTCAAACGAGTCCACGGATACCTCGCCGAATTTGATGGCGTGGCCGATCTCTACCATGCTGCTGAGCATGTCCGCGATGCTGGCTATCAGCGCTGGGATGTGCACAGTCCCTTCCCGATCCACGGAATGGACAAGGCCATGGGCAACGCGAAATCCATTTTGCCCAAGCTTGTTTTTGTCGGTGGCATGACTGGCACCTGTGTGGCTTTCACGCTTCAAACGCTGACGCAGACCAATTTCTGGTCGAGTATAGGCTTGGGATTCATCCAAAAATTGGCTGAAACCTATCCGACCGTTGTACAGGCAAAACCGACGGACATCTTTACTTTGCCTGCATTTTTCCCGGTGATGTTCGAGCTCACCATTCTGTTCAGCGCTTTCACGACCTTGTTTGGTCTGCTGGCCCTCATGGGGCTTCCACGCTGGAATCACCCCTTATTCGTTTCCAAGCAATTTGCGAAGTTTTCGGACGATGGTTTTTTTGTCTGCATCGAAGCCCGTGATCCAAAGTTTAGCCAGGAAGGTACGAAAGCTTTGCTCGAGAAGATCGGCGCTAAGAATATCGAATTGGTCGAAGACGAGCTCTAAGGCAAATATCCCCCCGTTCTTTAACACACTGAGAGCCGCATTTTGCGGCTCTTTTTTGGCTATGGCTTTGCCAGCAAAATCATCTTTGCATCAATACACGTAAAGGAGTAACTCAACAAAACCCGGTTAGGAGGAAACATCGTCTATGAACTTCATGCTCCATTGACTGTTCCACAGGCATTGCTGAAATTGCTGAATTCTAAAACTCCAGCATTCAGGTTTCGTTGGAGAAACTGCCGGGTCTAATACCTTGGCATCTTTGGCTGAGAAGTAAGTTTTTTAGAGAAGAACATCAAAATCCTTTCGACTGAGGCTGATTTATACGCGGTTCAGTCGTACGTCCATCCACACGGCAGCTAGCAGCACGAGTCCGCGGACAATGAGCTTATGTTCGGGTGATACTGACAACAGCGTCATGCCGTTAAGCAATACCGCCATAATCAGTGCACCCGCAAAAACGCCAAGAACGCTGCCTCTACCCCCGCGTAGGCTGACGCCACCAATCACACAGGCAGCCACTGCGTCCAACTCCATCCATTCACCCAGATCGGTTGTCGAGTTTCCGGTGTAAGACGTTAGCATGAATCCCGTAATGGCCACGATCATGCCCATCATCGAGTAGGCCATGATAACCACCTTTTGCACAGGTACGCCAGATACGTGAGCTGCTTCCGTATTTCCGCCAATCGCATACAGATAGCGGCCCAAAGGCAGATGTTTGGTCATTGCATGCACTGTGAGGGCGACTGCTGCAAAAATTAGGGCTGGTAAGGGAATGCCACGGAATTCGTTCGTGACTAAGACGAACAGTAGAATGGCCTGAGCTGCCACAAAGACTTTGAGGAAGGCAGTTTCTCGATCCTCGATCGGAAAGCTGTGAGCCAATCTTGCGGATCGGCTTTTCCATGTTAACCAAGCCATAAGGCCGATCACCACGGCGGCCACAATCAAACCAAGCCAAGGCGGCAAGTAAGAGGTACTGATTTGCGAGTAGAAGTTACTTTGTCCCCCAGCGACGATAGGCACCGTTTGATTTTGAATGACTAACCAAAAAAGCCCACGAAAAATCAATAGACCTGCCAGAGTTACAATGAAGGCGGGAATACGCTCACGAACGATCAAGACACCTTTTGTCCGCCATATGAGTGCTCCTGCCGAAAGGGCAATCGCCAAACTTAAGGGTGAAGGCATGCCGACTTTGGTGGTTAGCACTGTGGCAATGCCACTTAGGAGAGCGAGTCCACTGCCCACCGAAAGATCAATGTGCCCTGGTAAAATGACCAGTAACATGCCCATGGCAAGCGTGGCGGAAATTGATAGCTCGGTCAGCAGCAGCGAAAGGTTACGTGGATCGAGAAATTTAGGCTCCGCCACCCCAAAGAACAGGCAGATGCCTAACAAGGCTAGAGCAATGGAAGAATCGCGGATGGAAATAGAACGAGACATGATCTGCAACGCTCAGTTCGTCTATCAAATCAAGTCACGCCTTGTCACGGGAAATAGCTGCGCAAAAGCAGGCCTTTTTTCATTCATGGGAGAATCTTTTCACAGATCTATAGCTCACTTGTCATCTGTCGTCGTTCACGGATGTCGTTTAACTCAGTGGCTTGTATTCGCTAGCGACTGCAGACCGGCAACATGGGTGGGAGTATCCCTGCTTCT
>JBIKYV010000203.1:0-5639 GCA_044355075.1 Prosthecobacter sp.
ATTCACTTCCTCGTTGTGCCGATAGATGACCGCGCCACCGGGAGCGACGACGAGAGTGTGAGGGATCGGGCCGGGCCATTCAGGATCGAGTGCCTGGATCAAAGCGTCGGTATTAGGAGCATTGGCTGGCGGGTTGTAGATGTAGGCATTGCCTGCGCGTCCTTCGGCCTTGAGCGTGGGCTTGATCTTGTCTGGCACGATGGCGTTGTGCTTTTCCAAAAAATCCTTCACTTCCTGAATCTCACTGGGCTCATTGATACTGATGCTGATGAACTCGAAGTCGCGTAGACCAAACTTACGTGCGGTAGCGACGAGTTCGGGAAACTCTTCGACGCAAGGGCCGCACCAGGAAGCCCAGACATTGAACAGGCGAACCTTCTTTGTGTCATTTTTCCGTAAAGTAGCGACACCAGCCGCGTCGATGAGCTCAACGTGCACCTCGCTTTTTTCCCATTTCTCCTGGTCTGCAGCGACTGCGGCACGTTTTTCGATCCATTTGGTGGAGCAACCATGCGGCTTGGTGATGCAGAGCGTGACCGTTTGCGCTGCCAGCAGGCTGTCGATGGCGTTCTTTGCATCAGGCGAGGTGACAGTGGCAGGATCGGCGTAGCGTGAATCATCAAATCGCCCACGATAGCGTAGCTTACGCTCTTGATCGAAAAGGAAAACATGCGGAGTCGCTAGACATCCATAGGCCTTGGCTACGGCCTGTGTTTCGCCATCAAAGAGATAGGGGAAGTTGAAGTCTTGCTCATCGGCATGGCGCTTCATTTCAGGGAAGCTGTCATTGTACTTGGAGTAGCCAAGCTCGTCTGGGCGGAGAGCGGCGGGATCGTTGGGATTGATGGCAACGACACGCAGCTCGTTGAACTTGTAGTTATTCACAAGTTGCTTGAGGCGCTGCTCGATAGCTTGGGAAGTGGGGCAATGATTGCTCAGAAAGATGATCATCAAAAGCTTCGCATCGGCATATTCACTCAGCGTATGTTTTTCCTCATCAATGCCAAGTAGTTCAAAGCTAGGCGCAGGATCGCCAAGCTGAAGTTCATGAAAACCCTGGGGAGAAACGGTGCTGGTTGTCTTTTGGACCGCTTCTGGCCGAGCAGCCAGAAGAGGGCTGGCCAGACAAAAGATGAGGGTGGAGAAGAGGAACTTCATGGAGGAAGAAGAGCTTTGCTTGGATGGCGATCTGCCTCAATCAGAGGTTTGATTTTGGACCAAAAGACGGAAGTAGGTAGGGCAAAGGTGGTGACACGATCGACGCGAGCGATATTAATACCCAACGCATGTCCCTCTAGGTCGTAAAGCGGGCTGCCCATGTCTTGCACACCCAATGGCAGGTCGTGCTGGAGGATGCGGGGAAAGTCATCGGTGCGGATGGAAATACCGCCGTTGGCGAAGTCTTCACCTTCCCAGTTCATCATGATACGTGTGCGACTGGCGAGACGTACACGGGCTGTTTTCGCGTCGCCATCACGCAAGTAGTGGATGCTGACCAGATCGCCCGGTTGATGGCGGCGGATGATCTCATGCACGGTTTTCACATCCTTGACTGTCTCTTGGGCGATACGGGTCAGGATGTCACCGGCCTCCATGCCTGCGGCAGCGGCAGGGCTGTCTTCAGCAATGCTGAGGAGACGCACGCCTTGCTTCATGGGCTTTTCATCCATGCGGATGCCCATCGCGGGGCCGAGTCCGGGAATAGCACGTGGCTGAGCACTAATGACGCCGATGC
Organism: Prosthecobacter sp.; assembly: GCA_044355075.1. Classification (GTDB taxonomy): domain Bacteria; phylum Verrucomicrobiota; class Verrucomicrobiia; order Verrucomicrobiales; family Verrucomicrobiaceae; genus Prosthecobacter. The sequence continues at coordinate 1,736 of JBIKYV010000203.1, forward strand.
AGAGTTCACGACCGCCAAAACTGGGAGAGGCGAGCCAGTGCCCGTAGGACGGCCATGGCACCTCTTGGCTGAAGTCGGTGTAAACCACATCCTTGACACCGACAGCCTGGGCTAGCACAAGATCATACGCGGGTAGGCGCCGGATTTCTCGCAGAGCTGCGGTGTGGTCACCTGACCAACGAACCCGTGCTTTTTCTAGCTCGGGAGTCTCGCTGGCTTTGGTCAGCAGATAGCCATCGGGAGCCACCCAAACTGCGGAGGCTAGGGCACGGCCATCTTCAGCAACAATACGAGCTGCAGCGCCGCGAACCCCAGGTAGTAGGGGCTCGATCTGTCCTAACGACTGGGTGCCATTGGTCCTTTTTTCAGGACTTAGCGTGGCACGCGGCCCGGCATGCAGAGATAGGCTCAAAAGCCCGAGACTGAGCAGCATGGGACGATTCAATCTCATCCTTCATCCTCCTTGGGACGAGAAGTTAGCTTCACGCGCAGATCACGCACAACTTCGCCGCGCCTCACGCGGAGCTGGATCTCCTCACCAGCGGGCCGGGCACGCACAGCGTTCGAGAATTGCGAAGCAGACAGCAGAGGCTGGGTTTCAAGCGTCTCGAGGACATCGCCCACAAGAAGACCCGCCCTTTGCGCAGGAGAACCCTCCAAAACGCGCAGCACCTCGATTTTGCCAGCGGCATTCGTGTCGATAGCCGCACCCAGGTAACCGCCACTGCCCGTTCCCCACACGTGGATGACGAGGTTGTTCTTCATTTCATCCCATGAGCGGAGGAAGGGGGCCATGGAGACGTGCATGTTATGGTCGCGCTCTTCCCAAATCTGGCTGTGAATGCCGATGACCTCGCCTTTCAGATTGAAGAGTGGCCCTCCGGAATCGCCGCCCATCAACACGCAATCGGTTTGCAAAGAATTCGCCGTGTGGCGGATGACTTTCCCCACCCTCAGCACGACACCGCGTTCTTTATCAAAACCACCCGGATGCCCTAAAGCAAAGCACCAATCCCCCGGCGAAACAGAGACCACCGCACGGCTGAAATTGACATGCGGCCAAGTGCGCTCGGTATCTAGCAGCTGTACCAGCGCAGCATCGGTCGCCTTATCCAGGCCGAGCGTAGTGCCACGGACAATCTGACCGTCATTCAAAACCACACGGAGCTCTGTTCCAGGTTTTTCCGCGACATGGGCAGCGGTCAGGATGAGCCCACTGCTATTGATGATCACCCCACTGGCCGTGCCATCCTGGATACGAATGGCCACAACGGCGGAACGGACCTGAGGCAGAAGGGTTTGCACCCTTTGCTGCACCTCTCGTAGCACTGCCATTGTGTCCTCGGCGGCAGCCTCTGATACCAGCGCAATCACCGCCCAGATTAGGGTGGCGAAACGCAAAGCAAAGGATCTCAGGGACATGATAGTGTCTTGGTTCAAAAGAGATACGGACTCGCGTGCGAAATCTCCAAGTGAAATATGAGCAGGCTCTGGGCCAGGGGATGGTGGAGGCTAGCTCTTGCACCCGGGCCACGCTTTGTGTATGCGGCAGAGTTCTCATGTCTGCCCCTGCCCCAACCGCCGCGATTGGCTTCAAAGAATGGTCCTATGTCTGCGATTCCCTGGTCCAGGGCATGCAGACTCTAGTGCTGCGCAAAGGGGGTATTCATGAAGGGCGCGGCGGCTTCGAGTGGAAACATCGTAGCTTCTTTCTTTTCCCCACTTGGTTTCATACTCAGGGCGAAAAACTGACCTGGATACCTACAAATGCAGAACAAGCCTTTCCGCCGGAGGAAGAGCGAACTCGCGTGGACATCCATGGCTTCGCGAGCCTGGAGCAAGTGTGGAAGGTTACCCACTGGTCTTCTATGGAGGAGCTGGCTCCGTTGCACCTTTGGAAGGAGGAGGTCGTGCGCGAACGCTTCGCCTACGATGAAGAAAGCTGCCTGCATGTGGCGCTGGTGCGCGCTTGGCGCTTGCCCGAAGTCTGGAGCTTTCCTTATTCGAAAAGCTACGGCGGCTGCCGTTCCTGGGTGAACTTGCCGGAAGCGGGCCTGAGCCTCCTACCAGGGGCTGTGCCTGCCCTCAAGGACGACGCCTGGAACGCTACCGCTGGACGTGTGCGAGACATTCTCGGTGCCTAAACTCAGCGCCCCAACCAACCACCCTGACCATGCCCACCGCAACGGACTTTTCCCATTCACCTTTGGGCGTCTTTGACTCAGGCGTTGGCGGCCTCACTGTCGTGCGTGCCCTCCGGGAGCTACTTCCCCACGAATCAATCATATACCTGGGCGATACAGCCCGCGTGCCCTACGGATCGAAATCACCCGATACGATCCGCCGCTTCTCGGTGGAGGACACGCAATTTCTCATCAACCACGGCGTCAAAGCCGTCGTCGTCGCCTGCAATACCGCCACCGCCCATGCACTGCCGCTGCTACAGTCCACCTTTCGCGTGCCCGTCATCGGCGTGATCGAGCCTGGCGTAGAGGCGACACTGGCCGATGCCAAAGCCGAGCGGGTCGGCATCATCGGCACCGCCGGCACCATCCGCAGCAGCGCCTACCAATATGCCCTGGCCATGCGCCGCCCCGGACTACAGATCCATGCCACAGCCACACCGCTACTCGTGCCCTTCATTGAGGAAGGCTGGATCGACCAGCCAGCCTTGAAGCTCGTGCTACGCGAATACCTCAATCCGCTTTTGGAAAAAGGTATCGATACACTCATGCTCGGCTGCACGCACTATCCGCTACTCATGCCAGTGCTGAAAAAGATGCTTGGCAAAAAAGTCCGTCTCGTGGACAGCGCCAGCACCTGCGCGGCTCACACCCGTCTCGTGCTAGAGCAGCAGGGAATGCTTAGGCACTCCAAAGGCAAAACAGCGCTCGAGATCTACCTGACCGACCTATCCGAGCAGGCGGAAGCCATGGCTAGCCGCTTTTTGGGCACCGAATTTGGTCGCGTGAAAAAGGCAACTCTTTGACCTGTCAACGTTACCATTAAACGTCACGCAGCAGCTTGCCTGGGCCAAAAAAGCACAAATTAGCGCTTGCACATCGGGCGGTCCGGCGGACTATCACAGCCCTACCAGAAAAGCGGGTGTAGCTCAGTGGTAGAGCACTTCCTTGCCAAGGAAGATGTCGCGCGTTCGAATCGCGTCACCCGCTCCATTTTCAAACCACTCACAACAAAGGTTTTGAAGTTCTGTTCATGAGATGACCAAAGTATCTCGCTGCCTACGAGTTGGCTTTTGCCTTCACTTGTCGCTAGGCCTGAGGCAGGCATCAGCCCATCGCAGCAGCCAGCGTGGAAGTTTCGTGGCAGGTTGGCTGCGCAGCAACCCCACCAAGGTGATCAGGTAAAAGGCGATGATCCACACCAGTAGCTCGAGCCCTATCGGCTTCGCTTTGGACACGGACTCATGCAGGACGCCAGCGGTGACACCGTCCAACACATCGGCGCGCTGGGTGACATAATCCTGGCCTTGTGAATGCTTCGTGGGCGAGTGAGTTCCCAAGCGTTCGGCCACAACAAGTGTATTTTGCCAAGCGGTGTTGTATTCGTCGATCTCTCGGTAGCGTCGATCATTGCTCGGGCGGCCACGCGGGTCCTCACGCTGCTGGCCTGAAGTCCGCTTCGGCTTCAGTCGCTCCGCATTGGTGCCAGGCGTGATCTCCCAGCGCCCCGAGGCATCCTTAGCAAAATCGGTCCAGAAAAACAGCGGCACCTCCGTCTCATCGGTCATGAGCGGCACGCGCTGCTCGGAGACCAAGGCCAGGTCCACCAGACGCTGGGCATACGAACTAGGCACCCACCGGCTGATGCTGCGCGCCACGGCTGACATCTCTGGCTGAGTAACAACAAACCCGCTGAAAAGAATCTGTGGGATTAAGGCCAG
>JBIKYV010000204.1:0-5624 GCA_044355075.1 Prosthecobacter sp.
GTGATGGGCGTGGTGGCCGTGGGCCGTGCGATGGCGCGCAATGCGCAGTATTTCCGCTTGGCGACCCGGATCATGGCGGAGCTCGGTGCCCACGTGGTGAAGTGCTACTACACGGATGAGGGCTTTGAGACGATCACGAGCTGCTGCCCGGTGCCGATTGTGATCGCGGGTGGCAAGAAGCTGCCTGAGCTCGACGCACTGAAGATGAGCTATAACGCGATTCAGCAAGGAGCCAGCGGTGTGGACATGGGCCGCAACATTTTCCAGAGCGAAGACCCGATCGCGATGATGAAGGCAGTGCGTGGTGTGGTGCACGAGGGGCTCACGCCAGAACAAGGCTTTGCGATGTTCAACGACCTCAAGGGGAAGAAATAAGCCGTCTGCCCTAGCCAAGATTCATGACAAGCCGCCGAGCAGTATCTCGGCGGCTTTTTTTATTCCCATCGTCCCCAATCGCCCCGCCCCGGATTTCCCAGCAAACCATACCCTTTCAGCATCCTCATTAGGAGAAGCATCAAAAAGCACATATGAGTTTCGGCTTGCTGCCGTTCTACAAGGCAAGATCAGCATAAACAGAGCAAGAGGTGCTACTAAAACGTGCTCCATCTAGAGTTCACCCTACAATGACCATTCCAACCTCAAACCACAGTCGAAATCGCGCCATCGGGTAGGTGTATGAGGACTGCGATATTCGGCGCTGCTAGACACCTTAACTGATTATGTGGACACAATATCGCAAGTGGAAGCATGCTCTCATCTTAAAGCTACTAGTCGTGGCGTGGTTCTTAGTGAAAAGAGAGCCTGAGCTGTCTCCGAGGTGGTTTATCGGAATGAGTATCGCTGTGACGTTAGGTGTCGGCTACATTACCCAGGAAATAGTGTGGATTTTCAAGCACCGAGAACGAACCTGTGGCCATTGCGGCCAGAAGATCCAGATGAAATCTTTCCGTGTTCACACTGCCTGTCCTCACTGCGATCATCCGCATCAATAGTTCCTATCGAATTTCACCATCAAAGTCCGATGAACCGAATTCGCCGAACAAAACGGATGCAGGCAACGGCGCTTATGGCATCTGTCGTGCCAGCAACGTCTTGTGCGGGCCGTCGCCTGACCTTAGACGTTCGGCAGAAGAAAACCATGAAGATCACCATACTGCTGTTAGCTGTTCTCGCGCTAGTATCTTCGACCCACGCTGGAATCGTCGGCCTATTCACCTCCACTGAGCACGACTGGGCATTCGTCCAAAAAACAGGCGGAATGCGAATCCAAACGCCCATACCGAACGGAGCTTACTGGATGCTACCCGTCGAATACGATATCAGCGGACTGACCACGGTGACGACTACTCCCACGCAAGTGAACTCAGGAATGGTAGTTCGTAAGATAGACATCGACGTCATTGGCACTGATTTGATCCTCAAGGTGATCTCACAGGCACGAGAAAAGGGCAAGAGATCAGGTCCGGTTCATTTTGTTACGCTCCCTAAACTAGGTTCAGGCGTTTACGACGTTTACTATGGTTCCAGAGGGGATGCCCAAAAGTATTTGGGGAAGATAGAAATGAAATGAGCCTACCAAAGCGATGGAGATAGCTACCTTCCTTTCTCATCTTTGACGTTCGGCAAACCAACGAAGTGCATGTTCATGAGATCGGTCGCCCATAGAGCATTCAAATTCGCTGGCATTCTGTGTTTGATTGCTTTGGCTAGTGCATGCGAGAAGAAGTCCACGCCTGCCGAGCTTCACGCGGAATCATTGACTATCATTCAGCGTCTGATGACGAGAAATCGCATGTACCCGATACATGATGAGTTTAAGATGCTTCGCTGTAAGGCCTTAACCGGCTCAGAGCGAACACAAGCATTGAAGCGGCATCAAGAGAGCCGTGCTGACTTTGATCGCTTGCGCGTTACCCTAGAGGTCGGACGACCGCTGTCTAACTATCCAGGGATCGAAAGCCTCGGGCGTTACGTGGGCAGTGACCCGCTTCGCTTTTTCATCACTGGCTTCGGTGGCTATGTATCCGAACAGGGGCCTGAGCCACACAGCGTCAAGATTGATCTTGATGCCAAGGACGTCATCACCAAGGTTGGAGTCATCATTGACGCGAACTGACCCATGAAGACCGCGGTCAATCCAATAACGGGGGCGAACAAAGCGAGGCAGGATAAGCGCTAAGGCTGCTGTTTTGGCCAGGCTTCCCGCAACGCTAAACCGTCATCCTGACTCGCGCAACACCCCCGCTCCAGCGGTGCCAGCACTTTGATGTTAGACGACTCGAAAGACTTGGGTGTGTCTTCAGCGCAGCATTCTCTGCCGACTTGGCGAAGCACTTCATCGTCTTGATCTACTCAACCCTGTGGGCTGAGCTGAAAGGTTTTCCTCCATCGAAAGTCAGGGATGCATGCAGCTGGTGGATCAGGATACGCTTGGGCGGCACCAACAGGCTAGGCATGGCCCCGAACGGGAGAGCGTTTTTGTACAATACTTTCAGAGGTTACTGAAGAGGCATGCTTTTCCCAAGACGAGGCTTTGCATCGGCGGAGGCTTCTGCCAGCATGACCTTTGCTATGATTTTGCGCGCACAGCATCTCGTAAAAAAATTCCCAGGAGTCATTGCCCTGAGTGATGTGTCCTTTGACCTCGCCGAGGGGGAAATCCATGCCCTCTGCGGTGAGAACGGCGCAGGCAAAAGTACGTTGATTAAGTTGCTGTCAGGCATTCACCCGCATGGCAGCTACGAAGGGGTTGTGGAAGTGAGCGGAGCAGAAGCCCACTTCACGGGCATCGCAGATGCAGGCCAGGCTGGCATCTCGGTCATCTATCAGGAACTGGCACTGGTGGATGAAATGACCGTGGCGGAGAATATTTTCCTGGGCTGTGAACCTAGGCGCTGGGGCGGCTTGGTGGATTGGCCCAAGATGTTTCAGGACACTCGTCGGCTACTCGAACGCTTTCAGGTCGATCTCGATCCGGCAGCTCAGGTGGGAAGCCTGGGAGTGGGGCAGAAACAGTTGGTAGAGATCGTAAAAGCTCTCGGGAAAAACTCCAAGATTCTCATTTTAGACGAACCCACGGCCGCGCTTGCCGAACATGAAGTTCAGGTGTTGCTGAATATTTTGCAAGACCTCAGAAAGCGAGGCATCGCCTGCATCTACATTTCCCACAAGTTAGACGAAGTCTTTGCCATCTCCGACCGAATCACCGTCCTGCGTGATGGACGCAGCATTAGCACCCTAACCACGAAAGAAACGACACGGGAAATGGTCATTGCTCACATGGTGGGTCGAGAACTGGGCGATCTCTTTCCACGGCGCGCCACGCCACTGGGGGAGGTGCTTCTTACGGTCCGTGATTTGTCCGTGACGGACGAGGCTGGGCGGCAGCGCCTGAATGGTATCAGCTTTGAGCTTCGTGCCGGTGAAGTCCTAGGCATTGGTGGACTCATGGGCTCAGGTAGGACCGAACTACTGATGCATCTGCATGGTGCTTGGGGAAGACGCACGCAAGGCAGCACTCATCTGGAAAACCAACCTTTGCCAGAGCACAATCCAAGCAAAACCCTAGCGGCAGGCATGGCGCTAGTGAGTGAAGATCGGCGGCGCTATGGCTTGGTGCTTGATGAGGAAATCGGCTTCAATCTAAGCCTATCCAGCCTAGGTGAATTGACACGCTTCGGCTTGATTGATGCCAACCAAGAACGGCAAAGAAATCGCCGGATGTTTGATCAACTGAAGATTAAAGCCCCAGGCCTTGAAGCTGTAGTCGGCAAGTTATCTGGAGGGAACCAACAAAAAGTCGTCATTGGCAAAGCGCTGCTAACGCATCCCAAAGTCGTCATGCTGGATGAGCCTACACGTGGCATTGATGTGGGAGCAAAACTTGAAATCTATGAACTCATCAATCAACTCACGGCCGAAGGGCGCGCGGTGATCTTGGTCTCCAGCGAACTGCCTGAGCTGATGGGCATGAGTGACCGAATTTTGATGCTCAATGCAGGCCGTCTGGGGGGCAGTTTTTCTAGAAAAGAAGCCACCCAGGAAAAGCTAATGCAGGCTGCTGTTGGCGAACCTTGACCTTTTCCGGGGACGCCGGAAACGTCACCGAACGCTTTTTTTGTGCGTAGAATAGTTTTCAACAACCCCGTGACAACCTCGTCAGACTCGCCCGCGTTTCTTATTCGCACCCTCAACCTCTATGAAAACCATTACCAAATTCACCTTTGCCGCCGTCGCTGCTTCAGGCCTTCTTGGCACCAGTGAGTTGTCCGCAGAAACCAAAGCCCCCGCTGTTCAATTATCATCCGAAGCATTTCAGAACCTTCTCCGAAAGGACACGGCTCCCCTGCCCGCTGGTGGTCAATTGCAGATGAGCTATGCGAACGTGGTCGATAAAATCCTGCCTAGCGTCGTGACTGTCTTTTCGTATGGAGAGCGTGCCGGGCGCGCGATGCGGGGAGGACAAGACATGCCGGACTTGGATCAGCTGCCGCCCATGTTTCGTGAATACTTCCGCGAGTGGTTTCGCCAGCAGCAAGAAGACGGGCAGGAAGACGAAAGCCCTAAATCAGCACCGCGCAATCGGCGCGGCGCTCAACCCCAGAACCCAGATGATCAGCAGTTCGACCCCAACGGCGTCGGCTCTGGCGTTATCATTTCCAACGACGGCTACGTTTTAACCAACAATCACGTCGTGGCAGAAGCTGACAAGATCGAGGCAATCGTGCAGATCGGCAGCACGGCCAAGCGTTACGTAGCCAAGGTGATTGGCGCTGACCCGCAGACCGATGTAGCTTTGATCAAAATCGATGCCAAGGACCTACCCGCAGCGACTCTTGCCGACAGTGCTCAACTGCGAGTAGGTGACATCGTATTGGCCCTTGGGGCACCCATGGAGCTAAGCCGCTCCGTGAGCCAAGGTATCGTTAGCGCCCTGGGACGCAGTGGCATGGGCATCATTCGCGGCCAAAACATGCCAGCCTATGAAGACTTCATTCAAACTGACGCTGCGATCAATCCGGGTAACTCAGGTGGCCCCCTGGTGGATGCCCTGGGCCGCGTGATTGGCATCAATACCGCCATTTATTCACGATCTGGCATGAACGCAGGCATCGGATTCGCCATTCCCATCAACCTCGCTCTACGCATTGCTGAAGACCTCACTGACGATGGCGAAGTCGCTCGTGGTTACTTGGGGATTCTTCCTGCTGACATTGATGCAGAAACCGCAAAGCTATGGAACCTCAGCGATGAAAGTGGTGCTATCGTGCGCACGGTAAGAGACAATTCACCTGCTGAAAAAGCCGGGCTTCAGGTCGGAGATGTCATTCTGTCGGTATCAGGCAAAAAAATCGAAAATGCGTCCAAGCTCCCCCTGGTCGTCAGTTCCTATCGTCCTGGGGCCGAAATCACCCTGGAAGTGCAGCGCGATGGGAAAACCATGAACCTCAAGGCAAAGCTTGCCAAGTTAACCCCCGAAGTGCTGGCAGGTCGTGAACCCGCCTCTGAAGACGAGGGCGCAGCACCCAAAAGTACCACAGTGGCTGACATGATGCCTGGTGTCACGGTTCAAAATCTGACGCCCAGCACTCGTGAACGCTATGAAATACCCGAAGATGTCTCTG
>JBIKYV010000065.1:0-18539 GCA_044355075.1 Prosthecobacter sp.
CACCTGAAGCAACAGATAATACCGATTTTGGCTCGATCCCTCTCAATGGCATGCTGCTACAGCGCACCTTTGACATCAACAATACAGGAGACCAGCCGCTGCTACTCACAGGAACACCGCGGGTGATCATTGATGGTGACCATGCCACGGACTTTTTCGTCATTACGATGCCGGGCGCCAGTGTGACAACGACAGCGAAGCTACAAATCGTCTTCAAACCGACGGCTCTGGGATTGCGCACGGCTAGAGTAACCATTCCCAGCAATGATCTAGATGACGCGAACTTCATTTTTAGCATCCAGGGCACGGCAGCGCCCTACGCGGGGGGGACGGAGGGAGGCACCATTGCCTTCAGCGCTCTGGGCTACGAAGTGAAGCAGGGGACCACACAAGCGCTGGTGACAATTCGCCGCACTGGCGGTACGGCAGCCACGAGCGTGCGAGTCACCTCGGCCAACGGCATGCCTCTGGATAACCGCCGCGATTTCGAGGCTGCTACCCTTGATGTGGACTACCCATTCCGGGAACTCACGGTCAATTTTGCTGTTAATGAGACTTCAAAGACCATCACGGTTCCGCTGATTCCACGAACAGGCCTTCAGCCTAATCGTTCTTTCTTCCTTCTGCTGGGCGATGCAGGGCCAAACACTCAAATCAGCGATTACAATCATGCTGTAGTGCGTATCATGGCATGGCGGCAGCCTACGATCACGATCACCGCGCCACTGGCAAGCCCAGCCGTTAGCGCTGGTTTGCGCCCCTTTGTCGCCGCAGGCTTAGCAGTCGACGCCGAGCTCGTGGGCATCACCCAAGTGACGGTGTCACTTAATGGCGGTTTGGTGCAGAACGCCACGCTGGGCACAGCCAGCTCTACTACGCGCCCTTGGAGTCTACCCATCGAACCTGAGATCGGGACCAATACACTCACAGTCACCTCCTATGATGCAAATGGGATGGCATCGATTCCTGTTACACGCACATTCGAGTATGTTCGGCGCTATCGACTGGATCTGAGCCGCTCCCCAATGGGTATCATTAACGTGACAACGGCGCTTGGCTCCCCGGTGGTGACACTCTCCCAGACGCCTACGCTAACACCGCTTAGCATTGCGTCTGGATCACCCCTGACACTGCGTGCGGTGCCTGCTACAGGACAGATCTTCAGCCACTGGAGTTCATTGCCTAATGGCGTATCGGCCATCAGCTCTAGCTTCACCTACACCATGCCCGAAGCTGATATCGCCAACCCAGTGACTGCTGTCTTTGTAGCGAATCCTTTCTCGCCTAGCCCAGGTCAGGGCAATCAATTCTACGGCCTTGTACGCCCTGAAGCGGGCAACAGCCCAGGGTTGGATCGAGTGGGTTGGCTAACAGGCACACTGACACCCACGACGGGAGCCTTCTCCGGCAGACTGCTCTACAACGGCACAACGACGAGCTTTTCTGCGATTTTCATGGGTAATGGCAGTTCCATCTTTAATGTCGCCGGGCAGATGCAGACGACGCTCAGCCTAGCGAATGGCGACAGCTTGAGCCTGACCTATGCCTCCGGGCAGATCGGTGTTCAGGTTCAACGAGCTACCGTCACCTTGAGTCGCGGGAATTTGGAGCGCATCGCCTACACCCCCACGAATCTGATTCCGAATGCCCTCATGAATCGAACCAACCCAGCAAGCGGCTTCTATAGCCTAGCGCTGCCTGCCCAAACACAGCCGATCTCAAGAGATCGCACGACCTACCCACAAGGAGACGGCTTCGGCACGATCACCCTTTCACGCTTAGGCACCTTCACGGCCGTCGGTATCTTGGCCGATGGCACGGACTGGACAGCGTCTGGCGGTTTGGTAAGTGGACAACAGGGTACCTTCTTCGCGCAATTGCTAACACCAGGCATGGCCGCGCGTGGAGGCACCTTGACTGGCACCTTCAGCGGTACGTTGAAATTTGATGCAACGCAGGCTGATAGCGATGTGACGGGAGATGACCTTTTATGGACACGCGCTGCCGTCATTGAGCGACCTGGGGTCACTGCGAGAGCGGTTGCCACGCAGCTTTACACTTCAGGATGGCCTCAGGGCATCATCCTCTATGGCATAGGTGCTCTTTATCAGAGCACTAGCACCCTACAAACCACGCTTGGGCTGAGCACGAGCGCGGTGAATGTTAGGAATAGTGAGCTCGTGATCAGCGATGGCAAGCTTTCCCCATCGATCATCGTCAATGCCACGCGAATCATCAATAGTGTCATCACGCGTGTCCCTGCGACGAACAGAACCTTCATGCTAAATGCCAACTCGACTCTGGGTGCGATCAACGGCAGCTTCACTCCGAACTGGACAAGCCCATCGACTGTCAATCCAACGTTCCGCGGTATCCTGCTGCAGAAAGGCAATGCCAAAGGTGGCTACGGATTCTTCCAAAGCAACCGCCTGAATGACCTGAACCCAGAAGTCGGTAGAGTCACTCTTGGCCCCCCCGCACCTTGAGGCATTCCTCACTCCTAAAAAACAACAGGGCAGGCTTCATCGCATGCCCTGTTGTTTTTCATTTCAAGGCAGGTTTAAAACCATCCTCTCAAGCGCCGAGCTGGCGGGCCCATTCGATGGCGCGAAGCATGCCCGTGGCTTTGTTGACGGTCTCTTGGTATTCAGCCGCTGGATCAGAATCGGCAACAACACCGGCTCCAGCCTGAACATAGGCTTTGCCGTCCTTCACAACACAAGTGCGAAGGGCGATGCAGGAATCAAGGTTACCATCAAAGCCATAGTAACCCACGGCACCAGCGTAGGCACAGCGTTTGCTTTTTTCGACTTCATTGATGATCTCCATGGCACGCACCTTGGGGCTTCCGCTAACCGTCCCTGCTGGGAATGTGGCACGCATGACGTCGTAGGCATTTTTATCGCCATGGAGCCGACCTTCGACGTTGCTGACTATGTGCATGACGTGGCTGTAGCGCTCAATGATCATGAGATCGGTGACTTCGACGCTGCCATATTCGGCGACACGGCCGACGTCATTACGAGCGAGATCGACGAGCATGATGTGCTCCGCACGCTCCTTCGGATCAGCGAGTAGTTCAGCCGCGAGGGCATCGTCTTCGGCCTTGGTTTTGCCTCTCCAGCGCGTGCCAGCGATGGGGCGAATCTCGATTTTGCCATCCAGGCATTTCACATGCACCTCGGGAGAACTACCGACGAGGGAGAACCCACTCGGTAGGTCGAGACAGAACATGTACGGCGAAGGATTCACGTGCCGGAGAGCACGGAAGAGATCCACTGGAGTGCCAGTGTAGGTGGTCTCGAAGCGCTGGGAAGGCACACCTTGGAAGATATCCCCCGCGCTGATGTATTCTTTCATTTTGGCGACCATGCCCTCGTACTCCGAGCGTGTGGTGTTGCTGACAGGTGGTGGCAACTGGTCGTTTTGCACGGGAGCAAAGGTCTGCAGCGGTTTAACGGCAAGTGGCTGCGACAATTTGGCGATGACCGCTTCGATTTGTACACGAGCCCAATCGTAAGCCGCCTGAAGGTTGCTGTGTTCATCAGTATGCACATTCGCGACCACACGAAGACGTCTGGTGCGGTGATCGAAGATGAGGACGGTGTCGGTAACCAGGAAGACCATGTCCGGCAGAACGAGCTCGTCTTTAGGCGGAGCTGGGAGCGTGTGCTCAAAGAAGCGAACCATATCGTAGGCGAGGTAGCCGACCGCACCGCCGTGAAAGACGGGGATGTCTGCAGCTCCTGCGGGTTGGTAAGGCTGCATGATCTGACGCAACTCTTCGAGGGGATCCGTGGCAGTGGTGTAGCGACGTATCTGACCGCGCTCTTCGATTTCGATCTCCCGGCCTTTCGCTGTAAAAATGAGGCGGGGTGAGCTGCCGAGAAGTGAGTAACGCCCCGAATGCTGAGTAAGCTCAGCTGATTCCAAAAGGAAGGCTGACCGACCGTCGTGGATTTTTTGAAACGCAGAAAGCGGTGTTTCGTAATCTGCGGCTAGCTCCGCCATCACCGGGACGAGGTTTCCTTTCGCAGCGAGGGCGCGGAAGGCATCGAAATCAGGCTGAAGGTGGAGCGAGGGCATGGTGGCGGAAAAAAGAGCGGTCAAAGTGGATGCGAAACCTGCAGCGGGCAAGGACGGGCACGAGGGTTAAGAAGGGTGGCAGGAAAAGCCGTGCTTCATGTGCTTTCGCGATTGTGGATTTGCCACATCTGGCGAGGATTCTGGGAAATTCGAATTTCTGTCCCTTTTTTTGACTTATGAACATGAGACGGTGGTGCACAGCAGGTGCCTGGCTACTGGCCTTTTGGCTGGTGGCAGTGCTATGGCTGGCACCAGTTCTGGAGCGACTCGTGGCGGCAGCAGCACGGGCCGTGATTCAGGAGCTCACCACGGGCTATGCAGCTCCGCAAGTTGAGGTGTCAGGGCAGCAGCTACGGATTCAGGGGCAGGTACGCACTGAAACGCAACGGCGCGCGCTGGTCGAGGCCTTGCGCACAGGAGTGCGAGTGCCGAGCTGGACGAGCCTAGATTTCAATCCAGTGACTGCTGTGGATGATGCCATGCAAGAGGTCCCCTACCCCAGTGGCTGGCTTTTCATCGCAGCCCATGGCGCACGTGGACGATTGATCGGCCAGGCGGCTAGCGATGCGGAAGCGCACGATCTTTCCACGCTGTTGGGACGCGTGTGGAGCGCAGCAGGGGGCTACCTCGATCCTCAGGTGGAAGCGGTTAAAGATCTGCATGATGAGGCCACCGATGTCGAAGTGACCCTGACGCAGCCTCCGATCCCACGCTGGAACGCTGGAGCTGATAGCGCTCAGGCACAGATCGCCCGGATTGGCGGGCCGTGGCAGCGACTCATCATCGATGCGGCAGATGACGTGCTGAAGACACAAATTCTCGCCATGGGTATCGACAAGCTTGCCTGGGAAAAGCTGCTCCTTCCAGAACTAGGGCATCTGCGTCGCTATCAAAAGGAGCAGCGCAAGATTGCAGAGGAAGCTGAACGCCAATCGCGATTGCCTCCGCCGCATGTTTTCGTGGCTCACCGTGAGGGACGAATGCTAGTGCGTGGAGAGGTGGCCAGCCTCACTCTGAAACGTGAGCTGCTGAATGCCCTGATTGACGCATTTCCTGAACGGCGCGTGCTCGATGATCTGCGGGTGAACGCAGAGCGGCGGAGTGTTGGTGACTTGGGTGCACTGAAGGCCCTCATGCCTAGACAGGAGTCAGCAGCGCTAAAGGAAAAGAGCCTACATCTCGGGCTGCCTAGCGCGGCATGGCAAAGCCTGGATGTGCAAGTGGGTGCAGAAACCGAGCCATGGAAATCGCTCCTTCCGAAGGACCTGCCGCCTGGCCTTTTGGCTGAAGACGGGCGGATGGTTTTGGATTGGCTGCAAGGTGGCAGCAAGGGTATCCCCAAGCTGCCGGCACGACTTCAGCCTAGCTTTTTGACCCTGACGCTTTTGCCTCAGAAGGTCATCCTAGCAGGTCAGGTAGCCGAGGAAAACATTCGCACACAGCTCCTCGAAGCAGCTCGCCAGAAATACGCAGGTCGCGCAGTCATCTTGGGCGATGCGCTGCTGGCACGAGGCACCTGTGAACAGCCTGCGGGCAATATTCAGGAAACTCTGCGCAGTTTCCCCGATCTACCTAGGTCCAGCAGCAGAGGGATCATCGCTTTTGCACGACCTGGAGCTATCTGGAATACGTGCGCAGCGAGCAGCCAAATCTTTCAGCCTGGAGCCATCGCGAGCACCGGGATTCTGCCCACAGACTTCCCTGCAGCGATGGCGGAAGACAGCTTTCTTGATAGCTTTGACCATTTGCGCCACCACTGGAAAACCCTGACGACTCAGGAACAGCAGGCGACTGACCGCTAACCATTCATGCAAGGATTTCTCTGGCTCATCACACAAATGTCACTGCTGCTGATCGCCGCAGCAGGTGTCTTTTTTTGGCTAGGCTGGCGTTGGCGAGGCCAACTCATCAGCCTTAAAAAGGATCATACGTCAACAACATCAGCCACTGAACCGCTAGCGCGCCCAATCCCTTGTGGGGAAGTTACGTTGAACACTGCTACCGAAGCCATTCATTGCCATGCCATCAACAGCCCAACTGCGGAAGAACTTCAGCGTCTGAATCAGCAACTCGAAGAAGCTGAACACCATCACCGAAATTTGGGAAAAGATCTCCTTCGAGTGCATGACGAACTCAAATCAGCCCGCCTCGAATCTGCCAAGCAACAAGCGGAAATCGCCACATTGAAGGCTAAGCTGGCTGCGCAAGGTCGCGAATAAGCTGGGTGATAAAATGGCATATAGAATCACCGAGAGCAGAGGAAAATCTGCGACGAGCTCATGTCATCCGCAAAGCTTTGCGGATCTGATTGGCACACTTTTTTAGCGCAATGAGCGATCCATGGCACGTTTTGCCTGCAATGATGATTCGATTCATACTCCTCGCTTGCACACTTCTCACATGCTCATTCCTGACAGCTGTAGAGACTCCGAACATCATTGTCATCATGGCAGATGACCTGGGCTATGGAGATCTAGGATGCTACGGAGCGAAAGCGGTCAAGACACCGCATCTGGACCAACTGGCAGCAGAAGGCCTTCGTTTTACCAGCGGCTATTGCAGCGCATCGACCTGCACTCCCACACGTTTCTCCTTGCTGACAGGCACCTACGCTTTTCGGCAGAAGGGTACAGGCGTGGCACCGCCCAATGGGCCCGCTTTGATCAAATCAGGCACTGAGACGTTGGCGAGTCTTTTGAGAAAAGCAGGTTACACCACTGCGGTTGTTGGGAAATGGCACCTCGGGTTAGGAGATCCCAAACCCGACTGGAATGGCGAGCTTAAACCAGGCCCTCTTGAGATCGGCTTTGATCACTGCCTGCTGCTGCCCACCACGAACGATCGTGTGCCACAAGTGTTTGTCGAAGATCATCGGGTCAGAAACCTAAACATCAATGATCCGCTGTGGGTGGGAGACAAAACTCCCTCATCGGAACACCCCACGGGCATCACGCATCGCAGCACACTGCGCATGAATTGGACGCACGGGCACAATCAAACCATCCACAATGGAATTGGGCGTATCGGCTTCTATACAGGCGGACAGGCTGCACGTTTTCGTGACGAAGATCTGGCCGATACCTGGACAAAGGAAGCTGCGGATTGGATCACCACTCACCGCAAGCAGCCCTTTTTTCTTTTCTTTGCTAGCCATGATATCCACGTGCCGCGCATGCCGCACGAACGCTTCCAAGGCAGCACCAAACTCGGCTTTCGTGGGGATGCCATCGTTGAATTCGATTGGAGTGTTGGCGAAATTGTAAAAGCGGTGAAACAGAACCACCTGCAAAACCAGACACTCATCGTGATTTGTTCCGACAATGGCCCGGTGTTGGACGATGGTTACGCGGACGGTGCCGTCGAAAAACTCGGAGACCACCGACCCGCAGGCCCTTTGAGTGGGGGCAAATACAGCGTGCTGGAAGGCGGCACTCGCACGCCATTCATCGTGAATTGGCCGGGACGAATTCAACCTGGAGTTTCCGATGAAATCGTCTGCACGATCGATCTTGCTGCAAGCCTAGCCTACCTAACAGGAGTGCCCCTGCCCAAGGAAGCCTGCCTCGATAGCCTTAATGTCATGCCAGCCCTCCTCGGCACACCAGGAGCCAAGGGCCGGGATCATTTACTCCAGCAGGACAACAACGGCACGAACCTAGGGCTACGCATGGGCGCATGGAAACTGGTACGACTCCAGCAAAAGGCAGCCTCCAAAGCTGTGATAACGACACAAAAACGACATGAAAAAGCAGGCACTTATCAGCTTTATCACTTAACCGAAGATCCTGGCGAAGAGAAGGACTTGGCCGCAGAACAACCTGAGCGAGTTCAATCCATGATCCATAAGATGGATACCATCTTATCCCAAGGTTACACCAGACTCTGAATACACTGTTGAATCACTGGGCTGCTATCTTGAACCTAGCAGCATATCAGTGACATGAGCAATGCCGCCTCAAACTCATGAAAAAAACTGCATTTTTGCCTAGAGATCAACCCTTCACGAATAATACCTGGCCAAGCCTCTATGGGTTAGTCTTGGATCGAAACCAAGCTACCAACGCGATGATGGAAAGCACAACGAATGCCCATCCGCCTAAGCTATTGAATCGCGGGACGTTTTGCTCCAAAGTTTTGGCGGTATCCGAACTTATGGCCAAGGATGCTTGACTTGGACTCGAAGGCACGCGCATAGCGCGGCTACTCTCCCCAGGAAACATGACCTGAACACGAGGATCAGACACCTCAGGAGTTTTGACGATAAGAATCAGGCTGACTTGCGCCTCTTTGGCGTAACCGAGCGCAAAATCCCCTGCCCCTTCCGGCACCTTTCCGCGCAAGGTTGCCAAGAAATGAACCTCTTCAGTCTCTTCATGCATCGGCGTCTGCGTAGCTCCGTCCAGTGGCTGCCATTCCATCTTGGGCATAGCTTCCTGACTGGCTCCTAGCATGAATTTGAGTTGAGCATTCAGCAGAATCTCTGCTTGTTGAAAGGTTTGCTGACGCTGTTCTGGGGTCTGCTCCAAAAACCAAGAAGCATCCAAAGGTGCTAGAGCTGATGGATTCCGTGACAGAAAGACTCTTGGGTCGAGATTAATCCTTAACTCATACATGCCGCCAACGGCAAAATCGGCCTCAACCGTCATATTGGGCACCTGATGACAAAACGCCTCGCTGGAAGCCACAAGGCAGCAAAATAAACTTAGATAAACAGGACGAAGCAAGCATCGCATCTCTCTCATTGTCACAAAATAAGGAACTGCCAACCCCGGAAAAGGACCGCAATTTCGTAAAAAAAGCCGCTCATCATCAAAAGCGAATCTCTGAACAGCAACGCGCCATTTGACTCTATGCCCCCCTTCACCCATAGCGAAAAGGTAGCCAGAGCCATGCCAGTCTGGCCATCACGACTCTTCACCTCTTGATCCCATGTCCACCCCAGCGCACAACTACACGGAAGACAGCATCAAATCTCTCGATTGGCGCGAGCACATTCGCCTCCGTCCTGGCATGTACATCGGCAAATTAGGTGATGGTTCACAGCCTGAAGACGGCATCTACGTTCTCCTCAAAGAGGTCGTCGACAACTGCATCGATGAGCACGTCATGGGCTATGGAAAAGTCATCGAGATCGTAATCACGGAAGACAATCTTTGCAGCATCCGTGATTACGGTCGCGGCATTCCGCTTGGAAAGCTGATGGAGTGTTCAGCACAGATCAATACTGGGGCAAAGTATGATAGTGAAGTCTTCAAACGCTCTGTTGGCCTGAACGGCGTGGGCATCAAGGCCGTCAATGCCCTATCGGAGTTCTTTAAGATTCAAGCCATTCGTGAAAAGCAAACGCGCTGCATCGAATTCAGCCGAGGCCAAATCGTAGAGGACATGGTCAAACCTCAGTCTTGTGAGGAAGACAACGGAACTCGTATTGCTTTCCGACCCGACCCCGAATCCTTCAGCTCGAAGGTGAAATTCAACCTCGATTTCATCCGTGAGATGCTTCGCTACTACGCGTGGTTAAATCCAGGCCTCACCTTGAGGCTCAATGGTGAAAACTTTAAGTCAAAGGAAGGACTTCGTGACCTTATCGCTGCTAAGCTGACCGAAAGCCCTCAATATCCTGTCATTCATTTGGATGGAAAAGACATTGAGGTCGCATTTACTCACGGCAGTGGCTACGGCGAAGAATTCTATACTTTCGTCAACGGACAACACACGACTCAAGGTGGAACACATCTGGCTGCTTTCCGTGAAGCTGTGGTTCAGGAATGCCGGGAGTTTTTCAAAAAGCAGTTTGAGCCTAGCGATGTGCGCACCGGCATCATCGCCGCCGTGTCAGTTAAGGTTCAAGAGCCTGTCTTTGAATCGCAGACCAAAACTAAGCTGGGTTCGACTCACATGGAGCCCAATGGTCGGAACCTCCGCACTCACATCATCAATACCGTTGTCAAGGAGCTCGACAATTACCTGCACAAGCACGGTGATGTGGCAAAATCACTTCAAGAGAAAATCCTGGCCAACGAAAAGGAGCGCAAAGAAATCAGCGGCATCCAAAAAGCTGCCCGCGAAAATGCCCGTAAGGCTAAAGTTCATAACAAAAAACTACGCGATTGCCGCATTCATTTGGACACCAAAGACAAGCGTCGGGACGAAAGCACCATCTTCATCACTGAGGGTGATAGCGCCTCTGGCAGCATCACCAAAAGCCGCGATGTCGAAACACAAGCTGTCTTCAGCCTTCGCGGCAAGCCTCTCAACTGCTTTGGCCTGACCCGAAAGGTTGTTTACGAGAATGAAGAATTCTACCTACTCGCCAACGCCTTACAGATCGATGAAAAGATCGAAGATCTTCGATTCAACAAAATCGTTTTAGCGACCGATGCAGATGTGGACGGCATGCACATCCGATTGCTCATGATCACCTTTTTCCTGCAGTTTTTCCCCGAACTCGCGCACATCCCGAACGTTCGGGAAGGACATCTTTACATCTTACAGACGCCGCTGTTCCGTGTTCGAAACAAACGCGAGACCTTTTATTGTTACAGTGATGAAGAACGCCAACGTGCCATTCATCGTTGTGGCAAGAATGCAGAGATCACCCGCTTCAAAGGCTTGGGTGAAATCAGCCCTGATGAATTCAAACACTTTATCGGACCGAAGATGAGACTTGAGCCTGTGATCTTGCCTGAACACAAGAATATTAAGGAATTACTCTCTTACTACATGGGCAAGAACACCCCTGAGCGCCAAGCGGACATCATTCAAAATCTTCGCATCGAAAAAGAACTGGAGTTCAAGGAGGAGCCTGAAGCTATGGCTGAAGCTGCCTGACTTTTGCCCATGTCGGTTATCATCTAGGACTTCCGGTCATTCGATAAAAAGAACTTCAGCTTGCGACTTGTGGCTCCACATAGAGCAATGATGGCATCATTTTGAGTTCACTGAGGGATGATGATTCACGATCAAACTTCAGAACATTAAGGCACATCACAAGTTTTGGAAGCTCATCAGCCCAAGCTGGTTAGGCAAGTTCACCTGCGTTATCATGCGCTAAGCGTGTGAACGAATGAGCCTGGAAATCTCTATGGCTTGATTCGTGGAATTTCTTTTTGAAAGCATTGTGCAAAAAAGCATGCACAGAATCATCCGATGGCCTCAACAATCACTTTGGCACCTACGACTTCACGCACTCGAATCGGGGCACCCGTATGGAGGTATCCGCCTTCGATCATCGCTTCTAGGCGGTGATTACCTACCTCGATAGTTCCATAAGGACGTAAGGCACTAACAGCCAACCCGGTATCCCCAGCCTTGATTTTATGAACCATGGCCATCGCGGGAGTCACCGCCGCATTGCCACCAGCGGCGGCATCGAGCACGAGTCTCTGAAAAGGACGCGTTTCAGGTAAATACCGAGCCGCCATCAAAATGACCAGGGCTGCACCCAGGATACCCAAAGCGAAATTTCTCAACCCAAGCGCGTAGTGCGAAAGATCGAACACCCAAGATTCCCCGGTAGGCACTGGTACAGAAGTCGGAGCCACTTCCCAGCCTGACATGGTGTAAATGAGGGCTGCCATCACACAGATAAAGCCTAGGATGCCCAAGACCATGGTTCCAGGCAGAACCATGAGTTCTAAAAGGATAAAAATGCATCCGACCATGAAGACGGCAGCAGCGACCGCCGTCTCCTGTCCTACGAGACTGCCAGCAACATAATGGCCGAAGAAAAAGAGGCCAAAGGCGGTCACGGATATAAAACCGGGCAAACCAAAACCTGGTGCCTGCATCTCGAGATAGCCACCGGCTATACCAATCAAGATAAGGAGGGCCGCGTATTTGGTGACCCAGATCGCCACTGATTCAAAAAAGGTGGGTTCCGCAGTCACTGTCTCTCCTTTGAGGCCTTCTGCCTTCTTGATATCATCAATGCTTTTCACAATCGCCTTAGCGAAAAGCGGTTTGCCATCCATAAGCGAGACAGCTTGATCTGCATCCAAGGTTAAGATCTCTTTTTTACCATCAATCAATTTGCCGTTTACTTTCAGCTCCTTGCCCATGTCGATCATGGCTTCAATGACTGCTGGATTGTGTCCCTTCTTTTTGGCCACAGCGCGGGCCATGCTCATGGTGGCACTGTTCATTTTCGCGCGTTCAGCATCTCCCATTTCTTGGCCATTTCCATAGACGGGAGACGCCGCACCTGCACTGCTCGTTGGGGCCATGTAGATGCTGTCCGTCGCCACAGCGATCATCGCCCCAGCGGAAAGCGCCCGCGTGTTCACGAATGCAAAGCTGCGCGCCTTCAGCTTCTGCAAATCATTCATCATCAGATCGACGGTGTCCCATAGCAGACCTCCAGGCGTGTCTAGCTCAAAGATGACAGCCTCCGCCCCTTCCTTTGAGCAGCGCTCTAGGGTGCGCGACATGAACTCGAACCTTGCTCGAGCAATCAGATCTTCTTCCCCCACTGGAATGAGAACGACTTTCCCAGAGTAGCTACTGGTGGAATTTGCAATGACCTCGGGACAAGAAAGGATAAAAAATAGACATGAAATCAGAGCCAGAACAAATGTCTTCATGCGAAGAGCATAAGAGGCAATCGCAAGGCAGCAACCTGCCAACTACTCTTTGTAGTTAAAGAAATCGCATCCGATTAGACAAGACAACCGTTGCTAGACTGACAAGCCAAATCTCCCCAAGACAGGCGCGGATCGGCAACGATCCGCGCCTTAAATTTTGATCATTCTCTCGCTGGAAGTGCCATTGAAGATCTCTCCCAAATTCCAGCTCTTGCGATTCGGGCTTTTTCATCCAAACGACGCAGGGCATCAAGATAAGTAGCCTGGTCTCTAGAATCATCCGGCAGTTCTGTCATCAAACTACCAACACGTGCAAAGCCATTGAGAATAAGAAGGTCGGCTAGATTCGTTAAGCCCTCAGGCTGCTGGACGTTCACGATAGCATAATAGTGCTCTGTATGGGGGACTCGCTCCCAGCGAGTCAGAACGTTAAAATGGTTCGCTTTAAGTAGCTTGGTTACATAAGTAGCAGCGGCTTGCCCTAGCTGAACTACGGTCTTTTCTGACGTCTGAAACCAACGCCCCTGCTCTGAAACCTTGGAAGGGTGATCCATGTTTGTTTCCAAAGCGTCTATGTAGTAGAGGACAAAGACGTATTCCTCTGAACCATGACGCACTCGCAAAGTGTCACCTTTATTCGTCGATGTCTCAACCAGCACAGGATTTAGCAGAGTGTCGAATTGATCCACTCTCGATTTTGGAAGTCCACGTCCAGCCTCCCCCATACCACCAAGCACTCCAGCCATCGGGATCTCTTTAGCTAGAACGGACTGCTCCTGGCGAGCTCGCATGATGATCCCTGTCACGACAACGGCCAGCAATAGAGCGAAGGTGATGGCTAGATTGACCAATGCAGAGCGGAGCGGCATACAGAAAGTGAAGACAGAACAGCGTAACCTAAACTTTCTAACAATTTCAATGATGAAGCAATGTGGCTCTTTTTGAGTGCGCTATCATTTGAACTCGATGTTGTCGATCAATCTAGCCCCGCCAAACCACCAAGCTACCGCCATCAAGCAGCCAGGTCGCGCGATGCTCATGGGTTTGAGTTCTGCGCTATCGACCAGCGAAAGATAATCCTCACGTCCGAGGGAGGCGTTCATTAAAAGGAAATTTCGCGCCAATTCCATCAGTCTATGGGCGTCATGCTGACCATGAAGCCAAGCTTGATGTGCCAGCGATAAGGCCTTTTGCAAAGCAGGAGCTTGGACTCTTTCTTCCGGGGATAAGTAGCGATTTCGTGAGCTCATTGCCAGACCATCCGACTCACGCACGGTCTCCATGCCATGAATCACGACGGGAAAATTCAAATCACGAACCAATCGGCGAATGATGGCGAGCTGCTGATAGTCTTTTTTGCCAAAAACAGCTTCATTAGGCTGAGTCAGATTGAATAACTTAGCGACTACGGTGCAGACACCATCAAAATGGCCTGGGCGACTGGCTCCACAGAGCACCCGAGATAGCTGGCTTTCCAAAATCTGAATACTCCGGTTCTGCGCATAAATCTCGTTCACCTCGGGCGCGAAGACTAAATCCGCTCCACATGCCTGGCATATCGCTAGATCTGCCTCCAACGTCCGTGGATATCGATCAAAATCCTCCCCTGGGCCAAACTGCAGTGGATTCACAAAAATGGTCGCCACCACCTTCGCCTGATCGCCCGCGAGTCGTCGCGCCTCTTGAATGAGAGCCCCGTGCCCTTCATGCAAAGCTCCCATTGTCGGCACAAGTATAACCCTGCCTGCCGTTTGCCGCCATTGCCTCAGTTCGCTTACCTTCTGAATGAGTATCATGGAAAATGGATCAGGGTCGCATCGTCTTACTCTGTTTAGTTCAAATGGCGGAGAGGGTGGGATTCGAACCCACGGTGACCTTACGGCCACTTCGGTTTTCAAGACCGACGCGTTAAACCACTCTGCCACCTCTCCAGATGCGATTGTGATGCTCCAGCTAAACGAAAACTGAGGGGTTTGCCAACAGGAACTTTCGAGAAGCTTCAGGATAGCCGATAGACTTCGCTTTTTCCGCCCGTTGCTTGGCGCCTTTTTCCATGCGTTTCTCCCTGATTTTCGTTTTAACGTCTGCCTCACTCGCTGCGGCGGATATCAAAGAAGCTCCCCTGACCCCAGGTGGGGTCTATCGGGCACATGACATGCAGCGACCTCGCCCGAAGACCATAACCCCTGCGGGGCTGAGCAGTCAGGAGAAAGCAGGAGCGGCACCATCTGATGCCATTGTACTCTTCGATGGAAAAGATCTCTCCCAATGGAAAGCAGATTCCAAAAAGGAAGCGCAAGGTGATGATCAACCAAGCTGGAAAATCGAAAACGGCTACATGCAGATCACGCCGAAATCTGGCGGCATTCGCACACGTGAGAAGTATCGAGGTGATTACCAGCTGCACATCGAATGGCGCACTCCAGACCAAATCTCTGGCAATGGCCAAGGCCGAGGTAACAGCGGTGTCTTTATTTCAGGTTTTCCCGAAATTCAGGTGCTCGATTCTTATCAAAACGACACCTATCCAGATGGACAAGCATCAGGCCTTTACGGACAATTTCCGCCCATGGTGAATGCCAGCCGAAAACCTGGGGAATGGCAAACATACGACATCTTGTTTGAGCACGCACAACCCAACACTGGAGGCAAAGGCAGACTAACCGTGATTCACAATGGCGTGGTGGTTCACTACTTGAGAGAGTTTGCCAACCCCGTTCAGGAAAGTGACATCGCACTACAGGACCACAACAATCCTGTTCGCTTCCGCAATATCTGGCTAAGACCTTTGCGCGTCGATTCTGACAAAAATCCAACCATGAAGACCATGGTTGCGAAGCCTTCAGCTCAATCAAGCCATACGGTCGATCTAAACCCAAAAGCCCAAATTGTAACCCTCAAAACGATGACGGCTCAGATGAAGTATGATTTGAGCGAGTTTACCGTTCGACCAGGACAGCCCGTGAAACTGATTTTCCAAAATGGCGATGACTTGCCCCATAATATCGTATTTTGCCAACCAGGCACCAATACGGTGGAAATGGCCAACAAGCAGATGGAAAAGCCAGAAGAGGCTCTAAAACGGAACTGGTTGCCTAATGACCCGCGAATCTGGCTCAATAGCAAGCTGCTTAACCCACATGAAAATCAAGAACTGACCTTCACAGCGCCAGAAAAAACAGGCGAGTATCCTTACGTCTGCACATTCCCCGGCCATGCACTGACCATGAATGGCAAGATGAAAGTGATGCCTTTGGGCGGTGGGCTGAAGGATCTGAAGTTTGCTCTTTATCTTGGAAATTGGCAACTGCTGCCAGACTTTTCAAAGCTCAAGCCACACCGCGAAGGGCTAGTGCCGAATAACCTCATTGAGATCAAACTTGATGATTACAAAAACGAATTTGGCGTCGTTTTCAACGGTAAGCTCACGGCTCCGAGAAAGGACCTCTACCGGTTTTATCTCACCGGGGATGACGGTGTGCGCATTAAGATCAACGGCAAGACCGTTGTGCAGTATGACGGCATTCACCCTGCAGGTGATATTCGGGAAGGAAGCATCCAGCTCGAAGCGGGAGAGCATGAGTTTCGGTATGAATACTTCCAAGCTGGAGGTGATATCCAAGCTTTCGCTGCCTGGAAGAGCACTCATTTTGACATAACCCCACTCTCGACATGGAAGCCTGTTAGTTGGCAGTTCGGTACAAAAGCGAAGCAAAAGAAAGACTTCGAGCCGATAGTCTTGGCACCCAAAGAAGAGCCGATTGTTTATCGTAACTTCATCGCAGGAGCTGGCAATCGTGGTATCGGCGTTGGTTATCCTGGTGGCATCAATCTCGCCTGGAGCGTAGAGAGCATGAATCTCGCGCTTCTGTGGCGTGGCGGCTTCATGGACGCAGCGATGCACTGGAACTCGCGCGGAGGTGGTCATCAACGTCCCCTTGGCTACGATGTAGTTCAGCCTACCGGAGAAGTCACTCCAGCCTTCTTCATCACCAACAATCCCCAGGCTGAATGGCCCACTTGGGATAAAGTGAAACGATACGAGGACTTTGTCTGGAAAGGCTACAGCCTTGATGCAAAGCGCTACCCAACCTTCCGCTATACGTGGAAAGGCATCGAGGTTCAAGAGACCTACACTGTGAGTGGCGATGGCAACAAACCCACGGGTAACCCAACGGTGATACGCACGCTGCAACTTAAGGGGGCATTGCCCGCTAACACATGGTTCCGTCTCGCGAAAGGTGCGCTCGAAGCCAAAGAAGATACCTTTGTCTTAAAAGGACAGATACCGCTCTCGATCAAAGCACCGGGAGCACGTCTGGCTGGCGGCAATCTGGTACTGGCTCCGAGCGCTGATCAAACGATCCGCGTTACCTATCAATGGAAACCTTGAAGGGAGAGTTGCTTTTGCAGCGCATCAATCTGTGACTTAGTGTGAGCTGCGGTACACGTAAGCCGCAGTCGCGCAGCTCCGCGAGCAACGGTCGGGTAGCGGATCGCTGGAATTAGAAAACCCGCCTCCATCAGGCGGTGGCTAGCAGATAGGGCCATCGACTCTTCCCCCAAAATGAGTGGTAAAATAGCGCTGGTGGAATGGCTACCACCATTCAGTTGCTGGAGGTGGCGCATGAGGTCATTGCGTCTTTCATCACCGACCACCCCTGAGGCGAGTTCTATAGCTTTTTTCGCAGCATGAGCCAAAGATGGCAACATGGCGGTGGAGTAAACAAAGCTGCGGGCTCGGTTAATCAACCAATCGATTACCTCACGCTTGGCCGCGAGATAGCCACCGCTCAGACCTATTGCCTTACTCAAAGTGCCCATGTGCAGATCGACTTCACGTTCGACGCCGAGCGCTGCTGCCAATCCCCTGCCCTGTGGCCCCAGAACTCCGACCGCATGAGCTTCATCCAAGAGCAACCAAGCGCCATAACGATTCTTCAACCCGACTAGGTTGGCCAGGTCACAACAATCTCCATCCATGCTGAAGACGGATTCGGTGACGACTAAAACTCTGCCTTTCGCCGTCTGGAGCAACTTTTCCAACCTATCTAGATGATTGTGTGGAAAGATCCTCAGTACAGCCCCACTCAACCGTGCGGCATCGACAAGACTGGCATGACATAGCTTGTCGATGATGACGGTATCCCCCTGACCGACAAGTGCTGGGATGACACCCAAAGCCGTCGCAAAACCACTGCTGAACACCAGCGAAGACTCCGTCCCTTTGAACTGTGCCAAATCTTTTTCTAATGCAAGATGCGGTGACTGTGTGCCGCAAACCAATCGTGAAGCCCCTGCACCAGCCCCATAGCGATCCACACCCTCGTGGAGGGCATCTTGAAGTTCTTTAGAACCTGCCAAACCCAAGTAGTCATTGGAGGAAAAATTCACCAACTCACGCCCATTCCACTGAATCAAAGTTCCCGAGACGGATTCGATTTCACGTAGTTCTCTCCATAGACCTCGGGAACGCCATGCTTCGGACTGCGCTTGAAGGTCCCATTTCATTCTTTCAGCCTCCGCTCGAGCAACTCGTCACTCTCCACCCCTAGGGCTAGCGCTTTCTTGTAGTGAATCTTGGCCAATTCCAAGCTTGGCGGCTTCTGGTCTGAGTAAAGCAAAGCCAAGTTAAAGTGAGCGATACCGTAGCTCGGATTCAATTCAATGGCGCGCTGTAGCGCAGACTCCGCTGCCGTATGCCACCCGAGCTGGCGCATAGCGATGGCGAGGTAGTTGTGCGAGCGCGGCTCTAAAGGATCCTCATGAATGGCACGTGTGAGGCAAGAAATGGCCAGGTAATGATCTCCACGCTCCCTGTGCATCAATCCCAAAGCGCTCCACGAGGTCGCAAGAGTCGGATTGATTTGA
>JBIKYV010000205.1:0-5524 GCA_044355075.1 Prosthecobacter sp.
GCTGTCATCTGCGAGTGACAGTGAAGCCCCATGAGGCCTTTGCCATTTCCGACTTCGTGGAGCGGAGCTTTTCAAGCACTGAGAGAGCCTCGCTGATGGGTCGGTTGCAGGCTCATGCAGACCAGGCCCGCAATCTTTCGGTTCAGGAGCACTTGACGCGAAACCTTCAATGTCCATTTCTCGTTGATGGGGCTTGCTCAGTCCATGAGGTGCGGCCATTCGCGTGCCGTAAGTATCACTCGATGGACGTGGCAGCTTGCCGTTACAGCTACGACCATCCAGCAGACCTTGTGGCATCTCGACCAAAGAATCAGACTTTGGAGGATATGTGGGCGAACATGGCTGAGGCTTCGAATGAGGTCTTTTCGTCCGAGGGGTATGACACTGGAGTTTATGAGTTAGGTCAGGCTTGCTTGAGTGCCTTGTCCAACCCCAAATGCCGGAAGCGGTGGAGCCGCCGGACGAAACCTTTGCTCTGAACAGCGACATGTCCGAACGATTACCATTCACAACCAACCCGGCCGAACAAAACGGATGCAGGCAATGGCTCGAAGGCTATCTGTCGTGTCAGCAACGTCTTGCGCTCGCCGTCGCCTGATCCGAAGCGTTAGGCAGAAGAAGACTTGACGGACGCACGTTTTTGCGGACGCTTTCGACATGATTACCTTACCCGCCACTAAGGCCCGTGCGAAGCTTTACACGCTAATCGACGAAACGGCTAGCTCTCATATCCCAGTGCAGATCACCGGAAAGCGAGCAAACGCCGTCCTAGTATCCCAAGAGGATTGGAGTGCGATTCAAGAGACGCTCTTCCTTCTTTCGGTTCCCGGAATGCGCGAGTCCATCAAGGAAGGACTCCAGACTCCGACCGCTGATTGCTCAAGCTCCCTCGACTGGTGAACTGGACGCTCGTTTATACCAAGCAAGCGCAGAAGGATGCGATGAAGCTTGCCTCTGGGGGATTGAAGGAGAGAGCAGAGCGACTCCTAGACATCATCGCGAATGATCCATTCACGACACCTCCCCCCTATGAGAAGTTAGTTGGCGATCTTGCCGGTGCCTATTCCCGTCGAATCAATATTCAGCACCGGTTAGTTTACGAAGTCATCGAAAGCACGCGGACCATAAAAGTCATTCGGCTATGGACTCATTATGAATAAAAAAATGAGCCTAACAAAGCGGTGGAGCAAAGCCGAGCCACTATTCGTTTCTGAGCAGCGCACTTTACGAAGAGCCATGGTCGGGGATGATCGTGGCTGGCAACACCGGAGCACGGATTCCCGAATCCACGGCACGCTACCGTTCAAAACAGGCCAACGGCCCGGCGCTGATTCCAGCCTGAAGGGCCAAGTCGGGCGGTGGGGATGACCGGCGTCGGCACACGGTCTGGTGTGTCGGGGCGCTGCGGATTTGGCAATCCGCGCTCCGTTGGCGCTTCGGCGCGGCTGGCACGCGGAGCGCGGATCTCCGTATCCACGGCACGCTACCGTTCAAAACGGGCCAACGGCCCGCAGGGCTTGCCCGTGTTGACTGCGCCGCGCTCCGCCCTTGCAGGGCAGCATGGAGGCCGTCTGCCTGCTTTTGACCGGCTCTCCCCACCCGCCGATCACTCGACGAACCTTGACTTCAGCAGGTCGTTTCATACGGATGTTTTCGTCATGTTTGGTTTATCCAAATGGCATCTCACACCCATCGGGACCGCACCCATGCTGGGCACGCCCAAAAGGGATGCAGACAAGAGCTCGAAGGCTGTCTGTCGTGTCAGCAACGTCCATCCCTCGCCGTCGCCTGATCCGAAGCGCCAAGGCTCGGTCCCTGAATTGCGTCCCGCACCCTTGCTTCCTGCTTCAAGCCGCGCCATCACCTCGGTGTGAAAATTCCGCACCTCATCATCGCCCAGATCATCCGCACGCTCCATGACATCTTTGTCGATCGACGCTACTCGGACAAGGCGGTGGAGTTTGCCTTCAAAAACCATCCGAAGTGGGGCAGCCGTGATCGGCGCTTGTTTGCCGAGTCGGTCTATGAGTGCGTGCGTCACTGGCGCAGGCTCTGGCATGTAGCTGGGCTGCCCGATGCCGATCATGCACGCCGCGAGTGCATTGGCGATGAACAGCTCTGGAGCGTGTGGGCCGCGCAGTGGCTGTTGAGTGGCAAGGAACTGCCGCTTTTTGATGAACTGGCTGGCATCCGCGCCGCTGACCTTCGTGCGCGCGCCCAGAACGAACAGGAACTGCCTGCGGTGATCCGCCTTTCCTTACCGGACTGGCTGGATAGCCGCTGTGCCCAGGAGCTAGGAGAAGCCTGGCCCGCCATCCGCGAGACGCTGAACCAACCCGCTGAAGTTTATCTGCGCACGAACACGTTGAAAACCGACCGTCGCAGCCTGAAGGAACGGCTAGGTCAGGATGGCTTCATCACTGAAGGGCTGAAGCCGATCCCGACGGCACTGGTCATGCAGCAGCGCTACAATGTCTTCAGCATGGCAGCCTTCAAAGAGGGCCTGTTCGAGGTGCAGGACGCCTCTTCCCAACGTGTGGCACCCTTTCTCCAAGTTGAGCCTGGCATGAAAGTCATCGACGCCTGCGCAGGTGGCGGTGGCAAGACGCTACACCTGGGCGCACTCATGCAGAACAAAGGCAAGATCCTAGCCCTAGACGTGCATGACTGGAAGCTCAAGGAACTGCGCAAGCGCTGCGGTCGCGCAGGAGTAGACGTGGCAGAGACACGCCTGATCGAGGGTAGCAAAACGATCAAACGGCTCGCGAATCATGCCGACCGGCTGCTGCTGGATGTTCCCTGCTCTGGCCTCGGCGTGCTGCGTCGCAATCCCGACGCCAAGTGGAAGCTCAGCGAGGTGGAGATCGATCGCCTCATCGTCGAGCAGCAAGATATCCTGACCCGCTACTGCACGATGGTGAAGCCGGGCGGCAAGATGGTCTATGCCACCTGCTCCATCCTGCCGAGCGAGAACGAGCAGCAGATTCAAAGGTTCCTCGCCACGCATGGCTCCGAGTGGACCCTGGAGGAAGAACTAAAACTGAACCCTGCTGAGACTGGCCACGATGGTTTTTATGCAGCCCGCCTGGTGAGAGCCTTGGCTCAGCCTTAAGAACAAGCTGGGACGTCAGAGCTCACGACCATTCCCAGACTCCTCCGGGTGTGCAGCGATGCACTTCACCGCCAACCGAGGCCTAAAAACCCTCAAAACTCACCGCCTAAAGCGAGATGCAGGTCCGCACGATTCCTCAGACGCAGGGCCTGAACAGCAATGAGCGCACTGCGGGCATCGAAAGCTCGCTGGCGCGTATCCAGTAGGGTCAGCACATCTGTCAGCCCCTTTTCATACTGGCCCTGGGCGAGAGATTCTGCGCGCTCGGCCTCCGCAGCCGAGGTTTGCAGTGCCACCGCCTGCTCGCGCAGGAAGGCATCACCCGCCAGCGCTGTCTCGACCTCTTGAAAGGCGGTGAGCACACTGCTGGTGTAGGTGTGCAACTGTTCCTGATAGCGCGCGCCGGTCTGCTGAACAGTTGCGAGGATGCGACCCCCCTGAAAAAAGCTCTGGGTCACGTTGCTGGCGATGTTCCAAAAGGCAGCCTCAGGCACTAGCAGATCTCCCGTACGCTGAGAAGTGCGCCCTGAGTCTCCGGTGAGGCGGATGCTGGGTAGGAAGGCTTTGCGTGCAGAGCTTTCCAGCCGGAGAGCAGACTCGAGACGACGCTCCGCCGCGCGCAGATCAGGGCGTCGAAGCAGCAACTCCGAGGGGAGCCCAGCAGGAATGTTACGCGCTAGACTAGGCAGGCCTCCCAGGCCGCGCTCAGCCCCGGCTGGGTAGCCTCCCATGAGCACTTCCAACGCGCGGCGAGATTGATCTACAGCCGCACGACGCTGCTGCAGGATGGACTCCGCTCGCGCCAAATCCGCACGTCCGAGCGACACATCGAGCGCGGCGCGATCAGGCTCCAGGCCGCGCTCCATCTGGCGCTCCAGAATGCCCAACTGCATGCGCCGGGTGCTCACGTTTTGCTCCGCCAGAGACAACAGGCTCTGCGCCTCAGCCAGTGTCACCACCGTGCGCACCGCATTCGCAGCCAAGGAAAGCCGCGCGGCATGAAAATCTTCCTCAGCAGCAAAACGGCGCGCCTTAGCCGCCGAACGCTCATCAGCCACACGACCCCAGAGATCGATTTCCCAGCTCACATTCAGTGGCAAACGGAAGCGGTTGTTGATGAAGCTCAGGCCGGAAAAGCGCTGGTCATTCGGCGTCTGGCTGCGGGAGGCATTGAAGCTACCCGAAATGGAGGGCAGCAAGGCGGCACCAGCTTGCACCGTCTCTGCTCGGGCCTGGGTCACGCGGGCAGCGGCGGCCTTCAGGTCAGGATTGGCCTCGATCGCCCGCGTGACCATTGTTCGGAGGGCAGGGCTGCGAAAGTCATCCAGCCAGCCCGTGGCAGCGCTAGGTTGGATCGCGGGAAGCGCGCTCCATTGACCAGGGGCAATGGCCTGAACCGCCGCGACGTCTTTTTTCAATCTACCCTGACCGAGCGGAGGCAGCAGACCACAGCCAGCGAGCAGCGGGCAAAACCAAAGCAGATGAACAAAGCGGGGAGGCAAAAACACAAGGTTCGCAGGCTGCATGGGACACGGCCTGGGACAAGGTGAAAAGCACCTCATGCGAAGAGCGCAGGCACAGGTTGGCCTTTATCCGCGAGGGTGAAGGGCCGCTTATTCGGTGAAAAAAGCACCTGATCGAGCGGCAGACCTAGCGCGTAGGCGATGCTGGCATTGAAGTCCGGCACGCTCATCTTGGCCTCGGTGACTTCGATGCCTTTGTCGGTTTTCCCGTGCACGTAGCCGCCCTTCACGCCGCCACCCCAGAGCACACTGGTGAAGGCCTTCGGGTAATGATCACGGCCCGCATTGGGGTTGATCTTGGGCGTGCGGCCAAACTCGGTGGTGAGAACGACCAGCGTTTCTCCCAGCAAGCCACGCGCGTCCAAGTCCGCAAGCAGAGCACCGAGCGCTTGATCGAGGTCGGCGATCTTTTCCGGCAGTCGGGAATAGATCTCCTGGTGCATGTCCCAGCCACCATTGCCTACCTCCACGAAGCGCACACCATGCTCGATGAGTCGGCGGGCGAGCAGGCAGCCCTGGCCAAACTTGCTCTCGCCATAGCGCTGGTGCTGCTCTGCGGGCTCCTGCGAAAGATCGAAGGCCTTGAGATCCGCACTTTTCATGACTCGCACCGCAGCCTGATAGACATCGGCATAGGCACGCACACCACTCTGGGGGTAGGCTTTTTCAAAGCCAGCATTCAAGCGCGCACTCAGGCCGAGACGATAATCAAAGTCCTGCTCTGTCAGGTTGGCGAGGCGGCGGCTATTTTGCAGGCCTGCGCTAGGGTCGTTAATGACCAGAGGCTGAAAGGATGCCTCGAAAAAGCCGGCTCCAGGGTGCTTGCTGCCTTCGCTGATAACCACGCTCCCAGGCAGATCGGGGTGCCCCTTACCCTGGAACTTTTGCA
>JBIKYV010000229.1:0-4386 GCA_044355075.1 Prosthecobacter sp.
CGCTGGCTGCCGGATGCGAACGAGAAATGGGATGTGATTCACTTCAACCATGGCCTGCATGATCTCTCCTATCGTTTCGCCGATGATCGCGACAAGAACTCGAAGGGCGAATACGCCTCACCGACGAACGGCGGGCATCAAAACGTGCCACCTGAGGTTTATGAGAAGAATCTGCGCCAGATCATCGCCCGGCTGAAGCAAACGGGTGCCAAACTCATCTTCGCCAGCACCACGCCCGTGCCAGAGAGCGATGCCGCGAAGTATGTCAAAGACTCTGAGCTGACCTACAACGAAGTCGCCAAACGCTTGATGACGGAAGAAGGCGTGACCTGGAACGACCTCTGGTCGCTGGTGAAGCCACGCCAGGCCGAGCTGCAAATCTCACGCAATGTCCACTTTCAACCCCAAGGGTCATCCGTCATGGCGAAGCAGGTGGCGGAGAGGATTCGACAAGCGCTTCTAAAGAATTAATCCTCGCAAAACATGCTCAAACATTCTCGCCGTCGCCTTCTCCAACTCGCCGCCGTTGCTCCTCTCGGAGCCGCCACGTCCTACGCGGCTTACTCGCCGCTTCCGAGCATGGGTAAAGCACGCTTCACGCCGACACTGAATGCCTATTCGTTCCTCGAACAGCTCAATGCCAACATCGCCGATCCCAAGACGGGCATCGACCTCTTCGTCGTGTGCGATTTCTGCGTGAAGCATGACATCGAGGCGGTGGATCTCACCGGCTACTTCTTTCCCGGCTATCCGAACGCGCCTTCGAGCGACTACATCGCTCGAATCAAGCGCTACACGCATGATCGCGGCATCACCATCAGCGGCACGGGCGTGAAGAACGACTTCGCCACGGCGGACAAGGCCGTGCGTGCGGAAGGTGTCGCTTTGACAAAACGGTGGATCGAAGTCGCCGCGCGGCTGGGGGCACCGGTAGTGCGCGTGTTTGCCGGTCCGCAGCAAAAGAATTCGAAGGACTGGCAGAGCGCTGCTGGTGGTGCTTCACGCGACGAGGTCGAGAAGTGGATGGCCGAGGCGCTGCGCGAGTGCGCCGAGCATGGCGAGAAAGATGGCGTCATTGTCGCCGTCCAGAATCATGGCGACTTCCTCAGCACTGGCGCGGAGCACATCAGCCTGCTGAAACGCGTCGATCATGCTTGGTGTGGCGCGCTGGTGGACACCGGCAAATACTTCACGGCTGATCCGTACGCCGACATCGCGATGATGGTGCCGCACGCGGTGAACTGGCAGATCAAGGAAACGCTAGGCAGCAGCCTCAAAACACCGCCTGCCGACTTCAAGAAGGTCGCGAAGATCATCCACGATGGCGGCTATCGCGGCTTCGTGCCCATCGAAACGCTCGCCATGGGCCGCAAGGACTACGACCCCGCCGCCGAAGTCGTGAAAGTCCTCTCAGCCATGCGTGCAGCGATTGCTGAGTTGAAGTGACACGCTGTTTCCACATCCTCTACCAACCATGAAACTCATCGTTTTACTCCTTGCGGCTCTCGTTGGCCCGATCTTTGCCGCCGAACCCATCCGCGTACTTGTTTGGGACGAGCAGCAGCCGCAGCAAAAGGAGGGCTATGGTGACACGTTCCTAGGCGAGACCATCGCCGCGCATCTGACGAAGCTGCCGGGGTTCTCGGTAAAGACGGCGAAGCTCGACGAGGCGGATCAAGGGCTTTCCGAGGCCACGCTGGATGCCACCGATGTGCTCATCTTTTGGTGTCATCGTCGCGTGAAGGATCAGGACGATGTTCGCATGGAGGCCATCGTGAAACGCGTGATGGAGGGTAAAATCGGCTTCATTGGCCTGCACTCCACGCATTGGGGCAAGCCCTTCGTGCGGCTCATGCAAGAGCGGGCGAAGGCCGATGCGGTCAAGGCTTTGCCCGAAGCCGATCGCGCCACGGCGAAGTGGGAGTTTCTTAATGAGGCCCCGTATTACAAGGGCGTCGGTCGCGCTGCCCGTATCACCCCCTTTGTCGAGAAGGGCGAGGGCAATGTGTGGAAGCTCACTCTACCCGCATGCGTCTTCCCTGTGTATCGCAATGATGGCATGCCCTCGCATGTTACCACGCTGCTGCCGCAGCATCCCATCGCCGCTGGTTTGCCTGCGCAGTGGGACATTTCGCGCACCGAGATGTATGGCGAGCCCTTCCATGTGCCGCCACCGGATGAGGTCGTGTTCGAGGAAAGATGGGACAAGGGCGAGCACTTCCGCAGCGGCTGCGTGTGGCAGGTCGGTAAGGGCCGCGTTTTCTACTTCCGTCCCGGTCACGAGACCTATGGCATCTTTCAGCAAGTTGAGCCGCAACGCGTGGTGCAGAATGCGGTGCGGTGGCTGGGTGATAGACGGATGAAGTAAGTTGCGCTCGATAAGTAGAGTGGGGTGCTGCCGCTGATCTGCTAGACTATGGATAGTATCACCGACGATGATATTGTTCAGAAGGACAATCATCTGCGGGTATGCCTTGAATCATCGGTTGGCGGATCATCGCTCAATCTGCTCACTCGTCGTAAGCTTAGGTGGCCAGGGGATGAAACAACTGGTTCGTTTCTGATAGGCCCTGTAGGTATGACCTCTCTTTTCAAGAGCGAGTTTTTCGGTAAGAGGCACCCCAGTGACATTGAGGAGAAAGTGTAGCATCGCGATGGGTGCAACGATGGCTGTCCAGCCCCAAGGCGCAGGTAGTGCCATGAGAAAGAGTGCCCACCAAAGCAGTGATTGGAAAAAATAGTTTGGGTGCCGACTCCACGCCCAAAGACCTCGATCACAAACGGCTTTTGGATCAGGTTGAGAACCTTTGAAGGCAGCGAGTTGTGCATCAGCGATGCCTTCCCCAACCAGAGCCAAAAACCAAAGCCCCAGGCCGATCATTTCTGAAGGATGAAAGTGAGTTTCAGGACGTTCGCAGATCAGATTTACGGGCAGCATGAGCAGCCATACCAGCACTCCCTGCATGACAAAGAAGCCCCAAAAGTTTCGGTGCAGATGAGAAACCCATTTTTCTCGAAGGACAGCATAGCGTGCATCTTCTCGAGGATGGTGTGCGCCAACGCGACGCCAAAGATAGATGCCAAGACGAAGGCTCCAAGCTACCACGAGGCTGCCTACGACGAGCCGTCTTGGCCCCCAGCCTTCACCTCGCATAGCAAAAGTGCAGGCGACGGGTGCGAAGCTGAGGGACCAAGCCACATCTACCCAGGAGTAATTATTGATCTTCACGCACAGCCACCAGACCAATGAGAAGAAAAGAAAAAGAAATGCCGCGATGGTGAGTGAGAGCGTCATGGCTTTTGGGGCTCCTTCAGCAGCAGAGCTTCAAATCCAGCTCCTTGGGGAAGTTTGGTGATCTGCACCAGGAGATAAATGGCCATCGCAAGATTCCCCAGAAGCAGAATGCCAAGTAACCAAACGACGCGAGCCAGCCAATGACTCTCTTTATAGAAGACCCAAAGGTAGAAGGTTAAAAAAGCCCAGTAGGTATCTGCCAGAGTGGCGATGAACCAAGGATGCCCAATGATCTCTGGAGGAATCGCCCAAAGCGCACAGTGCGTGCTAGCCCAGGTGGTGACGGCGAGCATCGTTAAAAAAACGATCCATGCAAACCATCGGATTGTTCGTGTCATGTCCGTGATTACGAACCTCCCTTTCGACTAGGCGGTATGAAATCGAAGATAGCCGAAATGTCACAAGTTCGTCTCGAGTAACAAACTTATCTCAAGGTTAGGATTCGACGGGTAGAGGTTGAGTTGGCCAAGTTTCCACCCAAGGCAATCCGTAGGCGTTGAGGTCGGCCATGAATGGGTCTGGATTCAGCTGCTCCAGGTTCCAGACGCCGGGCCGACGATACTCACTGGGATTGGTGAGTAGCTGGCGGGCTGCGATCATGGCTGGCACGCCGGTGGTGTAGCTGACGCCTTGCGAGTTGGTTTCCTTGTAGCACTCCTGATGATCACAAATGTTGTAAACGTAGTATCGCTTAGGCTGTCCATCCTTGCCTGTGCCTTCGACCCAGTTGCCGATGCAGGTTTTGCCCTTTGTGTCTGGTCCAAGTGTGCCAGGTTCTGGAAGTAGCGTTTTGAGAAACTCAATCGGAATAATGGGCGTGCCTTTGTGCATAACAGGGTCAATGCGAGTCATGCCTACGTTTACCAGAACTTCCATGTGTTTGATATAAGCGTCTCCAAACGTCATCCAAAAACGTGCGCGTTGTATATCGAAGTGCTTCACCAAACTTTCTAATTCTTCGTGGTAGAGGCAGTAGATATTTTTCGGCCCGATACCGTCTGGAAAGCTGAAGCTGCTTTTGATCTCCAAAGGTTTCGTTTCGACCCAAGCTCCATTTTCCCAGTATCGTCCGTTCGCGGTGACTTCACGAA